>CAYXSD010000022.1:0-30988 GCA_964466335.1 uncultured Spirochaetales bacterium
CCACGCGGAGGAACTTCAGATAAAGATAGCCCAAGGAGCAAAACCCGGGGAAGGGGGGCAACTGCCCGGGCATAAGGTGGATGCCACAATCGCCGCGGTACGCAACTCCACCCCGGGCGTGGGCTTAATATCTCCCCCGCCTCACCACGATATCTACTCCATAGAAGACCTTGCGCAGCTCATATTCGATCTGAAACGGGTCAATCCCAGGGCGAGAGTTTCGGTAAAACTTGTGGCGGAATCCGGGGTTGGTACTATCGCGGCCGGGGTGGCAAAAGCGAAAGCGGACCTTATCGTCATTAGCGGAGGTGACGGCGGTACCGGCTCTTCACCACTCACCTCAATTCATCATGCCGGCTCACTCTGGGAAATAGGGTTAGCTGAAACCCAGGAGGTCCTTAGAAGAAACGGATTGCGGGAAGGAATTCGGCTGCAGGTGGACGGGCAGATACGGACCGGACGAGACGTCGTTATAGGGGCTCTTCTTGGAGCTGAGGAGTTCGGTTTCGCAACGGTGGTCCTAGTAACTCTGGGATGCGTTATGATGCGAAAATGTCATCTGAATACTTGTCCCGTCGGAATTGCGACCCAAAATGCCGACTTGAGGCAGCGGTATTCCGGAAAGCCTGAATACTTGGTTCGTTATTTCCGGTTTCTTGCCCGGGATACCAGAAGGATTATGGCTGAACTTGGAGCTAGGTCTTTCGATGAGCTTGTGGGAAGGAAAGATTGTATCTCTCTTACATCAGCAGAGGAGTACTGTGAAAAACGCGGGATCAATTTCTCTAGAATCCTCTTTGCAGATGGAGACGGCGGGAAAGAAAACAGCACTACAAAAGAAAACAGAAAATCCCTGAAAAGGAATGGTGTTAACCGGGAGCCTCTTACAAGCCTGGAGGACAGACTTTTAAGAGATACGAGAGAAGCACGGGAAATGAAAAAAAAGGTCCGGCTTTCCTATGACATTAAGAACAGTCACAGAACAATGGGGGCCTCCCTAAGCGGAGTCATTGCCCGAAAATACGGAGGAGAAGGACTACCGAAGGAGACAATCCAGGTGGATTTTCACGGCAGTGCGGGTCAGAGTTTCGGAGCATTTCTTGTTAAGGGGGTCTCCTTTCGGCTCCATGGTGACGCAAACGATTATCTAGGGAAAGGACTTTCCGGTGGCAAGATAGTAGTTGTGCCCCCGCAGGGTGTAAAATTCCAAACCTATCAGAACAGCATTGCGGGTAATGTCTGTCTTTTTGGCGCTACCTCCGGCGAGGTATACATCTCCGGAACTGGGGGCGAGCGTTTCTGTGTTCGGAACAGCGGAGCAAGGGCGGTAATTGAAGGGGTAGGGGACCACGGGTGCGAATATATGACAGGAGGAAGTGTGGCCATTCTCGGGCCTACCGGTATCAATTTTGCTGCCGGAATGAGCGGGGGCATCGCCTTTGTTTTTGATGAGAACCAACTCTTCGATACCCGGTGCAATCTGGAAACGGTGGATGTTGAAACGGTGTCATCAGAGAAGGACAAGAAAGCTTTACATTCAATGATAGATGAACACTTTGTACATACCGGCAGTCCCCGCGCAAAAGAGATGCTGGAAAACTGGGAATACGCTGTGTCCCTCTTTGTTAAGGTGATGCCCATGGATTACAGAATCGCCTTGGAACGCCTGGAGATGAAGGACCACAGGGAATCGGAACTAGCGGAAATGACCGAGGAGGTGTACGTGTAATGGGAAAACCCACAGGATTTTTGGAATATGAACGACAATCTTTCCTCTACCGTGAAGTAGAGGAGAGAATAAAAGATGCCCGGGAAATCTATATACCCCGTGAAGAGGAAGAACTGAAACGTCAAGGCGCCCGATGTATGGATTGCGGAATTCCTTTCTGTCATGCTCTGGGCTGTCCCCTGGAAAATTTTATTCCTGACTGGAACGATGCGGCGTATCGGGGACATTGGAAGCAAGCATATGAGCTGTTAAGCCTTACCAATCCCATGCCTGAAATCACCGGCCGGGTCTGTCCTGCCCCCTGCGAAGCTTCCTGTACTTTATCCATAAATGACAGCCCGGTTACAATAAAGCAGTTAGAATTGGCCATTATTGAAAAAGCCTTTGAGTACGGTTGGGTCCGGGACACCGTAGAGCGCGCGGAAACCGGCAAGAGGATCGCCATTATTGGGTCAGGCCCCGCCGGTCTGGCAGCGGCTTCAAGATTGAGAGAGTACGGACACAGGGTCACCGTATTTGAGCGGGAGGATAAACCCGGAGGCCTCCTCCGTTACGGAATTCCGAGTTTTAAACTGGATAAGAATTATTTGGACAGGAGAATAGATCTTTTGGAGCGGAAAGGAGTGGAATTTGAGACCCTGGTAACCGCGGGAGAAGATCTCTCTGCTCGTTATTTGAAGAGAAAATACGATGTCCTTCTTCTTACAACGGGTTGTACTGTACCGAGGGACCTTCCGGTACAGGGGAGGGACTATGAAGGAGTATACTTTGCCATGGAGTATCTTGTTCAACCTCATGGGGAGATATCCGGTCCAAATTTTTCTCCGGATAACAAGGGCAGCCTTGAAGAACTCGCGCGGAAAAAAATCACCGCCAAGGACAAACGAGTCTTGGTTATAGGCGGGGGAGATACAGGAGCGGATTGTGTAGGTACCGCTGTCCGTCAGGGTGCTCGTGAGGTCCATCAGTTTGAGATAATGCCGGAGCCTGAGGAGTGGAATTCTCCTTCAAATCCTAATTGGCCGGCCTGGCCAAAGGTAAAGAGGACCTCCACCAGCCACGAGGAGGGATGTATAAGGCGTTGGGGGGTGGAAACAATCAGGCTATCCGGTATCGGGGTCAAAGTGCAGAGAGGTCATTTCCAGGAAGTAGTCTGGGAGAAGGGGAGAGACGGAAGACACCGCCCCCGGCGAGTGGGAAATTCCGAATTCACCCTGGATGTGGATATGGTACTCTTGGCTATGGGATTTGTCTCCGCCGAGGAAGGAAGGCTAATAAAGGACCTGGGAGTGGACTTGGATAAAGCAGGGCGGATCTCCCATATGGATGGATCTATGACCTCCGTACCGGGAGCATTCACTGCCGGAGACTCCAGAACAGGGACCTCTTTGGTGGTAAGAGCCATGAAGGACGGTTTAGACGCGGCGGAGGCAGTTCATGCCGGCCTGTAAGAAATTGCTCGTTGGGGTATTGCTCGTTAGGGTATTGACCTGTATCTTCGGAACATGGTAAAAAGATCGTCACGGAATAGATAAAGAACATAAAAATTGAGGTTTAAGAGCATGTACGCGTTAGTGGAAATAAAAGGAAAACAGTATAAAGCGGAAAAGGGGACCCGCCTCAAGGTAGATAAAATAGGCGGAGAGGTTGGAGATTCCCTGGAATTCGATTCCGTTTTATGTATAGGTGGTACTGAGGATGTAAAAATCGGTACCCCCTATGTAAAGGGTGTGAAAGTTAAAGCGACCCTGGAAGAACATGGAAAGGGAAAGAAAGTCCTGGTTTTTAAGTATAAAAAACGAAAAGGGTATAGAAGAAAACAGGGGTTTCGTCCTCAGTACTCCTCTCTAAAGATTGAGGATATTACAGGGGTTTAACCCTATTGATAGGAATTACATTACTGTACAACGGTTTTGGACTAATAGAAGAAATAACTGCCGACGGACACGCGGGGCAGGGGGACCGTGGACAGGACATTGTATGCGCGGCGGTTTCCGTCCTTATTCAGACGGCTGCTCGGCTTCTGGAGGCATATGAAGGGGCGGAAGTGGACGGCAAGGCCCAAAAAGAAGGCCAACTGGAACTTAAGGTCCTAAGCATTAATTCACCGGAGGATCCTTGGCTTAAGGGGATATCAGATTTTATCACCCTGGGACTGAAAGATGTAGAAAGGGAATATCCACATTCCCTCTCAATAACTGTTAAAACAGTATGAAGGAGTTGATACTATGGCCCATAAGAAAGGCGGAGGAAGTAGTAAAAACGGAAGAGATTCTAATTCCCAAAGGCTGGGAATAAAGCGATATGGCGGAGAGTTGGTGAAAGCCGGAGAAATTTTAGTCCGTCAACGGGGTACAAAGTTCCACCCTGCTGCTAACGTGGGAATTGGAAAGGACGATACGCTCTTTGCCAAGGCAGAGGGAAAAGTTCATTTCTTTAGAAAACGGGGTAGAAGGCACGTTTCAATCGACCAGTAAAGAGCAGGGCTCCCCCTTTACCGGTGGAGTCCCAATACGGATTTGCAGGGATTTATTGACGAAACAATCATCGAACTATACTCAGGAAAGGGCGGCCCCGGGGCCGTTTCTTTTCGTAGGGAGAAGTATGTTCCCAAGGGCGGCCCCGACGGGGGAGACGGCGGTCGCGGTGGGGATGTCATATTCACCGTACAGGAAAACTTAAAGACCCTTTCCCATTTAAAGATGCAGCGGGTGTTCAAGGCAAGAAACGGTGCCCCCGGGGAAGGCAGGAAACGACACGGTAAGGACGGAGAGTCCACTCTAATCCCTGTTCCGCCGGGCACGGTGTTAAAGGAACCGGATTCAAACAGAATTATCCGGGACTTGGTGGAACTAAAAATTGGGGAAACATGGACATTCTTAAAGGGTGGTTTAGGCGGTAAGGGAAATAGCCACTTCGTCGGTCCCACCAGACAAGCCCCGCGATACGCTCAGCCGGGAAAACCCGGTGAAAAGACGGTGGTAAAGGTAGAACTCCAGACAATTGCCGATATCGGTCTTGTGGGCTTTCCCAATGCCGGTAAATCGAGTCTTCTCGATGTTCTGACCCAGGCCCATCCAAAGATCGGAAATTATCCTTTTACTACAAAAATTCCCAATCTTGGTGTCCTATCATCAGGGTATGCTGATATGGTTATTGCCGATATTCCCGGGATAATCGAGGGTGCATCGAAGGGAGCCGGCTTGGGAATCCAGTTTTTAAAGCACATATCCCGCACCACGGCCCTTGCGTTTCTGCTTGATGTAACGGAAGAAAATTACACAGAGCAGTTTATGCTGCTGAAGAGGGAACTCGTTCATTTTAGTCCATCCCTGGGAGAAAAAAGAGCTGTGATTATCGGGACAAAGCTGGACATGGATGAGGGACAAAAGCGCTTTGAAGCGCTGAAAAGGACTTTCCCCAATAGAAAAGTGTTGGGTGTGTCGGCTTTTTCCCGTATCGGCTTGGAAGAAGTTAAAAGGGAGTTCTTTAGTCTAATTGCGGAGGAGGTAAAGGATTGAAACTTGCAATCCTAGGAGGCACCTTCGACCCCATCCATATCGGACATCTTCATGTAGCAGATGAAGTAGCGCATAGCTTCGGCTATTCAAAGGTACTTTTTATTCCCTCTTTCATTTCTGCTCATAAACAACGGGGGGAGTGGAAGAAGGCGGAACACAGATTAAAAATGATCGAACATGCCATTGCCGGTGTTTCCTGGGCGGGGGTTGATGACTGTGAAATCAAAAGAGAGGGGGTCTCATACAGTGTTGAAACGGTAAGGGAGATTTCTGAGCGTTACGAATTATCCGAACCTCCGGGATTAATAATCGGCAATGATCTTTTGGAGGGTTTCTATACATGGAAAGAGGTAGATACATTAATTTCCTCCACGGAGATCATTATTGCGAATCGGACAAAGGATAATCCTTCGAAGGTGGATTTTCCTCATCGTACTCTCGATAATCTTTATCTGCCCATATCTTCTTCAGACATAAGAAAACGAATCAAGGAGAAAAAACCCTTCAGATTTCTATTATCGAAAGGTGTATATGAATATGTCCTCCGACATAAGCTCTATCAGTAACATGGTCCAAGAAGTAACCGAGTATTTAAAAGCAAATCAATCTGAACATCGATTTCAACATTCCCTGGAAACATCAAGGAATGCCAATGAAATTGCCCATCATATTTCTTCTTCTGTTTCATGTGTTGAAAAAACAAATCTGGCTGGACTGAGTCACGATATTGCCAGGGAATGGGAAGAAGACAAGCTTATTGCCTCGGCAAAAGAAGATTACACTTTAAAAGAATGGGAGCTGGAAAATCCTATTCTCCTTCATGGAAAAGCAGGCGCGGCATTTTTGAGGAAGGAATTTTTCCTGGAAGATGAAGAGGTCTTGGAGGCTGTTGCCTGGCATACAACGGGAAAACCGGGGATGGATACGGTTGCAAAAATTCTGTTTATCGCAGACTATATGAGACCGGAGACGGGAAAGGACAAGCTGTATCGTGGGGCCGCTCTGGATGAGCTGGTCCTATGGGTAATAGAGGGAAAAAAGAGGTATGCCCGTAAGAAAGGGTATCGTATTCTGCCGCCCCTTCTGGCTTTAGAAAGTGAGTATAAGGATAAAAGATTTTGAAACGTAGTAAAGGACTGGACAAGGGAATTATTCTGCTCATTGTTATTCTCATAGTTATAGGGGTAACTGGGTACATTCTCTATCAAAAGTTAAAAACTGACCGGATAACCGAAAGTATCGAAAAAGGAGACCCTATAAAAACAGCATTCTTTGTTTCAGAAGGGGAGGATTTGCTTTTCACAGAGATCTTTTTCTATCATCCTGAAACACACAAGGGAGGGATGCTCGATATCCCTAACGATATTGGTACAATCATTGAATCTATGCAGCGGATTGAACGATTAGATGTTCTTTTCGATCCTGAAGATATGGGACCCTTACTAGGGAAGATAGAAACTATTTTAGACGAGCCCGTGCCGTACTATTTTTTGTTTAATCTAAAAGACGTAGAAAGGGTGGTAGACCTCCTGGAAGGACTGGAGATGTTCATAGCAAACCCGGTAGAAAAACTTGAAGAGGAGCCTCCGGTCCTCATACCCTCTGGTAATTTGGTTTTAGATGGAAGTAAGGTGCGGCAATATCTTACCTATCACGAAGATATAGAAACGGAAATTGAGAACATCAATCGTAAACAGAAATTTATACAAACCCTTTTAAAACGTATGGGCGAGAAGATCGGGTACCTCTCCTCCCCGGAAGTTGAATCCCTGTTCTCGTCCTATATTAAAACGAATTTGAGCAAGCCGGCTCTTCTCTCCTTTCTAGGGGAGATGGAAAAGTTGGATGTGGAAAGGATTATTTTTCAACGGGTCTTGGGTGTAAAGCGCACTGTGGAGGACCAGGTGCTGCTCTTTCCCCATTATGATGGTAAACTTTTAAGGGAAACGGTTAACCAAACCCTGGAATCTTTAGCAAATACCGAAATTGTTGGTTCTGAGGAACTTACCATATCCATAGAGGTACTAAATGGGACCCTTAAAAGCGGTCTGGCCGGTAGAACTGCTGATCTTTTAAAAAGTTTCGGTTTTGAAATAACCTCAGTGGGGAACGCGGACCATTTTAACTACGACAATACACTGGTGTACAGTCGTAGCGGTACTATGTCAAAAGCGCAAAAGGTGGCCAACGTTATAAATTGTCATAGGATTTCTACCCTGCCCCAACCGGTAGAGGAACAGGAAGCTCCCGACGAAGCTGTTCCTGAAGGAGGCGGTATAAAGGTGGATGTTACAGTAATACTAGGAAAGGATTTTGATGGTAGATACTGCAAAGAGTAAAGAACATATAATTGATTTAGCAAAACTTCTAGATGAGCATAAGGGAGAGGAAACTGTGGCCATATACATCGGCGATCACAGTGGTTTCACCGATTATTTCCTAATTTCCACTGTTTCCAGTGCGGGGCATACGCGGGGGCTTACCAGGCATATTAAGTCGAAACTATCCGAGCTGGGTATACAGCCCTTCCATCGTCAAAAAAAACTCCAAGAGGACAGTTGGGTATTAATAGACTGTGGTTGGTTTGTCATTCATCTTATGGATAGGGATAGTCGGGATTTCTACGAGTTGGAGAAACTCTGGCATATGGGTGACATTATTTATCAATCATCAAAATCGTCATAGTCTAAACCGTCGTCATAGTCGTACTCATCTTCTTCCATATAATCATCGAAGTCATCCTCTTCCTCGAGTTCGTCTTCTTCAAGGTCGTCCGCTAGCGAATCATCAAACTCATCTTCAAAATCTTCCTCATCGTCGAAGTCTTCTTCCATATCATCGTCGAAATCATCTTCGTAATCGTCGAAGGAATCATCATATAAATCATCGTCGTTGGAATTATTTTCATTATCGCCCATAGCGAAAAAGGAATGAAACAGGGGTTTTTCGTCTTCTAATAGCAACATGCTCCTCCTCCTTTTAGAATCTCTGGTCCTTTTCAGCTTCAATCTATGTGGAAGTACGGAATAATGTCAACTGCTTTTGAATAAGATTCGTTTTTTTTGTCTTAAAAAAAATAGTCGAGAGTGGACCCTTTTTTCAGAAGCTCAATCAATTTTAGTAATTCTAATTTGATTGTCAAAGAGGCCATAATAGCTTAAGATACACCTTATGTTTGAGGCCTTCGAAACACTTCTCTCCTTTGCTATGAAGGAGGATTTAGCTGAGGCAGGGGATATAACATCGCAGGCGATTTTTTCCGGAGAAAGGGCAAAAGCCGGACTTATCTGCAAAGCCCGTGGTGTTGTGGCGGGGATCCCCCTTTTTTCTCGTGTTTTCACGAAGATAGATAAGGAAACTGAAGTAAGGACCTTAGTTGACGACGGCAGCAATGTGGAACCAGGAGAACTACTAGCGGAAGTGAGGGGAAAAGTCCTCTCTATTCTAACTGGTGAGCGTATCGCCATCAATTTTCTTGGGTTTCTCTCGGGTATTGCTACAAAGACGAAGCATTTCGTAGAAAGCCTTCCTGAAGAAAGCAGGACCCGGATCCTGGATACTCGAAAAACCGTACCCGGCTACAGAGAACTATCAAAATACGCGGTTAGAATGGGAATGGGTACGAATCACAGGATGGGTCTTTTTGATATGATTATGATAAAGGACAACCATATTGATGCTGCCGGATCACTGGAAGCCGCGGTTAAGAGGACAAGGGATTATTGGGGAGACAAGTACAGGATAGAGGTAGAATGTCGGTCCCTTAAGGATGTGGAGAATGCCCTTACGAGCGGTGTGAATATTATTATGTTGGATAACATGACTGTAGATATGGTAAAAAGGGCGCTTTCTCTTCCCGGAAGGGAAAAAGCACTGTTCGAGGGGTCCGGAAATATGACTCTGAATAAAGTGAAGGAGTATGGGAGATTGGGATTAGATTTTATTTCCGTCGGGGTCCTTACTCACTCTGTGGAATCATTGGATTTTTCTCTAAAAATACTGGAATAGGTGGCGGGGATGAGATATGAATCGGATGTCCTCATAGTGGGCAGTGGAATTGCCGGTCTTTCCACTGCCATTTCAGCGGCGGAGGAAGGCTTGTCGGTAGTCCTCCTTACAAAGGAAGAAAAGGTAATTGAGTGCAATACCTACTACGCCCAGGGGGGAATTGTGGGGGCAGGAGAGGAGGACAGTATTGACCTTCTGTCCAAAGACATAATTAATGCCGGAAGCGGTATCAACAATAGAGAGGCAGTACAACTCCTCGCCTCTGAGGGACCGGAACTGGTGGTTGATTTTCTGCAAAAGAAAGTAGGTGTCCCCTTCTGCAGAGACGAGGATGGTAATACTGCTAAAACTCGGGAGGCTGCCCATAGCGTGAGAAGGATTTATCACATTAAGGATCAATCCGGAAAGGCTATAGAAGAATCTCTTTTGGACTATGCTTCAAAACTACCCAACATTCGTTTCCGTACAAATTCTACCGCCGTGGAAATCATTACCAACAGCCATAATGTGAATGATTCCCAGGAGGTGTACCGACAGACCAAGGTCTTAGGGATGTACGTACTCGATAATGCCGGCGGTGATGTGGATATTTATTTTGCACCGGTGTTAGTCCTTGCCACTGGAGGGCTGGGAAACCTCTTTTTACACACTTCGAACCCCCCGGGGGCCATAGGCGACGGCGTCGCTATGGCCTATAGGGCCGGAGTGGAGGTGATAAACGCGGAGTACATTCAATTTCATCCTACTGTTTTTTACCATAGAGACGTGAAGCGGTTTCTTATTACCGAGGCAATGCGCGGGGAAGGAGCAAAATTGATGAACCGCCGGGGGGAGTATTTCATGGAACGGTATCTCCCGGAGCAGAGGGATTTGGCCCCGCGAGACGAGGTAGCCAGGGCAATCTACAAAGAAATCGAGAATGAAGGAGATGGTTTCGTGTTCCTGGATACCCAATGTATGAAAAGGGTTGACCTTAAAGCGCGATTTCCCGGGATCTACCGGACATTACAAAATGTGGGAATCGATATTACCAAAGATCCTATCCCGGTTGTCCCCGCGGCGCATTACTTCTGCGGGGGAATAAAAACCGGCTTATCCGGTGAGACCAGTATTCCCGGCCTCTATGCTGTGGGTGAGACTGCCTGTACCGGGGTGCACGGAGCAAATCGTCTTGCTTCGGTAAGTCTTTTAGAGGGAGTTTTTTTTGGATATCGTGCTGGAAAGCGAATTAAAAATGAGCTTACGCCTGTGCCTAAGAAACTCAAGGACAGGACCCCTGATTGGATTTACCCTAAAGAGGAGGAAGAGTTTGATCCTGTACTGGTTAATCACGATATGCTCAATATTCGAATGACTATGTGGAACTACGCTGGGATTATTCGTACAAGAAAACGACTTGCCCGGGCCTTAGCGGACCTAAATTATTTAAGCCACAGGATTGAAAAGTTTTACCGCGGCGCCCACATAACCAGAGAAATAAATGAGCTTAGAAATGCGGTGTTAACTGCCTCCATAATTACCAAAGCTGCCGATTCCAATACTCATTCAGTGGGCGCGCATTATCTGCGTAACGGTACATAAGGTTATTACAGATTCTATTCTGTAATGTATAGCGCTCTGTAAGTAGTTCCTGGCTGTCACGTTCCTCTCGGGTCGGTCCTCTCGGCTCGGGTTTGACATGATTGCCATTATCTGTATAATATGCAACGCATGTATGAAGAGGTGACGCTTGTGTCACCGGCGAAAATAAATCTTCATTTGGATCTAAGAGAACGGAGAGAGGATGGATTTCACGAACTAATCTCCATCTTTCAAATGATAGATTTTGAGGACCATATACGTATTCGCTCTTTGAAAAAACAGAGTTTCTGTGAAATCGAAGGAAACTTTCCGATTGCCCCGGAAGAAAATATCATGTACCGGGCTTATAAGCTTTTTTCAGAAAGAACCGGTTGTACAAAGGGTATAAGCATCATTACAAAAAAGGAGATACCCTGGGGAGCAGGTCTTGGTGGCGGTTCAAGTAACGCCGCGGCAGTGCTCCTGGCCTGCGACACTCTCTTTAAAACGGCCCTGGGACGCGGAGAACTGATAAAACTTGCCGCCGCACTCGGAAGTGATGTTCCATTTTTTCTAAATGGGCCTGCTGCTCTCGTGACTGGGAGAGGGGAAAAAATAGAACCCATAAAACCTAGGAAAGATTTCTCGCTGGTAGTTGTTGTTCCGGAGTTTGCAATTTCCACTGCTGATGCCTACCGATGGTTTGATCAGTGGAGGACTGAAAAGTGGAAACTGAGAGGTATTGGAAAAAGTTCAAAAGATACCAAGGGGTCGGATAATAAAAAGGAAAGAACGGAAAAAGAGGGAAAAAAAGAAAAAGAAAGAATTAGAGAAGCCTACCTCTTTGGTAATTTTGAAGACTGGGGGTTTTTTAACTCCTTTGCACCGGTACTGTACAGAGATTTTCCCCAATTGGAGGAACTGGTCCAAGAGATGAAAACCCAAGGAGCGGTCTATTCTGCGGTCTCAGGCAGTGGTTCCGCAGTGTTTGGTGTCTTTTTGAACAAAAAAGTTGCAAAAAACACGGCAGAGTCACTGAAAACTTATTATACTAGAGTAAGGGTAGTAGCACCCAAGCGGATACGATTCGAAGTGAAAGCTCTATAAACTTCGAATTGTTCATAAGATTGGTCCAAAAAGGGAGGATTTCATGGAAATTACTGACATCCGTATTCGCAAAGTGGAAGCGGACGGCAAGCTAAAAGCATACGTTACGGTGACGTTCGATGATTGTTTTGTTGTTCATAATGTGAAAATTATTGAGGGAAAGAGCGGTATTTTTATTGCCATGCCGAGCCGTAAAACGAAAACTGGGGAATACAAGGATGTAGCACATCCGATAAACTCAGATTTTCGGCAAAAACTTCAGGAGATGATTCTTCGAGAGTATGAAACGGCATCAGAAAATGACGAAGATGATCATTTCAGTCCCCATGGAAGCGAAAAAGAAAACGAGGCATCCGATACAGTGGAGGATGTATAGACATACATTGGGACGTCGGCAAGTGGTAAGCCACATGGTTTTGGTCCATGCATGCGCAGGTTCGAATCCTGCCGTCCCAGACACGTATTTCTTAAAAAAAAATACGTTTACAAAAGAGCTGCTGTCAAATTTTTTTGATGTTGAAAGCAGCTGAATCAGCTAAATTAGGCTAACACAGGTAAGGAGAATTCAAATGCAACGGAAAACGCTCCAAGCGTTGGATAGAACAGAGAAAAAAACGGCAAATGCCCGACGATTAAGAAAGGCGGGAAAGATCCCGGCCGTAATTTACGGTCATAACCCGCCGGAGACTATATCCGTAGATGAGAAGGAATTTTCGAAAAAATTTCATTCTGTTTCCGAAAATACCATTATCAACATAAAAACGGAAAAGAAAGACTACGATGTACTGGTAAGGGATTATCAGGAGGACATGCTAAGCGGGAGAATCATCCACATCGACTTTTATGAGATCGAACAGGGAAAAGAACTAACCACAAACGTTCCCGTGCATTTAGAGGGAGCCGCCCCGGGAGTGCGGGAAGGAGGAATTCTGGAGCAGCGACTTCATACTCTGGAAATCCAGTGTCTCCCGCAAGACCTTCCGGAGTACTTTACTGTAGATGTCTCTTCCTTGACTATTGGAGATTCTGTCCATGTAGGCGCTCTGGAAGTGCCTAAGGGTGTGCAAATTCTCAATATGGAAGATCAGGTGATCTGTGTTGTTACAACCCAGAAACTTGTCCTTGAACCTGAGGAAGAAGAGGAAGAAGGCGAGGAAGCTCTGGGTGAAGAAGGAGAAGCCGAAGAGGGAGAAGCGGCTGAAAAAACTGCCGAGACCGAGTCAGAAGAGGAATAGTCCCTGTCTTATACGTTTATGGGATTGGGCAATCCCGGAAAACAGTATGAAGGGTCAAGACACAACGCCGGCTTCGAGTGCCTGGAAAAATTAGCATTCGAGTTCGGCGTACCCTTTAAAAAACCATTCTTCTCATCTTTTAGTTTCGCGCGCGTATCAAAGGAAACGAGACCTTGTCTCCTTATTAAACCTCTTACCTACATGAATCGCTCCGGGGAAATCATCCCCAGTATACAAAGGAAGTGGGATATTACCGCCTCCTCCTTTGTTTGTGTGTGTGATACCCTGGATCTGCCTCCGGGCAGCATACGGCTAAAAAAAGGTGGAGGTTCAGCTGGGCATCGTGGATTATCCTCGGTTATTCAGTATTTGGGTTCTTCGGATTTTCTCAGAGTCTATATCGGTATTGGCAGACCTAAAGAAAGAGAAAGAGTGGCCGAATACGTACTGGAAAGACCTGCAGAAGCGGAGATTGACGAGTTTACCAAAGGAATAAGCGCAGCCGCGGAGGCCTGTATGGCACTTACGCACAATAGTCGTGAAGAAGTTATGGGCCGCTACAATCGCAGGCTAAAAGAGAAGGATGTGAGCAAGGAAACGAAGAAGAAAGATGAGGGATGAGGAGAGAATGATATCGACGGTGGAAGCAAGGGTATTTCAGTTTCTCCTTGAACATTGCCAAAAGGCAAATTTGAAAAAGGGAATCCTGGTGGCAAATTCCGGTGGTCCTGATTCAACTGCTCTTCTTATAGCGCTTCACAACGTGAAAAAGAGAATGGACTTTCGGCTCTTTAGTGCGTACATAGATCACGGTTTGAGGGAGATAGAAGAAACGCGTAAAGAGGCCGCATTCATCGAATCCCTCTGCAAAGAGCGAGACATACCTTTTTTTAAAGAATTCATTCCCCCCGGGAAGATCGAGGAGGAGGGAAGAAAGCATCGGAAGGGTATCGAAGCTCAAGCACGGACTTTTCGCTATCGACTTCTTCAACAGATCTGCGATAGGGCGAATGCCTATGGTATTGCTCTCGGTCACACCCTGGATGATCAGGTGGAAACCTTGGTTATGCGGTTTTTTCAGGGTTCCGGGCTAAAAGGGTTGGCGGGGATACCCGAGGTCAGCGGAAATAGTATAAGGCCCCTCTTAGGTATTGAGAAGGAATGTATTCTCGAGTACCTTGAGAAGAGAGGAATACCTTTCAAAGAAGATCCCAGCAATTTCTCTCTAACATACCGTAGAAATAAGGTCCGCCATGAATTACTTCCCCTGGTAGAATCTATTTTCCCCGGTGTAAGGACATCTCTTGGAGTTTTTCAAAAGCGGATGAAAAACCTCGGAAAAACAGTTGATGAGCATATAAACAGTATGCTGTCCTGGGAAGCTTCTCATACCGAATCAGAAGAAAAAACCGTTCATGGCAGCGGAACAGAGTATGCCATTTCTCTTGCTAGATTCAACAAGGCCCATCGATTCTATCGTGAGGAATCCCTCTATAGGACCTGTGATGCTCTTTTAAACACACCGGACTTAAGGCTCCCCTACCGTTTTGTCCAAGAAATGATAGATCTCCTTGAAAAGGCGGAAAAAGGAGATAGATTCCGAAATGGGTGCTCCTTAGAAAGACCATTGTGTCAGGGGCATGGGGTTGCTCTGTATGTTCGGGACAAGAATAGGAAAGCTTGTCTTACGAGAGAGATCCCCCTTTCCCCTTCGATGGAGCGGTTTAGAAGCGCTGAATGCACCATAGTTGACAAGGAATTTCAGCAACTAAAAAAATATAGGAAACGAGAAGAGGCAGAGGTTTTTGAAGACCGGAAAAAAATGGGCTATGTTATTGTTGGAGAGCGGGGAAAGTCGTACATTATAGGTAGTCTGGGGAAAAAAATAATCATCCGCGGAATAACCGGCGCAGCGGGAAGTAAATGGGAAGATACGAAAGATCCGCGGACGATGATGTGGATATCAGGAGAAAGGATCGCGCCGCCTCTCATTATTCGAAACAGGCTGTCCGGAGATCATCTGCTTCTGGGGAACAGTAGAAGAAGTGTCGTAAAAATACTGAAAAACTGGAAGGTCCCGATTTCATTGAGAGACAAAATACCGATACTAGAGGACCGGAAGGGGGTCATCGGTATTTGCGGCGCTCCCTTCGGGTATACAAATAAAATTGCAAAAAGGGTAGAATTGGAAAAAACAGACGGGAAAGGCGAGGACACATGGTCCTTTGAATTTGTTTCCCCGAAAGCAGGAAGTTGTTATGGCAATGAATGAACATGATAATAATGACAATAAAAATAAAGATGATAAGGGGCAGAATAACTTTGATTTCAACTTCGGTAATAATAAATTCGCCCTCATTTTTTTAGCTGTCCTTCTCCTCCTCTTCTTTATGCTATTCTCTGTGAATACCGGAAATCACGGCGAGGAGATTGCGTATTCGGTCTTTCTTTCCTATGTGGAACAAGGAGATGTAGAGACGGTAAGAATTTTAGATAACTCCGAGATTCAGGGGACTCTCAAGGGGTTTTCCGGTTCTTTTAATGTGTTCAATACGAGAATTCCCTACTACGACGAGACCCTTATGCCTCTCCTTCGGGAAAAGGGGGTCAAAATTATCGGGGCGCAAAAGACAGTTAGTCCTTTTAGAATTTTTTTGGAGCTCATTCCCTGGTTCATTGGGTTCTTCTTTATTTGGTTCATGTTTCGTCAGATCCAGGGCGGCGGAAACAAGGCCTTTAGCTTTGGAAAGAGTAAGGCAAAACGGTATCTTTCGGATGGCAAGACAGTTACCTTTAATGATGTGGCCGGCCAAAAAGAGGCAAAATACGAGCTCTCCGAGGTAGTGGATTTTTTAAAGAACCCTGACAAGTTTACCAAGATAGGGGCAAGAATCCCCAAAGGAGTCCTTCTTGTCGGAATGCCTGGAACGGGGAAAACACTTCTGGCAAAGGCCATTGCTGGCGAGGCTGGGGTCCATTTCTTTCATATGAGCGGTTCAGATTTTGTAGAGATGTTTGTCGGGGTAGGAGCCAGCCGCGTTCGCGATCTCTTTGAACAGGGAAGAAAAAACGCCCCCTGTATTCTCTTCATAGATGAACTTGACGCCGTTGGAAGGACCCGAGGCGCTGGATACGGAGGAGGGCATGATGAAAGGGAACAAACCCTGAACCAGATGCTTGTAGAGATGGACGGTTTTGAAACTAAGGATGGTGTTATTATCCTCGCGGCGACGAACCGACCGGATGTTTTAGACCCGGCCTTATTAAGACCGGGAAGATTCGACCGGCAGGTAGTAGTGGACATGCCGGATATCAAAGAACGGGAAGCAATCTTAACAATCCACGCCGGAAAGATACCTCTGGATATCTCCGTGGATTTTACAACGGTCGCCCGCGCAACGCCCGGAACTTCAGGAGCCGATCTGGCAAATCTCGTAAACGAAGCCGCCCTCTTCGCGGCGCGGAAGAACAAGAAAACCGTTACTATGTCTGATTTAGAGGAAGCAAGAGATAAAATTCTTCTGGGAGTGGCGCGGAAATCTCGGGTCATTTCACCGGAGGACAAGAAAATGACTGCCTACCACGAGGCGGGACACGCATTACTTCATTATTATCTGAAAAATGTCGATCCTCTCCATAAGGTGACTGTTATTCCTCATGGTCGGGCTTTGGGGCTGTCCATGAGCTTACCGGAGAAGGACACCTACGCGAAAAATAAAAGCTGGCTTTTAGATAGGATAAAAATAGCCATGGGAGGATTTGTGGCTGAGAAACTAATATACCATGAAACCTCTACAGGAACAAAAAATGATATTGATCAGGCAACGGGAATCGCCCGCCGGATGGTCCGAGAATGGGGAATGTCTGAAGACATCGGTTTTATAGCCTTTGGACAGGAAGAGGAACCCATTTTTCTCGGAAAAGAAATTGCACGGCATCAGGATTATTCTGAAGATACCTCTCGAAGAATAGATGAAGAAGTGACGAAGATTATGCGTTCATGTCTTAAGGAGACTACAGAGCTTCTTACCAGCAAGAAAAAAGAGCTTATTATGCTGGCGGAAGAATTAGTGCGGAAGGAGACCCTGGCGGATTCGGAAATACGAGAACTTTTAGGTCTAGGTCTGCCGCAAAAGGACGGAGATGCAGCTAATGATGAAGAGAAGGAAGATACAGAAAATCAGTAATAATGGTTATACTCTCTTTTTAAGTGGACTGGTCTTGTTCTTCTGCGTACTAGTACTAGTCCCCGTGAGCGCTCAGGATTTTGAAACACCGGATAAACCTATTGGCCTTCTCTATCTGGAAGAGGCATATACCCTCTACCAGAACGGGAACACAGGAGAGAATAGCGGTTTTCTCTCTCTCCTCGAAACGGCCCTCGAATTCTTTCCGGAACAACCCGACGCCTTCTACATGATGGGAGATGTAAGAAGCCGAAATCGGGGCGGGATTTATACTGCCCTTGAACTTCTTCGCAGAGCGGCAGTAAAAGAAGACGGCTGGTACTATTTCAGCCCATACGATTGTCGTGTAGTCGAGGCTGGTTTGCTTTTGCGGGTTGGGAGGAGCGAGGAAGGTCTTCAGCTCCTCGATTCCATTAGAAAAGAGGATTACCACAGATACGAGTATTACCTCTATCGAGCGCTCATTCTTGAGGCTTTAAAGAGAAATTTTGATGCCGAATTGACTCTGCGGAGGGGACTTGATTTTCATCCCGAAGAAGTGGAGCTTAAAAAACTCTTAGTGGGAATTAGCCCCGATTACAGAAGTGAAATTGCTGCTCAGTTTTATGATGAACGCCTTCAACCGGAAGGAGCGGAACATCTGGATCTTTTAGAGGCGGTTATTATCCACATTGCTGATGGAGAAAAGCGGCAAAACCTCTTGGATATCTACAAAGGAGCAGCGGACACCCTTACCGCTGAATTGGCAGCTTACAATCTCTTTTATTCAGAGGAATTAGACCCAAATTCTTTCTTTAGAACGTACGAACGAATAAAGATAAGTACCATTCTTTATATTTACCGTAATCTTATGGAAAAGGAACCGGAACAAGTAGATTTCGATCCTCTAAAGGACTATACCGGCACAGTTATATTAGATGAAAACAGAGACGGTTTTTTTGAAGAATCTCTAGAGTATCGGTCCGGAAGGGTGGTAAAATATCTTGTGGATAGAAATCAGGATGGTTTGCCGGAATATCATATCCTTTTTGATGAATCCGGGCTTCCGAATAGGGTCTCCGGTGAAAATCTTGATCGAAGAGCACTTTTTGTTTTTAGCAAGTATCCGCAGGTTAAGGAAGTGACCATAGAGAACGCTCAGGGAATAAAGGTGTATACCATTATTCCAGGCGATTTTACCTATCCTTTTTTTCGTATCCAGACAGAGAAGGAGACAGATTACCCGCCTCGTCTACTAATTGGTGAAATCAACAAATCCCTCTCTCCGGTAAGTGAGGAGCTTCTACGTCGACGATCTACAGTAATTGTTGAGAGAAGCAGTGCCGGCGAAAAAGTCAGATGGGACCGATTAGAGAATGATGTATGGCGAAAGACTTTCTACTTACCCGGTGGTGGCAGCGGAACTACGATGGTAGTGGGAAGAGAGGAAGTCCACACCCTCATAGACAGCGACGCGGACGGGAAAAAAGAGACGAGTCTTGTCTATGAGGATGGCAAGAAGGTGCGGAAAGAGATTGATGCCAACCATAATGGTGTGCCTGAGTTCATTCTCATTCTCGAAGATACTATTGCCCAGTGGGACATTAACGAGGACGGTATTGTTGACAGCAGAGAATACGAAGGGGAGGAAGGAAATCTAATTCGAGAGTATGCTTCAAATTTTGATGGTGTTTTTGATACAAAGATTGTGTGGAAAAATAGAAAAATAATATCAGTGGTCAGAAAGGGAGAAACACTGCCAGTATATCGTGATCCTGATTATTCGGGTCTTCGCGGGAACGTCTATTGGATTGGCACTATGCCTACAGGACCAATGGATATTGAAAATATTCCAACGGAAGGAATAGTACATAAAAATGGGACCCTCCTCTATGTTTTCTCCGTCTATGGCAATACCTATATTGAGGTCCTTCATTGAAAAATACTTATTTACTTATAACTATCTCAAGCATACTCCTCCTTACACTATCCGCGTGTATCGGCATGGAGGAAAAACCCCAGGAGCTGCCTGCTATAGAGGAGATTACCCAGGAACAGCTGGAGAATCAAATTGCCGCTGGCAAGCCGGCAAAGACCCTTCAGGATATTTCAGCCTTAAAAAGAAATAAAAATTCTCCTCTTAAAGCTGAGAAGCTTGAAGAGTTGGAGAGAAAAGCAATTGAAAGACTCTCCGAAGAATTCGATAGAGCTGTAGAAGAAAAGGAGTTCCTCCGCTCGTATTCTCTTTTCGTATCTATGAAACATATAGAAGGCACTGATATGTCGGAGTGGGAGGAATCTGATTTCTTCTATGCCGAAGCGGAACGATACAGGAATGAAGGATTAACCATACCAGCGCTCTATTTATTTCGAAGAGCTTTAGAAAAAGGCGAGAATGATCCACATCGTTTACTCTCTTACGCTGAGCTCGCATTGGAAGAGGGGCATGATAAAATCCTCGCTCAAATAGTTAGAAATTTGCAGGAAGTAGAAGGGGAGATACTCGGAGAGAAAAAAGAGGCTTTTAAGGAGACTATTTCTGTTCTTGCAAGCTCCCGAGAACTTCTCCAGGGCACCGTAACCATATGGGTAAACAGGGGGGTGAAGATCGAAGAAGGGGTAGGATATCCGGACCGTGTAATTGGCAGCGGTTTTTTTATAGACAAAAAGGGATATATACTTACCAACTATCATGTTGTCTCATCCGAGGTAGACCCGGAATACGAAGGTTTTTCAAGGCTTTTTATACGACGCTCTGAAGAACCCACCATACGTATTCCTGCTGAAGTGGTAGGATGGGACCCTGTTTTTGATATCGCTCTCCTCAAGGCGGAGGTAGAACCTGAGTATGTCTTCTCCCTGGACAGCAGGGAAGACTTTAACCCCGGGGAGGAGATCTTTGCCATTGGCTCTCCCGGCGGATTGGAAAATACCATTACCTCGGGTATTATTTCCGCGGTCGGCCGCAGGTTCCTTCCCATGGGAGATACCATGCAGGTGGATGTTCCAATAAATCCGGGAAACAGCGGCGGCCCCCTTCTTAATACGGAGAACGAACTCATTGGAGTTGTATTTGCGGGAATAGAACAGTTTGAAGGAATCAACTTTGCCATACCATCCCATTGGGTGGGAGATATTATTCCTAAAATGTACGAAGGCGGGGAAATTACGCACCCATGGCTCGGGCTTAATGTACGAGAAAAAGAAGAGGGGTTGGAGATTACCTATGCTCTTCCAGGGGAACCGGGAGAACGGGCAGGATTAAGCAGCGGGGACATAATAACCAGGGTCAACGGGAAAAAGTACAAAAAAATAAGAGACCTTCAACAGCTGTTTATTTCATTACCTAAAAACACTTTGTTGCGAGTGGAGTGGCTTAGAAAAGGGAAAAGCCAAGAGGGGTACTTTGTCCTTGGAGAGAGGCCAAAAATTCCGATTAAACTTGCAGACACACGAGACACTGTGAAAAATCTTCTTATACCTCTCTTTGGTATGCGGGTAAACGAGATTGAAGAAGGGTTGTTCAGCGCAAGATATCAGGTACGCCGTGTCTATCAAGGCGGAGTGGCCGATGAAGTTGGAATAAGCGAAAATGATCCCTTCGTTATTCAAGAATGGAAAATCGATTACGATAACAAGATTGCCCTTCTGCGGATTCAGATAAAAAAACGAAAGGCCGGATTTATGGAAAACAATGTTCAACTTGCCGCGTACATAGAAGTGAACAGTTTTATATAACATTGTAAAAGTAATTCAGCAGATTTGCTTATTGGACCTTATCCTACTATACTATTATCGTGACGCAAGCGCAAGAATAATGAAAAAAATTCTAATAGTAGAAGACGAAACTATTGTTGCTCTCGATCTCAAGTCCAGACTGACCTCTATGGAGTATGAAGTAGTTGGAACCGTCGCGAAAGGAGAGGACGCTGTTAGCTTGGCCTTAGAATCGGCCCCTCACTGTGTCCTCATGGATGTCCAGTTAAAAGGTGATATGGACGGGATAGAAGCGGCAGGACGTATTCGGGAAGAATTGGATATACCCATAATTTTCATTACTGCTTACGGAGATAAAAAAACAATAGAGCGAGCTAAGGTACAGGACGCCTTTGGGTATATCCTGAAACCATATAACGATCGAGAAATTTATACAAATATTGAAATTGCTATTTACAAACATGGAATAGAAAAAAAACTGAAGGAGAGCGAAAAACGTTTGGAAATAACACTTCGTAGTATCGCGGAAGGGGTTATAGCGACAGACTCTCAAGGGGTTATTACCTATGTTAATCCCGCGGGTCTGACACTTTTGGAACGTAAAGAGAACGAAGTGTTACACAAACCTCTAGAGGATGTTTTTACGTGTAAACTTAGGGAGGAGGTGACAGCTAAGGCGGAGTTGCCTAGTACTGGTCAGAGCGGTTACTATCCTTCTCTCGTATTTCTACAGAAGAAAGACCATTCTTTGGTCCCTATAGAAAGAACTGAATCTGAAATCAAGGACGATTTAGGAAATCCCCAAGGGAGGGTAATAGCATTTCGTGATATGCTGGAAAGAGAACTCTACGAAGAACAACTAAGACAGGCCAAGAAAGAAGCTGAACAAGCAAATAGAGCAAAAACCGAACTCTTTGCCGGCATGAGTCATGAATTAAGGACACCGCTGAACAATATTATTGGGATGGCAGATGTTGGAATGGGAAACAGCGGAATTGAAGAAGATCTTTTAGAGACCTTTAGGCTTATTAAACAGGGTGGAGAAAACCTACTGGCGGTTGTTAATTCAATCTTAGATTTTACGGGATTAAAGGACGGGACTTCTCATTTGGAAGAAAGGGTTTTTTCACTCAGAGACCTCTTAGAAAAAGAATTTGAAAAGATATCTCTTAGAGGATATAGAAAAGGACTCGATATGTATTTTTACTATCACCCCTCTGTACCGGAGCGGATAAAAGGAGACGATAGAAAAATACGCAAAGTACTGCATCAGCTTTTGGAGAATGCAATAAAATTTACAGAAAAGGGGTATGTCCTTGTAGAAGTTTTTCTTCATGAACAAAAAGTCTTGGTTTTGAAAGTACAAGACACCGGAGTAGGAATGTCCCGAGACATTCAAGAAATCATTTTCAATGAATTTACACAGGGGAGTGATCTCTATACCAGAAGTTTTGGCGGGATTGGTATTGGATTGTCCTTAGTAAAGGAGTTTATGAAGGTTTTAGGGGGTAATGTCTTGTTTGAGAGCAGCCCTCAGGGAGGTACAAGCTTTACATGCAGGGTCCCTTTCAACCATGCGCCGGCGATTGCTCGTGAATCCGGCAAAAAAATAAGTGATGTATCTTCCATTCTGGGAAATCGAAAAGTTCTTCTCCATTGTTCTGATAGTATTGAAAAAGAAATATTAGAGGCTTTATTCGTCAAGGAAGGCTGTCCTGATCGAATAGTATCGGGAGGAGCCGGTGAGCAACAGGCAGAGAGAGAAGACCAGGAGGGCCCCCTGCACCTATTCTGTTCTGTTAATGAATATGTAAAAACGGGTGGTCTTGAAAATGCCTTTGTATTGAGTACTCCCTATAGGAATGAGACAATTCCTGAAGACCTTGTACAACCCCGGGCAATAGGAAATAAACCAATTTTGTCAAAGACCTTCCTTCCTCTATTAAAACTATTCTGTGACAATAACAGCTTTTTACAGGAGAAGAATGATGGAAATGAAATCTCGACTTTTAAAAAAGAAGTTAAGAAAGAGAAAGAACTATCTGCTTGCGGCGACGTGGTAGATGAGAACACTATAATCGAAGAGCTATGTGAGTTTCAAAATAATTGGGAAGAAAACTGGAATTACGATAAGAATGAAGAATTTGCAGCTATTGCCTCTGCAATGCGAAACAAGGTGCTTAAGCTAGGGTGGGAGGATTGCGCGAAGGACCTTCTGAAGACGGTGTTTGCTTTAAGAAGCGGTAAAGCAGAAAAGATAAAGGAAGCTAAAGAGCTGCTATCTGCTTCAATACAAAAGTATGTAAAAAAACAATGACAAAAGAAATATATCAAAATAAAAATAATCCAAAAATACTCCTTGTAGAAGATGAAAAAATTGTAGCATTGGATATTCGTCGGCACCTTGAGCGGTTCGGATATAGAGTAACAAATTCTGTAGATACCGGAGAGGAGGCAATAAAAAGGTGTGAAGAAGAGGTGCCGGATTTAATCCTAATGGATATTATGCTCAAAGGAAAACTCGATGGAGTCGAGACAGCGGGTATTATTAAGGAAAAACATCTTGTGCCTATTATTTTCCTAACAGCCTATGCCGACGATATTACCCTGGAGAGGGCGAAGGTAATCGAACCATTCGGATACCTTATAAAACCCTTCGAAGAGCGGGAATTAAAAAGTACCATCGAGATGGCCCTTTACAAATCGGGGATCGATAGAAAATTATACGAAAGTGAGGAGAAGTACAGAAGGCTTTTCGAAGAAGACCTGGCGGCTGTGTGTATTCTTTCCCGGGAGGGAAATATCATCGACTGTAATCCATCCTTCTTGGCAATTTTTAAGTATACAAAGAAAGATACTCTTGGTTCATCGATTAGACCAAGATTTAAGCAACATGATGCTTGGGACATGGTTTTGGAGGAACTCTTTCAAGGGTCGGCGGTGAAACTGAAAGAATTCAAAATGAAGACGAAAGAAGAAGAAGATCTAACCGTATTGGCGAATATTATAGCCACCGAAAACAGTGAAGGGGTAATCCAGGAGATTAAAGGGTTCTTTTTGGATGTAACGGATCTGAAGCTTTTAGAAACAAGACTACAACAATCTCAGAAAATGGAAGCCATCGGCAGACTAGCCGGTGGAATTGCACATGATTTTAATAACATACTTACCATCATTTTGGGATATATTTCGCTTATAAAAGAGAAACTGAAAGACAGAGAACCAATTGATACTGATATGCTGGGAATTGAAAAGGCTTCAAAGAAAGCGGTTAATTTGACCCGACAACTCCTTGCATTTTCAAGACGGCAAAAATTACATATGCACATAGTGAATATAAATAGTCTCATAAAAGAAATAGAAAAAATGCTGCGACGTATTATTACTGAGCAGATCAGTCTCTATTTTTATCTTACCGCAAAAAACCCGCGGGTCTTGGTGGATCCAGGACAAATGGAGCAGGTTATTATTAATCTTATGGTGAATGCCAGAGACTCGATTCATACTACCGGCTCTATTAGTATAGAAACAGAAGATTATATGGTAGAAAAACCGGAGAGTTCAATTCTAGGAGAAATGCCGCCGGGAAATTATGTTTCAATTACTTTGCGAGATACAGGGGCCGGCATGGATAAAGAAGAGTTGCAGAAAATATTTGAACCCTTCTACACTACGAAGCAGGAAGAGCAGGGGACAGGATTAGGTTTGTCCACAGTCTTGGGTATTGTCGATCAGAGTCACGGCCATATTCGGGTGGAGAGTAGAAAGAATGTGGGAAGCTCGTTTATGATATTCCTTCCCAGGCATGCCGGCGCGGAGGATAGAAAAAAGAGAGCAGTTGATAAATCTCCGGAGGATGTTGAAACACCCGGAGGCAAGGAGACCATCTTGCTGGTGGAAGATGATCCGGATCTGCGGAAGATGGCATGCCGCATGTTAAGCCGTAGAGGATACAGGGTCTTCGAAGCGGCAAACGCGGGGGAAGCCATTCTTATTAGCGAGAAAGAAGAATTGGAAATAGATTTAATAGTTAGTGATGTCTACATGCCTCATTTATCCGGTCCTGAATTGATAAAACGATTGAAACGAGAACGGCCGGAGATGGAACACCTCTTAATGTCGGGATACCCCAATTCAATTGAAAAAGATGATCTATTTAACGGAGAAATAACAATGAATTTCATAAAAAAACCTTTTACCATAAAAGACCTCTTAGAGAAAATTCGATCAATCCTCGACTGATTGCGAGAAAGAACACTATAGGATAGTATCTCCATATGACAAGACAGAAACGCATTAGAAATTTTTGTATTATTGCCCATATAGATCACGGAAAATCAACCCTGGCTGACAGGTTTATAGAAATGGCCCATCTTGTATCCGATCGTGAAACAAGGGAACAAATTCTCGATACTATGGATATCGAAAGAGAGAGGGGAATAACCATTAAATCCCAGGCGATTACCATTCCCTATAATGACGCGGATGGTACAATCTACGATCTTAATTTGGTTGATACTCCCGGACATGTAGACTTTTCCTACGAGGTTTCCCGGGCAATTTCATCCTGTGAAGGAGCAGTCCTGCTTATCGATGCCACTCAGGGCGTGGAAGCTCAAACCCTCTCCAATATGTACATGGCAGTGGAACATGATTTGGAGATTATACCAGCCATCAATAAGGTGGATTTGCCCAGCGCGGATATTGAAAACACAAAAAAACAGATAGAACACGATCTAGGTATAGACCCGGAAACTGCTATCTGCATATCCGCGAAAAATGGGGATGGAGTGGACCGCTTGATGGAGGAAATTATTCGTCGTATTCCGCCACCCTCGGGCAATCCTGATAACCCGCTCCAGGCACTAATCTTCGATAGTCATTATGATTCCTATCGTGGTGTAATTGTACACGTTCGGGTCTTTCAAGGAACCATGAAACCCGGCTATGAGATAATGAGTTGGGCAAATAAACAGAAATACAAAATAGAGGAAACTGGTATTTTCAAGATCGGTGTGGAACAGAACAAAAAACTGGAAGCCGGGGATGTGGGCTATTTTGTTGCGGGGATAAAAACGATACAGGATATTAGTGTAGGAGATACCATTACCACAGTAAAAAGTCCTTGCAAAAAACCTTTGCCGGGATTTAGAGAGGTAAAACCGGTAGTGTTCTCATCAATATATCCGATTGATTCCGATGAATACGAAGAACTGCATAGGGCCATTGAAAAATTGAAATTAAACGATGCTTCTCTCATCTATGAGAAAGACTCGTCCCTTGCCTTGGGATTCGGTTTTCGCTGCGGATTTTTGGGACTTCTTCATTTGGAGGTTGTACAGGAGCGATTAGAGCGAGAGTTTAATTTATCTATTGTTTTCACCTCTCCCTCGGTTCAGTACAAATTGGTTTTCAAGAACGGTGAGGAATTTTTCATAGATAATCCCCAGGCATTTTCCGAAGAGGGAGAGCTAGACTATGTTGAGGAACCATATATATCCGCTTCTGTAATAACTCCTGCCGAGTATGTCGGTAATATAATAAATCTATGCTTGGAAAAAAGAGGCGTTCAAAAAAGCATGACATATCTCGATGAAAAAAGGATAGAGCTCTACTATGATATGCCTTTAGCAGAGGTGCTCTTCGATTTCTATGACCGTTTGAAGTCTGTAAGCCGCGGCTATGCTTCCTTCGACTACGAAATAATAGAGTATCGACAGACTAATTTAGTAAAACTCGACATTCTCATTAATGGTAATCCCGTGGATGCACTGTCACAGTTAGTCTTCCAGGAGAATGCCGCGTCTCGGGCAAGGCGTATCTGCAAAAAACTGAAGGATGAGATTCCCCGGCAGCAGTTTAAGATTCCCATACAAGGTGCTTTGGGATCTCAGATAATTGCCAGAGAAACCATCTCCGCCTTACGGAAGGATGTGACTTCTAAATGTTACGGCGGAGATGTTTCCAGGAAGCGTAAACTTTTGGAAAAACAGAAGGAAGGAAAAAAACGCATGAAAATGGTAGGAAATGTGGAGCTTCCTCAGACTGCTTTTTTATCGGTGCTTAAGACGAACGAAGAGTAGAACATACGCGTTGCATCGCGGTATTCACATAACTAAGAAACACAAGAGCTGAGGCAAGGGTGCGTTTCACAAACGTAATGTCCGGTTCTGTTTTTATTTCTTGGTCCGGAAAAGGTATGAGGATAAAGTCGACCCGTCTGAGGTGCGTTATAAGATCCTCGTAGAGGCGGGGTCTTTTAGACCCCTGGAGATATGCTCTGCCGGAGTCGACGAAAAGGGAGAGGGCTTCCTTCTCTTCCCGCAAAAAGGAGATTAGTTTGTCTGTACTCGGACTAAAATGTATTTCTTTTGATTTCCCTCGGCTACTTTCAGTACTTCGGTTAATCACTATCTCCTTCGCAGTTTTTACCATATCGATACTAATACTCTCACCTCCTGTGGAGAGTCCGAAAGAAGCAAGATTGTAACAATGGTTCTTTCCCTTCAGTCTTTCCTTTGCGGTTTCCGCGTAAGATTGTAACACTATATTACTCCGACACGGATTTCCAAAGTTGTCTTTTAAGGCGAAACTTCTCGGAAGTATGGATGAAGGATACATGCTATTCGCTCGAAGCCTGTTCCAGGCAGCTAAAGTATGTTTGTGGATTTCTGTTCCACGGGCATGAGTTTTACCAGGCAGATACGAAAAATCCAGACCCGTGTAGTATACTGGGTATGTTGTTATAGAAGCGGCAATTTCTAAGGCGGCAATACCAACTGAACCGAGTGGGGGTATTTGTTTCGGAAGAATGCCTTTGGAAGACATTCTCTTAAAGAGAGAATTATGTGAAAAAGTGGAAGAAAAAAGATACATTGGCCCCTTGTTAATAAAAAAAGACTGGGGGTGGGCGGTAATATCGCAGAGGACTGAGCACTTTAGAGGAATGGAACCAATAAAATCACGTATATTGTACATTTGAGATTCTAAGATACAAACTGAGTCCGGATAAACGGAATAGGACAATAGGGTGGGAAGAGAGGTGTCCGTGGCAATAATGTAAAACTGGTCCCTTATCCGGAAGTTACAAAGGTCTTCTAAGGTTTTCTCTAAAGAAATACCAGCTCCTGTAACTAGTACAGGTTTTTCTGCTACTAAGCTGGAGAGGTCTTTAGAATATGAAAAGGAAGACAGATTGAGTAAGAGGTTCTTTAACCACCGGTTCCCCATGTGGATACTGGTCATCTTGTTTTCCCAGTAAGATCGAATTTCCTTGGAAAGAGTATCAACCATAGAGTCATAGGTATTTCTAGAAAAGGCATAGCCCCGGCTAAGATACATGGGAAGTACGCGTTTAAATTGTTCTACACCAAGTTGCCGAAGAACAACTAGAATTTGTTCCGCCGAGTCTGTGCGAACAAAGGTTATTCTTTTATGGGAATAAAGAGACGGATCTACATTATCAATGGAAAATCTCATAAAGCTTTGAATTGTTTCCACACAGATTATATGAACAGAGGTATCAGTGTTTTCCAATAATTCTGCAATTCCGTAAAAGAGGAGAGGAGAAGGTATGAAAATAAGGGTACGCGGAGAAACGGGGAAAAAGGCTTTGACCTTCCTTTGCACCGTTTTTTTCGGGTTTGATGAAACAGGATAGAGGGGTACCTTCCCGGAATAAACATTTGTTCCCTCTTCAGAGGCAGCGGGTACTAATCTGGGGACTTGTTTTTCCAGCACTTCTCCTCGGAGTACCTATTCTCTCATAAAATATTCAGAAAAAACAGTATTGAAATTATCAACGAGTTTGTCAGAATTCACAAAGAATTCTGTTGTTTCTTCCTGTTGGAACTGCTGAAGAATGTAGGTGTAGTAACTCTCTATAATTGCCACATCTGAATCAGGAGGATTTCGTTCTTCCTGCGGCTGCATTACAACGACCTTCTCCTCCAGAACTATGGGTTCTCCAGCTTCGCCTAAAGGGGTACTAAAGGCGACACGAAAAAAATCTTCCCGGTATGCGGCGCTCTGCAACTGCTGATTTTCTCCTGAAGGGCCGGCAACCGATTTTAAAAAAAATGCATTCCCATAATTAATGGGAAAAAATCCGGTATTGAGTATTTCTTTATCAAAATCTTTAGCAGCTGCGGCGAAACTGGTATTGTCCGTTTCAGAGATAAATCCATTCGCTTTTTGCGCCATGAAGTCTTCAATCATTCCCCTTTCATACCGTTCCATGTAGTAACGCACTTCTTCTACCGTATCAGTATTAGAAAAGTCCGGCTCCCGGCTGGGTTGGTCGCAACGGTATATAGCCCACCCGAAGGAAGTTTTGACAACATCACTGATCTCGTTAATTTCAAGATTAAAAATGTTCTGAAGTGCCTCCCGGGATTCAAAGTCAGGTTCCATAGAATAATATCTTCTCCATCCCATGTCTCCGCCCTTTTCAGCAAAGGCGTCTTCACTTTGAGTGCGGGCCAGTTCTTCAAAGCGGCTGGGGTCCTCTTTGAGCTGAGAAAGTACCGTGTTTGCGTCCTCCGCGTTAGAGGTAATGGTTATTCTGCTTAGCTTAATGTGTCGGAAGAGCTCGGAATTGTTCTTCCCATAGGTAAGGACCTGCTCATCTGGGAAATCTTCAAATTGAAACTCGATAAATTGAAAAGAACGTTCCGGAGATGCCATGGATGTTATGAACTCCATCTCCTTTGTACTATATTTATATCCTTTGGAGAGATCTTCCCTATACTGCTGTTCTAAAAGATCCTGGCGGAATAATTTTCGATTGGTGTACCGTTCGGAGTTGGATGTATTCCTGTATATTTCTTCTTGAAATTCTCCATTTCTTACATAAGGTCCATACTCAGTAAGGGCCTGGTCAATCCTATCATCGGAAATATGCACACCAGCCTTTTCAGTTTCCTGGAGTATCGCCGTATGTACAACAGTTCTTTCGAATGCCGCCCTCCAGACACGATACGCTTGAAGTTGCACGTTTTCATTCTGATCTTCCATAGAGGAGCGCATTTGATCGGCGATGATATCCTTCTGCCTAGATAGATAGTTACCAGGGTAGAAGGTAATTTCTTCTTTACCGTATTTTCCAAAGATCATTCGTCCCTGTTGGGCAAGATTGCTCAATAGGGGCGCGCCAACGAAGGTCACAACGACTATCACAAGAATAATTACACTGAAAAGGTAGAGAAAGGGCCTTTTGGTCATTTTTTTCTCTACATTCGTTTTTGCTTGTTCTTTTTTCTCTTTCTTTTTTGAGGGCATATTTCTTCTCTTTTTGCAAAAATTATAGGTTCAGGTACGATATCACGGCCTTACCGGCTGTGTCAATGTAAGCTTCTTAATGTAAGCTGCTTAATCGCCGTCAATTACCGGTCAGCCTTTTTGTACAAAGAAAAGGAGATAGATTTTTTATGTGTTTATGTGTGTTTCCCTTGACAGGGAAAGACTAGATTGTTTATATTTGTTCCACTTATGGGGGCGTAGCGAAGATGGTTATCGCGCCGGCCTGTCAAGCCGGAGATCGCGGGTTCAATCCCCGTCGCTCCCGTTAATGTCCCCTAAGCGGGGACTTTTTTATGCCGGTTTTCCTTCTGTTGATATTCTTTCGAATAGGTAAGTGTTGAAAGAAGCTGAATTGACACCATTAAGCGGAAAATGTATCGTCTGAAAGGTAACTGCACGTTTATATACCCACAGGGAAGAGCCATCGGGCTGTAGCGCAGGGGTAGCGCGCTCGGTTCGGGACCGAGAGGCCGGCAGTTCAAATCTGCCCAGCCCGACATAAAAAAAGCGGTGAGCCGCAAAGCGGCCCAACGCTTTTTTTATAAGAAGCAGACTGGAGGCGCTCTATAGACTGTATGTGGTTGCTGCCCTATACATTTTACTGAGGCCAATTATACAGTTTTACACGATATATACCGATCAACA
>CAYXSD010000023.1:0-27372 GCA_964466335.1 uncultured Spirochaetales bacterium
TTTCTCTGGTATTCCGGGCAGACGGCAACCCAGTGCAGCTGGGGATGAACAGATCCGTCGGAAGAACAGAACCACGCGGTTGTTGTCGCTATGGGCAGTCCTTCCGGAGAATTGATAAAAACACACCGTTTTTTTATTTCCGATACATGGGGCAAAAACTCTCTTTTAAAATACTTCAGGGCTTTTTCCTCACTATCGAATTCCAAAACGGATGTTTCTATCCGGGCCCAATGATCTTCGTCCCCCTCTTTATAAAAATGAAAGGAAAAACCTTCGGGCAGCCGCGGCTCCGCGGAGGACGGACCGGGGGCCTCGCGTTTCATAAGGACTTTTTTAAAGGGAATGGATTTATCCAGCACAGGCATCCTCCTCTGAGTTTCTAGGATAGCCTTGCCGCACCAATTTTGCAACCCACACCTGCTTGTTCCTGTTACTTGACAAGTGCACTATTCCCCATCATGCTCATGTACAATTTATGATCACCACATTTACCATGACACTGCTGCAAATAGTGAAACTCTTCATTCTTATTCTGTGCGGCTATATTCTTAGGAAAAAAGCCCTGCTCCCCGAATCGGCGGGGTTTGTTCTCGGGAAACTGGAGGTCCTGATTTTTCTTCCCGCCCTTATTTTTCGCACCATGGCAAATAATTTTGACTTGGATGTTCTTCGTACAGAGTATTCCCTTTTAACGGTATCTCTTGCTGTGCTTGTTGTGACTTTTTTACTGTCCCGTCTGATTGCCCGGCTCTACACTGACGATAGAAATATGCGGGAGTTGTATTCCTATTTGTATGTAATTCCCAATTTTGGATATTTCGGATATCCCCTGGTAACCGCCATTTTCGGTGAAGCCATGCTCTTTCAGTACATGGTATATGTGATTCCCTTCCAGGTGTATATCTATACCGTGGGGATCTATACATTAAATCCGGAAAGGAAATTTAATGTTAAATCAGTTATTAGCCCTGCCCTGATTGCCATATTTTCGGGTATTGCCCTCGGCAGTCTGAATATACCGGTCCCTTCCTTTCTGAACGATGTTCTTACCCTCGGGGCAAACTGTATGGCCCCTGTAGCCATGCTGTTAATGGGGTTCGTGCTTGGAGCCTACAAGCCGAAAGAGCTTCTTGCGGGAATTACACCCCATCTATCTTCCCTATTGAGACTTCTGGTAATTCCCCTGGCCCTCTTTGGGGTCCTCTATCTTCTTGGAATCCCAGATCAAACCATTTTAATTGGAGTTATATTCCTCTCCATGCCCTTCGGTCTCAATGCCGTTATATTCCCTCAGTCCAAGGGCTGGGACACCGCCGAGGGCGCCCAGCTCTGCTTTGTTTCTTCCCTGTACAGTGTTCTTACTTTGCCCCTTATTATCAGTTTTTTAATGACGGTCCTTACTCCCTAGCCATCTTCACCATCCGGATGAGAAACCATATCCCGATGCTTAAAAGGGGGACCACAGCGTAGGGGAGGACCCCCGGGTTGAAGAGGAAGAAGTCGTAGAATCCGTGGAAGAGAAGGGCGAAAAGAAAGCCCCGCCCGCCCTCCTTTTTCCAGAGGAAATAGCCGATCATGCCCCCGGTAATTGCGTGGAGGGCGACAGCAGTCACCCCCCGGAGGATGAGGTGCGACGGAGGACCAAAGACGTAGAGGATGTTCTCTCCGAATCCGAAGCCCACCGCGGTAATAATACCCGCTAGAAGGGGATGTATCCTCGCCGGGTCGGGTGCTGCTCCCCTAAACTCCTTGCCCCGTCTTCTCCTCTCTATCGTTGTGAGGGAAATAACAGCAAATTTTATTCCCTCTTCCACCAGGCCGGCAATGAAAAATGCTCTAAGTAGAATGGACAAAAACCGCTCAGGTAAGATAAAAAGCTTAAGACCGGACAGCATGCCGGCTTCCAGAAAGGCGGCCGGTAGGATACTTATCGCACCGAGGAAGAGAAAGATGACCGTCTCTCTCCCGGCGACCTTAAGGGAGGAGAGCTTTATGAGCAGAAAGATGATAACACCCCCCGGTAAGGCGGCCAGGAAGAGATTCAAAAATAACAGTTCCATTTCTTTTCCGTTGACGGCGGTTACCCGCCCTTCGTATCTTTATTGTGTATAGGATAATAGAGTTTTACGGTGAAACACAACAAAAAAAAAGAAAACAGGTGAAACAATGCGATACGATACACTAACACTAAAGGCCCAGGAGGCCATACAGGAGGCGGACAGCCTCGTTCATTCCTACAATCACTCGGTTTTAGAGGTGGAACACCTCCTCTTGGCCCTTTTAGAGCAGAAGGAGGGGGTAATTCCGCCCCTCTTGGACAGAATCGGCGCGGACCGGCCTGCTCTTATTGATGATGTGAGGACGAGCCTCGATGAAAAACCAAAGGTGTACGGCGATTCAGCACAGATCCACATGTCCCCGGAGGGGAACCGGGTATTAAACCGGGCGGAAACCGAGGCGGGAAGCCTAAAGGACGAGTATGTAAGCACGGAACACATCTTTTTAGCCGTCGTTAACGGTACGGGAAGCGCTTCCGAACTCCTCGCCCGCCACGGCATAACCAAAGACGCCGTTTTAAAGGCCCTCATGAGTATTCGGGGAAAGCAGCGGGTTACCGATCAGAACCCGGAGAACAAGTACCAGGTCTTAGAGCGCTACTGCCGAGACCTCACCGCCTTGGCCCGCCGGGAGAAACTCGACCCGGTAATAGGCCGGGACGAGGAGATCCGCCGGGTAATGCAGGTCCTCTCCAGGAGGACGAAGAACAATCCGGTCCTCATCGGCGAACCCGGGGTGGGCAAGACCGCCATTGCCGAGGGGCTTGCCCGGAGGATCGTCTCCGGAGATGTGCCGGACAGCTTAAAAGACAAGCGCCTTTTGGCCCTGGATTTAGGCTCCCTGGTGGCGGGAACGAAGTTCCGGGGAGAGTTCGAGGAGCGCCTTAAGGCGGTAATAAAGGAGATCTCCGAATCCGAAGGGGAGATCATCCTCTTTATAGATGAGCTTCACGCCCTCGTCGGCGCGGGCCAGGCGGAAGGCTCCACAGACGCCTCCAACCTCCTAAAACCCGCCTTAGCCCGGGGGGAACTCCGTACCATCGGCGCTACCACATTGGATGAGTACCGGAAACACATCGAGAAGGACGCCGCCTTTGAACGCCGCTTCCAGACGGTCTACACATCGGAACCGTCGGTGGAAGACACGGTAGCGATTCTTCGGGGATTGAAGGAGCGCTACGAGGTGCATCATGGAGTCAGGATAATGGATGAAGCCTTAATTGCCGCGGCCTCGCTTTCCAACCGCTACATCACCAGCCGCTTCCTGCCGGACAAGGCCATCGACCTGGTGGATGAGGCAGCGAGCAGACTGAAGATGGAGATAGAGAGCCAGCCCATAGAGCTGGACAAAATCGAGAGACGGATCTTACAGCTCGACATAGAGCGCCAGGCCCTCTCCAAGGAGGAGGATGATACTTCCAAGGACCGTCGTAAAAAGCTGGAACAGGAGCTGGCGGACTTGCGGAGCGAACGGGATTCCATGCGCCTCCAGTGGCAGAACGAGAAGGACATCATTAAAGAGATTCGGGACCTAAAGCAGAAGCTGGAGGATTATAAAATAGAAGAGACCCAGTACGAGCGCCAGGGGGACCTGCAAAAGGCGGCGGAAATTAAGCACGGCCTTATCCCCACCACCCAGAAGGAACTGGAGGATAAAGCAGCGGAGCTGGAAAAGCTCCAGACCGAATCCCAGCTCCTGCGGGAAGAAGTCTCCGAAGAAGATATTGCCCGGGTGGTGAGCACCTGGACGGGGATCCCCGTAGCCAAGATGCTCGCCTCGGAGATGGAGAAGTACCTCGATCTGGAAAATATTTTGGCCCGCCGCGTAGTTGGGCAGGACCATGCCATTACCTCCGTCTCCGACGCCATTCGGCGGAACAAGACAGGCCTCTCCGACATAGGCCGGCCCTTAGGCTCCTTCATCTTCATCGGTCCCACAGGAGTGGGAAAAACCGAGCTTGCAAAGACTTTAGCGGAATTCCTCTTTAACGACGAGAATGCTCTTACCCGAATCGACATGAGCGAGTACATGGAGAAGTTTTCCGTCTCCCGCTTAATCGGCGCGCCCCCGGGCTACGTGGGCTACGACGAGGGGGGCCAGCTCACCGAAGCGGTCCGGAGAAGACCCTACTCGGTAATCCTCTTCGACGAAATAGAGAAGGCCCATCCCGATGTCTTCAATATTCTCCTTCAGCTCTTAGACGACGGCAGGCTCACCGACAGTCACGGACGGGTGGTGGACTTTCAGAACGCCATCGTCATTATGACCAGCAACATCGGAAGCGATCTCATTCTCGCCGCGAAAAAATTAGAGGACGTGGCGGACCAGGTAGACCAGCTTATGAAGAACACCTTCAAGCCGGAATTCCTGAACCGGATCGATGAGATCATCACCTTCCGCAGGCTCGGGAAGGAACAGATCAAGGACATTGTCTCTATCCAGCTGGATAGTGTCGTCCAACGTCTCAAGGATAAGAAACTCACCCTTATCGTGGACGAGAAGGCCGAGCAGTTCTTAGCCGAATCGGGTTACGACCCCGCCTTCGGCGCCCGCCCCCTAAAGCGCACCATCCAGCACCTCTTAGAAAATCCTCTGGCTAAGAGCATCTTAGAGGGAAAGATTACGGAGGGCGACACCGTCCGCGTCACCGCCGGCAAGGACGGATTGGAGTTCAGCGGGGAGTAGGGGAAATTCTTCTCTTGTTCTCGATGCTTATTACAGATATGCTCAAAAAGTGGATGTGGCCATCCGGATAAAAGCGGAACAGTAAGAAAGGGGCAGGATATGTCGAAGTTGTGGGACAAAGGATACGACCTGGATAGGGAGATAGAAAAGTATACCGTTGGAGATGATTACCTCTTAGACCAGCGCCTTATACCAGCCGACTGCGCGGGGACCTTGGCGCACGGCACAATGCTCTCCTCTATCGGTGTACTAAGCGATGAAGAAGTAACTCAGGTACGTCAAGGACTCCTTGAGGTGCTTAAAATCTACCGGCAGGGAAGGTTTTCCATTACCCCGGAGGACGAGGACTGCCATACCGCAATCGAGAATTACCTTACTGGCGCTATCGGAGAGGCGGGAAAGAAGATCCACACTGGCAGGTCCAGGAACGATCAGGTCCTAACTGCCCTCAGGCTTTACACCAAGGCCTCTCTTCTAGGTATTTTTCAACTCCTTAAGGAGACCCTGGAAGGGTTCTACACCTTTGCAGAGGAATGGTCGGACTGTCCCATGCCGGGGAGGACCCATCTCCAAATTGCTATGCCCTCCAGCGTTGGTCTCTGGGCGGCGGCGGTAGGCGAGTCTTTAATTGATGACGCAGAAGTGCTGCTTACTGCCTACCGTTTGAATAACCGCTCTCCTTTAGGCGCGGCTGCTTCCTATGGAGTGCCCCTTCCTTTGAATAGGGAGAAAACCGCGGAATTACTGGGCTTCGATTCAGTACAGAACAATGTTCTGTATGTAAATAACAGCCGGGGGAAAATTGAATCCATCGTTCTTGATGGGGTGGAGCAGGTTATGCTTACCCTTTCCCGGTTTGCCCAGGACTTGATCATCTTTACCCTTCCTGAATTCGGATATTTTTCTCTTCCCGATACACTCTGCTCCGGGTCGAGTATCATGCCCCAGAAAAAAAACCCCGATGCTTTAGAACTTATTCGTGGTAAGGCTGGGAAAGTTTCCGGATGGAACATTCAGATAAAAAACGTTTTACGATCTTTACCTTCAGGATATAACCGGGACCTTCAGGAGACGAAGGGGCCGCTATTTGCCTCCCTTGACACCGTAAGAGGGTCCCTTTTGGTTGTTAAAAAGACCTTGGAAGGATTGGTGGTAAATCGTGAAATCCTAGAGAAGAGCATGCCACGGGAAATCTACGCCACCGACAAGGTTTATGATATGGTGAAAAAGGGAAAGAGTTTTCGGGAGGCTTACAGAGAGGTGGGCACCAATCTGGGAGGAGTGAAGGAAGAGGACCCGTCAGAACTGCTAAAGAAACGCAGCTCCTCCGGGACACCGGGGAATTTAAATCTGCAAGTACTCATTAATTCAATAGAGAAACTGGGACAGTATCGAAGGACTGAAGAAGAGCACTTCAACGGTGCTATGGTCGACCTTTTCGGAGAAGCTATCCACCTTCTTTAGGCTTTAGGCGATTTCATTCCGCATAAATTGATGCCCCTCACTCCCCCCCGCGTATCCTCATTCCGCGCCGCTGGAGTGCTGAAAACAGCACCAGCCCCAAACAGGTAATAAGATAGGGAAATGCAAGGAGGAGGGTATTCGGCATTTCCAAAAGTCCCTGGGCGCGGTTTGCCGCTGTGTCCGCCAGGGCGAAGAGGAGAGCGGCGAGGAAGATGCCTTCGGGTTTTTTAAATCCCAGATAGATGATGACCAGGGACATCCATCCGCGTCCGGAGGTGATGTCCGGGACGTAGGCCCCCAGGGTAAGGCTTAAAGCGGCACCTCCCAGGCCGGCCCCCACACCGGAAATGGTAATTCCTAAGACTTTGTATATATCCGGGTCCTTCCCCCTTACCCTAACTGTTACCGGGTCCATTCCCGTGGCCCTAAGGAGAAGGCCGAAGTGGGTGTACCGGAGGAGGAAAATGGTAAAGATAAGAAATAGGAGGGCAAGTAAGACGAAGATATTGTACTCTCCTAAGGCGCCTCCTAGATCGAGGGTTCCAAGCGGGGGGAGTTCTTTAAAACGCACCACTCCCTTGGTTTCAAAAATTTTAGAGGAGAGGAGGGTGGTAAGCCCCGCGGCAAGGAGGTTTATTCCTAAGCCGGTAATAAAGATATTGGTTTTAAGAAGCACGCTGGTGGACGCAAAGAGAAAGGCAAGAACACCACTGGAGAGGACCCCTAAAAGGACCCCGAAGAAGATACTTCCCGTAGAATCGGTGAAGAGGATAGAGGCAAAGGCACCTATCAACATCAAGCCTTCTAACGCAATATTAAGCACCCCCGCCCGTTCGGAGAAAAGCCCCCCCAAAGCGGTTAAGAGGAGGGGTACCATAGCAACAACAACAGCGTTTATCATGCCAGTTTTTTCCTCCCCACGGTAATGAAGATAAAAACCACCGCCAAGATGATCCAGCTTAACTCGAAGGAGAAATCGGTATGGAGCATAGCGGTGTCTACCGCGGCGTCAAGATAGCCGAAGACCAAAGCGGATGGTATTACCAGAATGGGGTTGTTCCGAGCTATTAGGGCAACAGCGATTCCGTTCCATCCGAACCCCGCGGTGAATCCCTGGATGCTCATGTACTGGGTCCCCAGGACCAGGGACGCCCCCCCTATGCCGTGGAGTGCTCCGCTTAAGGCCATAGGCCAGAGGATGTACGCGCCGGTGAGAATACCGCCGTACCGGGCAAACTCCCGGTTTCTCCCGCATAGTCGTAGTTCGTATCCCTTTACCGAGGAGAACAGCCAGAGAGCGGCCAAACCCGCTGCAACCAGGGCGAAGAAGAGGGAGATATTGAGTTTAGAAGGCAGCAAGAGAAGGGGAAGCCTAAAATGTCCGGCGATCTTCTCGGTGGACAGCAGGAACCCGCGGGGGTCCCTTAAGGGTCCGGCAATAAGATAGTGAATTACCGGAATAATCGCGGAAGAGAAGAGAAAGGAGGTAATTAACTCATCCACTCCCCAGAGTCTTCGAAAGAGCCCGGAAATAGCCGCCAGGAGGCCACCGAGGAAGAGGGCCGTTAAAAAGGCCCCGAGTATACCGAGGGGGCCCGGCAGAGCCGGAAAGGCCAAACAGAAGAGGGTCGCCCCCAAGGCACCGGCGTAGATCTGTCCTTCTCCCCCGAGGTTAAAGGTTCCCGCCCTGAAAGCCATGCTAATCCCCAGGCCGGTCCACATGAGGACAGAGGCGGTGTTAAGCATGTTGCCGAATTGATAGGGGGATAAAAAAGGCCCGAAAAAGAATTGGCTGACACTTTCACCGGGATCGGCGCTGAAAAGGGAAATTAACAGAAGGGAGAGAAGAAGAACGACCAATAGGGTGTAGAGGGGAATAAAATCCATTATTCTTTCCAGCCGCATCTTTCTCCTTTCTATCATTCTGTGTCCCACCTTTGCTTTCCCTGAATCATGACCTCTCCGAGGCTTCCACGGGATTTCCCGTACTCCTCGGGTAGGGAAATGAGTTTCCCCTGGGAAAGGACGTACACCCGGTTGGAGAGGTCGATAATCTCATCAATATCGGAGGAGATAATAAGAAAGGATTTCCCCCTTTCCCGTTCTTCCCTGAGATACCGATACACCTCCTCCCGGCCATGGAAGTCCAACCCGTGTCCAGGATCACAGAAGAGGGTGAGGCGCGCCCCCCGTGCCAGTTCCCTCCCGATGATAACCCGCTGAATGTTTCCGCCGGAGAGCTGAAAGAGAGGCTGTTCCGGTCTGCCTTTTATACCAAACAGATTAATGATTTTTTCCGCGAAGGCCCCCGTGTTCCGCCGGAGGAGTAACCCGTAAGTGCTTAAGGACCTCTGGCAGCCCATAATAGCGTTTTCTAAAAGACTAGCCCCGGCAGCGGACCCGCGTTCCTTTCTGTTTGTGGGAATGTAAGCAAAACCCGAGTCCCTGTACTCCCTAGAGGTAAGCTCCCCAAGGGGTTTCCCTCTGAAGATAACCTTCCCTCTATCAGGGGCTTCCATCCCACTCAATATGTTTTCCAGTACGCGAAGCCCCAGGCTTCTAATACCGGTGATGGACACGATCTCACCCCTTTCAATAGTTAGATTCTCTACTTTAAGGACCTTTGTTCCTTGTACGCTCTTCTCCACATCCTCCATTCGGAATAGGATTTCCTTTTGCCCATTATTATTCTTATTCGGGGGAATGACCGAGGTTTCCGCGTTTTTGCTGTCCCTGTGCTTAGGTGGTCCCGTAGAGATGCCTGTTCCCCCCATCATATCCGCCAGGAGCTTCTCTTTGGAGGTTTCAGCCGGATTTGTTTCCTCTATCAGTTCTCCTTTGCACATTACCGATATCCTGTCCGATAAAGAGTATATCTCGTCCAGTTTATGGCTAATAAGAACAATTGTCTTTCCCTCCTGCTTAAGCCTGTGAAGAAGCCGGTGGAAATCCCACGCCTCCCCGGGGGAGAATGCCGAGGTTGGTTCATCCAGGATAATGCAGGGGACCTGTTTAAAGAGGAGAATTGTAAGCGAAAGGTAGAGCTGCTGGGGTAGGGTAAGGGAGAAGGCGGGGACGTAGAGGGGAAGTTTCAAAGCGTAGCTGTCGGTGATGGAGGTGATCTTTCGAATAATCCTCTGTTTTGTCCTCCCCGTGAAGAGTGGAAATTGTTCACCGAGGACGATGTTTTCCCACACGGGAAGTTCGCCTATAAGGTGCTGTTCCTGGTATACCATTCCCACCCCCTCTGAAAGGGCCTGATGGGGCGAAGAGAAGCTTCTCTTCTTTCCGCTGATGAGAATATCGCCCCTGTCCGGTTCAAGAAACCCGGCGGCTATCTGCATTAAGGTGGATTTCCCGGCCCCGTTTTCTCCAATAAGAGCGTGGATTTCCCCGCTGTATGCTGTGAAAGATACGTCTCTGTTCGCTATAACGGTATGACGGGAAAACTCCTTATGGATGTGGGAGAGACGGAGAAAGGGGATAGAATCCGCCGGATATTCTCTCATCTATTGACCGCCTATTCTTCCATGGGCATGGAAAGGGAGATTTCTCCGGTTTTTATCTCTTCGATAACCGCGGCCTGTTTCTCGCGGATCTCCTCAGGAACGTGCTCTCGATATGCGGGGTCATCATCCACAAAGTAGACGTACTCTTCCTTTACGCCGGCAATCTCCGCCTCTCCGTAGGGAAGCTCTCCAGCCGCTGCGGCAAGCAATTTCTCCTCGGCGGCCCGGTCTAATCGAAGGGCGGAGCAGCCTAAGACCGTTCCGGGGGACACTTCATACCCGTTGTTATCAAACCAGAGCACGTATGTACCGGCCTTCTCAGCTGCCGACACGACCCCCTGGTTGGCCCCGCCGGCAATAGTCAAGATGACATCTCCTCCCGAAGAAAAGATGCTGTTTGCCAGCTCCGAGGCCTTTGTGGCATCGAACCAGTTTCCCAGGACTCTGAAATCGACACTCCCCCCGCCGGCGGCATCTTTAAGCCCCTGCTCGAAGCCTGGGTAAATAACCTCGTTCATAATGGGATACTCCTGACCGGCAATGAGGCCGATTTTTTTATCACCCCTTGTTCCGGGGAGATCGCTGGTGGTAACCAGGCCTGCAAAGTGACCGATAAGATAGGCCTGTTCCATCTGGTTAAAGAGAAAGGTGTATATAGATGGATTTCCTTTAAGATACCCGTCGAGAACGAGGAATCGTTGGTTGGGATAGAGTTCAGCCACATCTTCACAAATGTCGGGCATGGCAGGATTGGAGGTCATAATAAGGGAATAGTCCCCCGACGAGGCCAAGGCGGTCACCTTGTCCAGCCACTCGCTCTGGTTAAAGCCCCCCTCCACCACCTTTAGCCTTATGCTGCCGTTTTGCTTAGCTGCCTTCTCCGCTCCGGCGACGAGCATTTCGTAGGTGGGGCTTCCGGAGACTACTCCGGGTACAAAGACCGCAACCGGGTAGGGAGAGACGCTAGTCTCAGATTGCGATTCAGGGGTAACTGTCGTTTTCTTTACTTCCGCTTCCGCGTCTTTCTTTTCCGGGCCGCAGGAGAGAACAAAAACGATACTAATAAAGACAATACTTATTAACCGGGAAATAGTGTACTTTCTCATACTTTTCTCCTTCATGCAGTTTGACCGAATTTCTATCTTTGGGAGGGGGAGAAAAATATGCCGCCATAATACAGAACGGAGGAGGGTCCCCCGTCGTTTCTTCTTCTCCCATCCAGACTTGCACTGTCGGTAACGGAATTTCACCGTTTCCCCCCCGCCATTTACGGGGATTGCGGACTTTCACCGCCGGTCGGGACACTGTCCCTCCCTCGAAGAATCGATCGTACTGATCCAGTATACAATACTGTCCAGCACTATGTAGTATGATTATAAGATACCTTCCAGTTTTATGTAAGTCAATAAGTATAGAAGATATATCGGGTAGAAGATATTGAGGCTTGAAAAAAACGGAAATTTTGGAAGAGGCCCGCCAAGGAGTGAATATTGACCCAACCCTAAGCCTGTGGTAGGTTGCATTAAGCCATAAGTAAAATGAATTAGAGGAAAGCAACAGCATGAGTTTCAGAAAACCCGCGGCGCTAGGTCTAATAGCCTGTCCCGGGGGAGAACATTTTACTGACGAAGTAATTGAGCAGTTAAAGGGGCTTCATAAAAAGAAATTCGACCGGAAGATCGGAAAACTGGTAAAGAAATATGAAGTTACCAGAGAAGAGGTGGTAAAAAGGCTGAATTTTGCCATTGACCTTCATCTTCCCGAGGTAAATACTCGTTGGGACCCCGCTCAGGTGCGGATACCACCTTTTAAAATCGATGTTAGGTTCACCCGTTTTGCCAATGGGGAATTTAAAACGGAAATCCTCTCATCGGTCCGTGGAATGGACATCTATATCGTTCAGGATGTGGAGAACCACTCTCCGCTGACTTTTTACAACAATCCCGAAACATACTCCCTTTCCGTGAACGATCATGTGCTTACCCTCTTTGTAACCATCGACGCGGTGCTTCAGGCCGGCGCGCAAAGCGTAACGGTGGTCCTTCCGACCTATCCCTTCGCGCGGCAGCATGTGAAAAAGAGCAGGGAGGCCCTCACCGCTTCCTGGTTCAGCCGTGTGTTGGAGTACTCCGGGGTCACCCGGATCATCACCCTGGATATTCACAGCAGAGAAATCGAGAACAGTTTCAAGCGGCTTCGACTGGAGAACCTTCACGCCTCGTACCAGGTATTGATAAAGCTCTCCAGCCTTATGGACTTGGCGAACACCGACCTGGTGGTGGTTTCGCCCGATGTGGGAGCGATTTCAAGAAACAAGTATTACGCTGGGAATTTGAAGCGACCTTTGGCCCTCCTCTATAAAGAGCGTGACTACTCGAAGGTCTCGAACAGTGCGGACAGCAGCAATATTACTAAAATGCGGCTTTTAGGGTCAGTGGAGAATAAAGCTGTGTTTATGGCGGACGACATAATAGGTACCGGCGGAACAATAATTAAGGCCTTGAAACTCCTTAAGGAGATGGGAGCGAAGGATATTGTCATATCCGTCAGCCTCCCCCTCTTCTCCGCTGATGCTGTAGAGCGTTTCGATGAGGCTTACAGAGAGGGACTTTTCTATAGGATTATCGGCACCAACGCTGTGTACTGTCCGGAAGAACTCTCTGGGAAAGAGTGGTACGTAAGCGCCAACATCTCCAACCTCTTCGCCCGGACCATCTACAGACTCCACAACCATAAGAGTCTGAGTGCTCTCCTGGATAACAGCAGTATGATTCAGAGAATGCTCCACGATTAGAGAGGGAGGAAGTTGCCCTTGGACAAGAAAAAAGAGACTCTTCGGGTGCTTTCCCTCGATTTCGGGACCTCTTCCATTAAGGCGGGGATTATTTCCGGAAGTGGAGAACTTCTTGCATGGGAGAGGGAGCCCCTTATTGGTTCCTCCTCGGAGGATTTTACCGATTTCGACGCCCGGCGCTGGCTTAAGGGTCTCCTCGAACTAACCAAGCGTCTCCCCGAAATAGAGAACATCGATGCCGTTGGGATTAGCGGAAACGGTCCCACCATCGTTCCCTCGGACTCTTCAGGGTTACCCCTCCATTCGGCCCTATTCTGGCTGGAAGATCGGGAGTACCGAAGCGTAGAGGGAGATCCCTCCTTTTTCCTCCCCAAGGCCGCCTGGCTTCAGAGAGAAAAAAAAGAGGTATATGAGAAAACCAAATGGTTCCTCTCCTGCCCCGAGTTTATAGCCTTCGCCCTAACCGGTATTGCTTCCGCCTTTGTCCCCCACCCGGATTTCCTGAAACATATGTGGACGCCGGAACAGATCAGACGATACGGTATGGAAGAGGAGAAGTTTCCACCGCCCTACTACACAGGTACTGTACTAGGACCGGTTTCCGCCGAGGGAGCGGAAACGTACCAGATTCCCCGGGGAATCCCGGTTTGTGCCGGAGGGCCGGATTTTCTCATGGCCTTAGCAGGAGCCGGTGCGGTGGAACCGGGTACTGTTTGCGACAGAGCGGGAACATCGGAGGGGATCAACTACTGTTCGACAACACCTGTAAGAGATTCCAGGCTTCGAACACTCCCGCATCTGATACAGGGAAGATACAATATCGCGGGGATCCTTGCCTCTTCCGGCAGGGTCTTCGAGTGGTTTCGCTACATCTCCGGGCAGGACAGCTGCTCCTACGAGGAAATGCTGAAAGGAATAACCGAACTGCCCCACGAGGAAGACAGGCCATTCTTTTTCCCCTCTCTCCATACCGGAGCGACCTGGGAGTTTGCAGGCGGCGCCTTTTTTTGTCTGCAGCCTTTTCATACTCCGAGGCATCTGGGAAGGGCAGTGGTAGAGGCTATTGGTTTCGGGATCCGCGACCACATAGAGACCTTGGAGGAGAAGGGCTGTCCCGTGGATACTATGGTCACTTCCGGAGGACAGGCGAGAAATCCTCTCTGGATACAGATGAAAGCGGACATTACAGGAAAGAAGATCTCCGTTCCCCATATTGTTGACGCTGAGCTTTTAGGGAACGCCTGCGCGGGAATGACCGCCCTGGGCCTTTTCCCCTCCCTTGCCGCGGCCTCCAAGGGACTCCTAAGAATAGAGAGGACCTTCAATCCCTCATTAGCGGAACATGAGGCATTCACCCGTTCCTATCGGGAGTACAATCGGATTTGCGCGGAAGCCCTCGCTGTTGCCCCTTCGGAAAAGGGGAGTCATTAAAGAGAAGTTCCAAAAAAAGAGTTATTAAAAAAGAGTTCCAAAAAAAGGATCATTCCGGCAGAGCGCGGTAGAGATCTAAGAGGAAAGAATGTTCTTTAAGCCATAGGTCGTGCTTACGGTAATCCGGGGAATAACCTTTTACCATTTTCCAGAAGTCGCTCCCGTGGTTTCGTCTTTTCTGGTGGACTAGTTCGTGGATGAGAAGATAATCAATTACTTCTTCCGGCGCCATAATGGTCCTCCAATTAATGGAGATGGTCCCGCTTCCGGAAGAACTCCCCCATCTTGTTCGCTGGTCCCGAATTTGCAGCCTTTTGTACGGAATAGCGGTGATTGTGCTCAGGTCATTAAGGCGATCAGAAATAACAGCCTTTGCCTTAGAACGCAGGTACTCGGCCAAATCTTCAAGGCCCTGTTGGGTTTTTCCGCCGGCTTTAGAAAATCCAAGGTCTTTGATGGCATACACGCGGCCGAGATAAAGCGCCTCCTCTTCGGGATCGATGGGAAGGACCCTTGTACTGATCTTTTCCAAGTGTTTGTGGATCCATTTTTCCCTGTCCTTAAGGAAGGTTTCCACAGCGGAGAGGGGGAGCCTATCGGGGGCGGAGACCCTAATCTCTCCTCGCGGGGATATCTTTAGATACATTCGCTTTTGTTTTTTCCTCCGATCCAGGGTGTATCGGATTTTTCGGCCTGAGAGAGAGAGGCTTCTGTCATTAGATGTGCTGCCCATATAGAGGTGGTACAATATTAAAAGATTTTTCGCAAGGCTATTTTATATTGTGGAATGAATGTTGATGAACAGAATGTGGAAGAACAGTTTGATTCTCCTTCGTTTTTAGGGTATAATTTCATTACTGAAGATGCTGTTAGAAGGTGCGAAACGGATGAGTTTTTTTATGTTTCCCTTTGGATTTTTCTCCTGGATCATTCCCATTATTATTATTGTCCTTGGGATAAGGATTGTACGGCGGATTTTTCATTCCTCCTACCACAGAAACAGATGGGACGAATTGGATTGGGAGGATTACTACCGAAATTACGGGGAGCAATCAATTATGACGGGACCTTCCTCCACCCACTCTATAGAATCGGAGATATTTAAGCTTGCCTACAAGTTGAAGGGAAAAATAACTGTTTCCGAAGTCGTCCTTGAAACAGGACTCACCATAAAGGAAGCGGAAGAGCGGATGAAAGAGCTCACCGACGGCACTCATGTACGAATGGAAATAACGGATAACGGTATTGTAATATACGAGTTTCCGGAAATCCTTGCCCGTTTTGAAGACAGAGAAGATAAGAAATAAAAAAAGTAGGAGAATCCATGAAGGTCCAAGGAAAACTCATTACCGCAGTTTCTATTGTTATGCTAGGGTTCCTTCTTGCCCTGGGATTGATACTCTTTACCCTTCAGAGGGGAATTGGCCTTCACCGGCTGGAACTGAAGACAGTAGAAACCTTAACATCCGTATATCATTTTGAGCGGACACTCTACGGTTTGGAAGGAAGCGGGTCCGGAAGGACCGGGAAAATAAGAAGGATAGAAGACCCGGTACTGAAAGAGGCCCTTAAGGAGTTCAGTTCCTCCTTGGGGAAACTAAAGGCGTCCTATTCCGATCTTGGAAATGCTGGGCGCTTCCAGGGGCCGCTTACGGAAATCCAAACCCTCCAAAAAAAGCTGGAAGGGGGAGAGGAGGTATCCGCCTCCGTTAGGAACATTGAGAGGTCCCTTATCGCCTTGCACCAGGAGCTTTCCCTTTATACGGAGGAACAGGTTTCCCTCTTTCATATTATTGCTTTAGGTATTTCTCTTGTCGCGATATTGGGTTCCCTCCTCTTTGTTGTTCTCTACAGCCGGCGTTTTAGTCAACGGATATGCCGTATCGAGGGAACAATGAAGAAGGTAGCCCACCGGGACCTGACGGTTACACTGGAAGAGAAAGGCACCGATGAAATTTCCGCTTTAGCGGAACATTTTAATACTGCCCTCGTAATTATAAACGATTTTTTTAGCACCATTCGAGAAGCGGTTGGCAAGGTGAGTCAGATGAAGGATGTCCTTTCCCACAACACTGATGAATCCGTCGCGGCCATTGAGGAAATCTCCAAGAACATCTCTTCTATAAAGGAACAGTTTATGGCCTTAGACCGGCAGATTGTTCAATCAGCAGAGGCGATGGATGCTGTAAACGAAGAGGTGGAGAGTATTAACCAAAATATCGGAGAACAGACCCATGAGCTGAAACAGACCAGTTCTGCCGTGGAAGAAATGGCTACCTCCATCGGCAGTGTCGCGAAAATTGCCGTGGAGAGGAGGAAGGACTCAGAGGCGCTCTTGGAGAAGCTAAAGGCGGGAGGTGTTAAGATTGAATCCGCCAATAAGGCCATCATTTCCATCTCTGCCGAGTTAGATGAGGTCCAGAAGATCATCGAAATTATCAATAATGTTTCCGCTCAAACGAACCTTCTCTCCATGAACGCCGCCATAGAGAGCGCCCACGCCGGAGAAGCGGGAAAGGGTTTTGCGGTGGTGGCGGAGGAAATCCGAAAACTCGCCGATTCCACTTCCGAAAACGCCAAGGTCATTGGAAAGGCCATTAATTCAATCACTGGAAGAATTAAAGAAGCTGCTGAGTTCAGCGATCAGAGCAGGAGTACCTTCATCTCTCTAGAGGACGCCATAAGCACCTTTGTCGATACCATGGTGGAAATATCCGGTACCATGGACATGCTCTACGAGGGAAGCACGGACATGCTCCGGGTAAACCAAGTAACCATTGATATGAGCGCCGGTATAAAGGACCGTTCTGAGCGGGCAAAGGAATCGGTGGGGGAGGTACACCGGGCAATCTCTTCAATCAAGAATATTTCCGCGGAAATTGTTGAGGGAACAAGTGAGATAAATCAGGGGATCCAGGACATCGGCGGGTCCGTGTCCCAGGTGAAAAAAGCTAGTAACGAAAGTAAAGAGAGGATGGAGGAACTGGAAACGGCCTTGAACACCTTCAACAGCGAAGAAGAAACATAGGTACCCTAAAACCTGGAGAACGCTATTCCCGTTTTAAGCTAAACTCTTCCTGGACTGCTTTTATCTGTTCCCGAAAGAGTTGCTCCTTCTTATGCAGCATCTGGTAGGGTATCTCATAGATTTCTTCTAAAAGTGCCTTGTTTTGCAGTTCCCCGCTCTCCACAAGCCGTATCCTGCCGTCCTTGTAGAAGAGGAGCACTAACTCGGAGTATTCTCTGGAAATAGCAAGTTCGTGAACAGAGTAGTAGACAGGAATCTGGTATTCCTGGGCGAATTCAGTAAGGAAACCCATTATACGTTCCTTGTGGTGGTCCTCCATGGCGAAAATGGGTTCGTCCATCATAATCGATTTAGAACCGTAGAGGAGACTGAAAGCAACAATAGTTCGCTGGAGTTCTCCCTTGCTTATTTCCTGGGTTTTCTTTGTCAGTATCGAGGAGAGATCTAAGTTGGATATGAGGGTGTTGATAAATCGAGGATCTTTCTTGTCCCAGAACCCATTGGCGTGTATCCACTCTAAGAGGTCTCCAATGGGTTCTTCCGTTTCGAACTCCATATTCTGATAGATAAAGGAGGCGTATCTGTTTTTCTCCTCCTCTCCCTTTCGAAAAATATCTGTTGTCTTCTCGCCGAAGAGGAAGATTTCACCCTGCCGCGGGAGCAGTCTTGCCGAGGATAGGAGAAGGAGCGTGGATTTACCAGTCCCGTTTTGCCCGAGAAAGCTTACGACCTTGGCAGGCAGGGATAGGCTTAAGTCTTGAAAGACAGGTTTTTCATTATTCTCAGGTATTTCTCCATCTCCTTCGTAGGTAAAGGAAATTGAATTGACTTCTAAGGCTTCTTTTTTTTCTTTTCTACTATCTTCACTCATAACGATGTTCCGAATTTCTTTCTATATGCCGGTATTTCTATCATAGGCGGGCGTTCTTCTTCAACTATGGTTTTCTCTATGGATTCGAATTCCTCGTTTTTTACCTGAAACTGTCTGAGGACGGTTTCAGTTTTCGGAAGGGAGGAGAGGAGTCCCAATTTCTTCATCCTGGAGAAGAAGGTCTGAAGAATACCGAAGGACATTTTCCCCAGATCTCGGGTCTCCTGGTTTCGATGGACCCGTTGGTCTAAGTCAGTTTGACCGAAGGCGGACATTCCGAAAATCTGATACACATCTATAAGATGAGAGGTTTCCACACCGTAGCCTATGGGAAAGGGGATTCGTTCCAAAACACTTCTTCGTACCGCGTACTCGCCGGAGAGGGGTTGAATAATAGCGCTTAGCTCGGGAAAAAAGAGAGAAAAGAGGGGACGGATAAGGATCTCCGTTACGCGACCCCCGCCGGAGGGTCTTGTCCCCTCGGAGAAAGCCAGGGGCCGGTCGTAGAAGGCCTTAACATAGCGGACCTCCTCTCGGAAAAGGAGGGGTGCCAGAAGGCCGTAGGCAAAGCGGGGATGGATGTTTTTTATATCCGCGTCGATGTAGATAATAATATCCCCCTTAAGCTGATAAATCGCCTTCCAGAGGTTCTCCCCCTTTCCTTTTTTTTCTCCTAATTCCGGGAGGATCTTCTTGGAGAGGTATACATCGGCACCGAAGGAGGATGCGACATCCAGGGTCCGATCAGAGGAGCCTGAATCGATCACCGCGATTTCATCCACCAGGGGATAACGGTTGATAAGTTCGGATTTAAATATAACTACCTCTTTCCCGATAGTCCTCTCCTCGTTTAGAGTGGGGATACAGAGCGAGACTGTTAATCCCCTCTTCTCTTTCGCTGCCACCAATTTTTTCAAATCCCAGTACTGTGAGTGGTGGAAGGTGTTTTCTTTTATCCATGTGTTGAGATCAGTCACAGCAGTCTCCGTCTATTGCGAGAAGTAAAGCGACAAGCTGGGCAATACCCGTGCTGATCGGTTTTATCTGGAGCGTTTCCGTTTCTTTTTCCATGTTCTCGTTATTGGTAATTCCTATGGTAATAGCCGGTATGCCCCGGTCTATGAATGCGGAGAGTTCGGACATACTGGGGGTAATACGATGATCGATCTTCAGCTCTTTCATAATATGCCTTGCCCTCTCCGTAAGGGGGTGGGAGAATCCAATGCCCCCGGATTTTCTCCTCGCAATAATTCTAAGGTTTATCTCTGCGTCGGTCAGGGCGGATACTTCCGCTACTATGTTTCCCAGTTTCTTTCCTAATTCCTCCACCAGTTTGTCCGATTCGCTCCGTATTTCCAATTTCAGGGAGGCATTGTTTGCAATGGAGTTAAAGGAAGTGCCTCCGGAAATGGATCCCAGAACTATGTTGGTCCGTGGCTGTTTGGGAAGAGGAATGGCGAGGATCCGGTTTACCACACTGTTCATGGTAACAATGGCCCCGGAGGCGCCGAACTTCGTCCAGTCGTATTTCTCAGGAAGATGACACTTGATTTCGCAGCGGAGCATACCAATGGAGTTGTAGCTTAAACGTCCCAGTTGGACGCCTTCTATACAGATTCCCGCGGTAACCGGAATATCCGTATGAGAGAGAAAAAACCGAATTCCTCCGATATCGCCGGTTCCCATACTTCGGGCGGAACCCATAAGAAGCAGATTGGACTTTAAAGAGATACCTAGTGATTCCAGGATAAGAGGAAGAGACGCTACCACTGCCAGTCCCATAGCGTTGTCTCCCACTCCCGGTCCGGTAACGTGGTCCGGCTGAATAGTAATGGTGTGGTCCAAGGAAGCGTCAAAAAGTGAATCCAGGTGGGCCACCACCATAATGTTTCGCTCGGTGTTTTTCTCAGATCCGGGAAGGATCCCGAAGCCGTTACCTACCTCGTCGGTGGAGCAGTTCTGCAAGCCAGCTTCGGTGAAGCGATTGAGAAGGAAGTCAGTCCGTCCCTTCTCCTTAAAGGTGGGGGCCGGGATTTCGGCTATCATTACCAGGTTGGCGAGGATAATATCGGTAAGGGACTCAAGCTTATCGCGATACCCTTTTATGTTCTTTAGAATCTGAGCAAATTCCCCTTTCATTGGACTCCTCAGCCGCTTTCAACATTGGTTCGGTTACTATTAAAAGAGCCTTTAGTTAACATTGTTTATACACCTCCCAGGTGGTGCTGATCAATGTCTCGAGATCGCTGTATCGAGGGCTCCATCCGAGGAGCTCCTTCGCTTTGGCGGAGCTGGCGTAAAGTTCCGCCGTATCGCCGGGACGACGTTCTGCCACCCTGGACGGGATCTCCCTTCCTGTTATCCGCCGGGAAGCATCGAGGATTTCCTGAACACTTAGTCCCTTTTCGCTTCCCAGGTTAACCGTAAAGCTCTTCTTCTTGTCGAAGAGATATTCCATGGCCTTAGCGTGAGCGTCCGCAAGGTCCGTCACATGGATGTAGTCCCGAACTCCTGTTCCGTCTCTGGTGGGATAATCGTTTCCAAAAATTGTCAGCTCTTTCCGTTTTCCCGCGGCCACCTCCATAAGAACCGGGAGAAGGTTCGCCGGTTCCATTTCCAGCCCGCGAATTTCCCCCTCCGGATCATACCCGGCAGCGTTAAAATACCGAAGAGAGGCGTATCTGAGACCTTTTATGGCTTCGTACCATCCAAGAAGTTCCTCGATCTGATACTTAGTAAACCCGTAGAAGTTTTCCGGTTTTCTCCTATGCTGTTCATCTATGGGAAGGTATTCCGGTTCGCCGTAAACCGCCGCGGAGGAAGAGAACACAATATCGCTGACCCCTGACTCTACTGAAGCATTTATAATATTGATTGTCCCCGCGATGTTGTTTTTGGCGTATTTCTCCGGTTGTATCATGGACTCGCCGGCCGCCTTATAAGCTGCCAAATGGATGACGGCATCGATGCCTTCATTCATAACCTTTAGAAGCTTGGGATAATCTTGTATATCGCCATGGATGAAATTTGTTCCGGACAGGATATTCTCTCGCCTTCCGGAGGAGAGATCATCGTAGATAACAACCGAGTGGTCCTTCCCGCACCTCTTTGCCACGTGGCTCCCTATGTACCCGGCCCCTCCGATTATTAGTACCTTCATGCTGCTGCTCCCATGCTCCTACTCCCATGCTGTTACTCAGAAAAGTTGATTATTTCCCAGCCCATCTGCCGGGCAATTCGCTTTAATATCCTATCGGGATGGACAGCCACTGCCTTTCCCGCCGACTCTAAGAGAGGCCTGTCGTGCTTACTATCCGAATAAAAACTGGAATCTTCGAGTGATATGCCCTGTTTTTCTAAAAATTCCAAGACCCGCCGTTTCTTTTCTTCGCCGAAGTTGGGATATTCGAGGAACCTGCCCGTGGATACACCATTAACGAATTCCAGCCTACTGGCTATGGTATGGGACACCTTCAGGTACTCTGCCAAGGGCCTTATAATGACTTCGATTGAGGAGGTGGCCAGAACAATCTCCTGTCCTTCCTCCTTAAGCCGTCGAATAAGGGCTTCCGCTCCTTGGTAAATATCCGCCTTTATGTACAGGTCAAAGGTCTCTCGGGCCAAACGGACCATATCATCGTAGGAAATACCTCTTAGAAAATCGAATTCACGAGTAAATAGATTGGTTTTCATGTTTCCAAAGCGGTAGCTTAGGTAGTGAACGGGAATAGACAAAAGGGTGCGAAAGGGGAAAAACCCCGATTTCGCGGCATGTACGGCGTACCTGCGGGCGGTGGATTTTCTGGTAATTGTATGGTCTACATCAAAAAAAGCTACTCTTCCCCGGGGTGTTCTCTCTGTTGAATCCATTTTAGAGGAAGTATATAGGTTTTACCAAGTGAAAACAAGCTGTTAGAGCGATTCTAAAAGTAGCAGTCTTCCAACCTACAAATTCAGAACTGCTAGATTTAATAGGAATTTAATTGTATTTCTCGGGGAAAAATTTTACAATACAGGGAACCTGAAGCGAGTACTGTACTACTTAGGGAAAAAACTTGAAAAAAAACGAGAAAAAAAGTACACCGGAGAACAACCCATGTCTAGTAACTACGATTTTACTATACCATGTTTGGGAGAGCCGAAAGTCAATTCTCCCATTCACATGTCCACCGTCATAGGTGACAAGATTGCCAACTATGTTAGGGAAGATGAATTCATCCTCTATGAGATTGAAGTAACACCGGAGGAGACCAGCTTATGCTATAAGAAGGACCAACTTCTGGAGCTTGCCGGCCCTCGGGAGATGATCTACTTTCATCCCGGACATGTCCACGCCGGGATTGTTACCTGTGGAGGATTATGCCCCGGACTTAACGATGTTATTCGCGCTATTGTCCTCACTCTTTGGCATCTCTACGGTGTTCAACGAATTACGGGGATCCAGTACGGGTACAGGGGCTTTCTTCCCCAGTACAATATACCTACGGTAAGTCTAAACCCTGCTATAGTGGACGATATCCATTACAAGGGGGGGACAATTCTCGGTTCATCCAGGGGGGGGAGTGATATCCAAGCTATAGCGGACGCAATTGAACGGATGAACCTGAACGTTCTCTTTACCATTGGCGGCGACGGAACGCAGTCCGGGGCTTTAGCCATTTCAGAGGAGCTGGAAAAACGGAATTTAAAGGTATCGATCGTTGGTATTCCAAAGACAATAGACAACGATTTGAGCTTTATCCAGCGTTCCTTCGGCTTTGAAACAGCCGTTGCCGAAGCAGTTAACGCGGTAGCGGCGGCCCATATCGAGGCCTCCGACGCAATCAACGGAATCGGATTGGTAAAAGTAATGGGGAGGGAATCGGGATTTATCGCGGCCCACGTAGCCTTGGCCATAAGCGATGTCAATTTCGTCCTTATTCCCGAGGTGCCTTTCGATCTTTACGGGGACAACGGGCTCCTCCGCCACCTGGAAAACCATATAGACCGTAACGGACATGCTCTTATAGTTGTAGCAGAGGGAGCGGGGCAGGAGCTTTTAGAGGAACAAAATAGGGAGACTGATGCCTCAGGGAATGCAAAACTGAGGGATATCGGGCATTTCTTAGAGCGAAAGATACCAGAGTACTTCAGAGAGAAGAATAGAGAGGTAAATTTAAAGTATATTGATCCAAGTTACACCATACGAAGCGCTCCCGCCCATCCTAACGATTCCATTTACTGCGGCCGCCTGGGGACCCACGCAGTACACGCCGCTATGCTGGGAAAGACAAAGATGCTCATAAGCCTAGTAAATAACCACTTTGTTCACGTCCCTATGAAAATGGCCGTACAGAAGAGGAACAGCATTGAACCTGAGGGGAGCCTCTGGCGGGATGTCCTTCAAACCACAAGACAGCCGGTTATTATGAAAAATTAATGCTCATCGAGGCTCTTGCAAAAGTACCATTTTTTTATTTTTTTTGTTACCTTTTTTCGGTCCGACTGTTTTATTTATAGAAGAAGGGAAACAATGCCCTTCAAAAGCCTCCTTTTAATAGTTCCCTCAGGGTTTTTACCTCCTTTTCCCTGAGGGTTTTTTTATGTCCATGTTTTTGTCCATAGGGCTATAACGCAAGCAGCTTGCTGTACGCGGAGAGGACCGGATCTACTCCGTTCCCCTTCAATATCTGTTTTGTAAGGACTTTCCCCAGCTGTACCCCTTCCTGATCGAAAGAGTTAAGGTTCCAGAGAAATCCTTGAAACATAACTTTATTTTCGTAGTGCGCAAGGAGGGCCCCTAGGGTGTAGGGATTGAGTTGATTGCCGTAGATGAGGCTTGAAGGTCGTTCGCCGGGAAAGGACTTATTAGGCTGCCTGTCCTCCTGTCCTAGGGCAAAGGCAGTTATTTGAGCGGCCAGGTTGGCTTTGAGCTTCTTTTGACTGTCGGACCCCTCGAAGATTACATCAAAATTGGATTGGGCCTCCCTGAACCCGATAAACTGCAGAGGGACCACCGTGGTCCCCTGGTGCAGAAGCTGGTAGAAGGAGTGCTGCCCATTGGTCCCGGGTTCACCGAAAATGATCGGACCTGTTTCATAGGAGATGGGCCCGCCATAACGGTTTACCTGTTTCCCGTTACTTTCCATGTCCAACTGCTGCAGATGAGCCGGGAAGCGGGAGAGGGCCTGGCTGTAGGGAAGGATCGCCGTGGCAGACATGCCGAGGATGTTCCTCTCGTACACGCCAATTAGGGCGTCAAGGAGGGGGGCGTTTTCCCGGATATCCGCCGAGAGCGACCGGCTGTCTGTATCGTGGGCACCCCTGAGGAGTTCATTAAACACCGCGGGGCCAAAGGCCAAGGAGAGCACCACCCCTCCTACGGCGCTGCTGGAGCTGTACCGCCCTCCGATGAAATCATCCATGTAAAAAGAATCCAGGTAATCCGGGGATTCAGCCATAGGGCTGGTTTCGCTGGTAACACCGACCATGTGCTTTGCCGGGTCCAACTCGGGGGCTTTGTGTTTCATCTTCTCCAGAACGAAACTTCGGTTTGCCAGGGTTTCCTGGGTGGTCCCGCTTTTCGATACCACAATGAAGAGGGTGGCGGCGAAATCAACATCGTCCAAAACGGAGTTGGCATCATCTGGGTCCACGTTGGAGATGAACCGGGCCTCCATCTTCTGTCCATTAACCTGGGAAGAAGCCCATTTTTTCAAGGCCAGGTAGAGGGCCCGAGGTCCCAAATCGGAACCGCCGATCCCGATCTGCACCACCGTGGAGAAGGGTTTTCCTGTGGAACCGAGGACCTTTCCGGCATGGACCTTATCCGCGAAGGCACTAAAGCGATCCTTTTCTTTTTGGTAGAACCCCTCTAGATTTCTTCCCTCCCGAACAACTTCCCCGCCCAGTCTTCCCCGGGCCAGATGATGGAGGACCATCCGCCCTTCTCCGGTGTTCATTATTTCTCCATTGAGAAGAAGCCGGTACTGCTCAATCAACTCCTGTTCCTCGGAGAGTTTCTGAAGGGAGGTTAGGATTCCTTCATTAGTTTTCTTTGCGGCGTAATTGTAGGTAAGGTCCTTGGCTACATCCACCTGATAAGACTGTACCCTTTCCGGATTAGATTCCTCTTTAAGAAGGGGAATGGGAAGGGTCTGCAATTCCTTAAAGGCCTCGCATTGGTCCAGATTTTTGAACTGTTTCATGGGTATGGTCCTCCTTATGTTGGCCTCCCGGGGGAGTGTTTTTTATTCCGATTCAGTTTCCTCCCGGGGAGACGCAAGGGAGAGCGCATAGGAAACGGCTATTCCCCCCAGAAAGAACAGTATACCGCCTATAATGCCATATGTCTCGGGGCGGGGGAGGAGGGTGATCTCTTTGGCTACGTGGAATACCGAACCGGTGACTAGTCCTAAAATGCAGAAGAAGGTCACCGCGGGGAACTGCTTTAGAAGATAGGATATGAGTTTAGCAAAGAGGATTATCCCGGGAATTATTCCTAAAACCAAAACCAGGAGGGGAAGAACCATCCTTTCATCCACAAAGGTGAGGATGTTTCGGTATTCCCCCAGAGCCACCAGGAGGGCTGAACCGGAGAAACCGGGAACAATCATAGAGCCTGCCCCTAGAAAGCCGCAGAGAGCCAGCCAGAGAGCGTACCCCGCTCCGATATTTCCACTGAGGTCTGTTCCTCCGTTCATCTCCGCGGGGTTTTGCCGAATCAAAGCAAGAAGAAGGACCGGGAGGAGGCCTAAAAAGAACGCAACTATTCGGGGAGAAGAAGGTTTCATGTCATGGTGTGCCCGGAGAAGGAAGGGAATGGAGCCGAGGATCAGACCGCCGAAGAAGGCGTAGGTAGGCAAAGCAGTGACCGGCCGCTCTAAAAGGAAAGAGAAGAGCCTCGCGAAGACCGCAATTCCCATAACCGCTCCGATAAACACAAGAAAGAGAAAGATAAGCCGGCTTCCCCGGTTTGTTTTCTCCAAGAGTACATTTCCGAGGGCGTCGGTGAGTTTTTTGTAAATTCCCAGGAGAAAGGCCATGGTCCCCCCCGAAACCCCGGGAATAATGTTCGCTATCCCAATTACAGCGCCCTTGAGCACCGTGACAATCCACCGCACTGTGGTCCTCCTCTCCCCGAAAAGATCAATTACCGAAGCAGCTTATCCGGGAATGAAACTCATGGCCGTCTGGCTGGGCAAGCCTATTTTTCTCGAAAGTGGGCCATTTCTTTTATCTCCGCTGTCTGACCTCCCTCTTCAATTCCCCGCTGTACAATAGCCGTTACACCGGTGGAAAGGCCGAAGAGGTTTATAAACCCTGTGGCGTCTTTATGATCGTAGCTGCTCTCGCCGAAGGATGCAAGGTCCTCCAAATAGAGGGAATACCTGGACCGTCTGCCTGTTACCAATACATTTCCCTTATAGAGGGCCAACGCCACCTCCCCGGTAACGTAACGGGTCATGCGTTCCATAAAAGCTTCTAAGGAATGGCGGAGAGTGGTGTACCACTTCCCGGTATAGATAAGGTCGGCGTATTTCAGTGCAAGGGACTGTTTGAAGTGGAGGGCGTCGCTGTCCAGGGTTATCATCTCCAGTTCCTGTAAAGCGGTGTAGAGGATGGTCCCCGCGGGGGTTTCGTAAATTCCCCGGCTCTTCATTCCAACCGTTCTCGTTTCTACAACATCGGCCCTGCCTATGGCATTTTCTCCTCCTACACGGTTGAGGTAGTCCAGCATTTCCAGCGGGGCCATCTTTTTACCGTTCACTCCTACGGGAATCCCCTTTTCAAACTGGATGGTAAGGGGTGTTTCTTCGTCCGGAGCATCGGCGGGAGATCTTGTTAGTTGGAACAGGTCCTCCTTTGGCCGGTTCCACGGATTTTCCAGATCTCCACCCTCATGACTGATGTGCCAGAGGTTCCAATCGCGGGAGTATATGTTCTGTTTGGATATGTTTCCCAGGGGTACATTGTGCTCCTTCGCGTAATCGATGGCCTCCTCCCGGGATCGAATGTTCCAAATCCGCCAGGGGGCTATTACCTTAAGGTGAGGTGCCAGGGCTTTGTAGGTCAGTTCAAAACGGACCTGATCGTTTCCCTTACCGGTACAGCCATGGGCTACCGCGTCCGCCCCCTCTTGAAGGGCCACATCCACCTGGTGCTTCGCCTGAAGAGGTCTGGCAACGGAGGTGCCCAAAAGGTACTTGTTCTCGTATATTGCGCCTGCACGGAGCATGGTAAAGAGGAAATCCCGGATAAATTCCTCTCGGATGTCTTTAATGTACAGTTTGGAAGCACCCGAGGCCAGGGCTTTCTCTTCCATATTGTCCCAGTCCTCCTCCTGGCCCACGTTTGTACAGACACAAACGATTTCCGATCCTGGATAGTTCTCCTTAAGCCAAGGGATAATAATAGATGTATCCAGCCCCCCTGAGTATGCTAATACGATTTTCTTACTATTGGTTTCCGTTGTATTTTTTTCCGACATTATCTTTCTCCTTACAAATGTACTTATTTCCTGTACTTACACTTCACTTACACTTCACTTACA
>CAYXSD010000023.1:27472-30661 GCA_964466335.1 uncultured Spirochaetales bacterium
CTTCGTTAATTATCTTCCCAAGAATTGCTGTTCCCTCTTCTATTTCCTCCTTGGAAATGATGAGGGGCGGCGCCAGGCGCAGGGCCCTCTTCCCGGAGCGCAAAATAAGCAATCCCGCCTTCATGGCCTTCTCCATTATCGGGGAGATGAACGAACCATCCTTCATTGCTATTCCTCTAAGAAGTCCGCGGCCTAACACCTCTTCAGAGGACGGAGATTGTGCAACAATTTCCATCAGTTTTTTCTCCATAAAATCCGCTTTTTCCCTGACCTCGGCAAGGAATTCCGGGTCAAGGAGGGTGTCCACTACCCTGTTGGCCACGCCAGTAGTCACCGGACCTCCTCCGAAGGTAGTTCCGTGTTCACCTATCTGAAGGAGATCGTTTATCTTTTTCGGGATAAGGGTCGCCGATAGAGGAAGGCCCGCGGCCAGGGGTTTAGAAAGGGTGATGATGTCCGGTTTCAGGTCCATCCAGTTGCACCCGAAGGGGTACCCGGTTCTCCCCAGTCCGGTCTGGATCTCGTCGGCAATAATAAGGACGTCCTTCTCTCGGCAGATTCCTTGGAGCGCGGCAGCGAAATCCTCCGTCATAGCCGTCAGCCCGCCTTCTCCCTGGACCGGTTCGACAATGACAGCGCTGCAGAATTCATCGATTAATGTTGAAAGACCGGCCGGATCGTTGAACTCTCCGACCCGTACTCCTGGTACCAGGGGAGCGAAGGGTTTCTGATACTTCTCTGTGGGAGTGCAGGAGAGGGCCCCCATGGTCCTCCCGTGGAAAGCATTGCTAAAGCAGACAAAATGGTGATGTCCCTCTCCTTTGGTACGCTGGGCATAGAGTCTGGCGTACTTCAATGCGGCCTCGTTAGCCTCGGACCCGCTATTGCCGAAATGGACAGCGGCAAAATCTCCTGTGCTTAAAAGCTTATCTGCCAGTTCAACCGCCGGAGCGGTTGTGTAGAGATTACTCACATGGATGCACTTCTGCATCTGTTCGTAGGCAATTTGTGCCAGCTCCTCATTTCCGTGTCCTAAGGCATTTACCGCAATTCCGGCTCCAAAATCCAGGTACCACTTCCCTCCGCCGTCCTTTACTCTGCAGCCTTTCCCCTCTTCGATAACGAGCAGCTGTGGGGTGTAATTCTTTGGAAAGGGGGAAGCAGAAATAAAAGACTGATTATTGTTACTGATGCTCATATGTGCTCCTACTGTTTTATTGAGGCTCTTTCAAAATTAGGTAATTTTGAAAGTGACTGCATTGATTGTTTTCTAAGGTGCAGTTTTTTGTATTTTAGGCTTTCCTATACGGGACGATCTTTGTTCCCCCCCTGCCTTCAAGCAAAGCCTTAAGGTCACCTCCCTCGATGTACTGTCCGATGACAATTGATCCGACCCCCTGCCGGAGGGCTTCAAGCGAGGAGCGGACTTTGGGGACCATCCCACCGTTGATGGTTTCCTTTTCTATAAGGGTCTCTATTTCTTTTTCGTTTAGAAGAGAGACAGGTTTTTCATCAACTAAAATACCCGGGATATCGGAGAGAAACACCAAATCAGCTGCTTTCATCTTCGAAGCCACTGCCAGAGCGACCTCGTCGGCGTTAATATTAAGCGGCTTCCCGGTACTATCCATAGAGGTTGAGTTTACTACAGGAAGGTATTCTGCCTCTAAAAGCACCTCGAGTAAGCGGGTATCCACGCAGGTTACCTGTCCGGTGTGGGTCTCTCCGCTCTCCTCCGGGTCGAAACAGGCACCGGTAAAGAAATGCCCGTCGGAACCGCTTATCCCCACGGCACTAGAGAACCGGTTTAGGAGACGTACAAGGAGTTTATTCATCCGTCCCGCAAGGACCATGTCCACAATATCCATTTCCTCCGGGCTGGTCATCCGGATTCCGTCTTTAAACACCGGTTCCAGTCCGAATTTCTTGGTAATTTTGGAAACTTCGGCACCCCCGCCGTGAACGAGAACGAGGCGATACGCCCCCATAAGGTCGGCCAATTCCTTGGCCAATTCAATGAGGGAATTTTTGCTCTCTGTCACCCGGCCTCCGATTTTAAGCACCAAGACCGGTTTTCCCGCGGCTTCTCTTGCTGTTGAGTTTTTCTGATCCTTGTGCATTAGAGTTCCCCCCAGAGGGACAAACCGGCGGTTTCGGGAAAACCAAAACGGATATTCATGTTCTGCACCGCTTGCCCGGAAGCACCCTTAATAAGGTTGTCGATAGCGGAGAAGAGAAAGAGGCGGTCCCCCTCAGTATGAACACCGATGTCGCAGCGGTTACTTCCCCAGACATCGGCGGACTGGGGAATGCCCGAATCCAGTACCTTTACGAATGCACGGTCCCCATAGCGGGTTACAAGGGTTTTCAGCACTTTCTCTTCAGAGGTCCCTTCTCTCAGGGAAAGAGTTGTGGTAACAGCCATTCCGCGTTTAAGGGGGACCAGATGAGGGGTAAAGAAGACCTCCTCAGGAATTTGACCCTTCTGCCCCTGTTTTACGGAGGCCTTTTCCACCTCCTGCTGGATTTCCACACTGTGGCGGTGGGTCTTCCCCGGGGAGTAGGCCCCGGTATTTTCCGTTCGCCGGCAGAAGATAAGATTTTCCTTCGCCTTTTTTCCCGCTCCGGAGATACCGGAGAGCGCGTTTACGATTATTGGCCCTCTTACTAAATCTTCATTAATAAGCGGTAAAAGCGGCAGGAGGGTCGCCGTTGGGTAACAGCCGGGGTTCGCAATAAGGTCCGCTGTCTTAATGTCCTTTTCATACCATTCACAGAGGCCGTACACGCTCCCTTCGATAAGGTCCGCCCTCGGGAGAGGAGCGCCGTAAGCGGCTTCGAAGCGTCTACCCTCGCGGATTCTGAAATCAGCGGAGAGATCTACTACCACGGAGCTATCAAAGAAAGGTTCGCAGACCTTCGCCGAAGCCAAATGGGGGAGGGCCGCGAACACCACATCCGGTTTGGCCTTAACAGCTTCTTCGATGGATAAAAGTCGGTTGCCCCTGGCCTCAGTCTTTGTTAAGCCCGTGTCGGGGACCCCCGGATCCACTGTCTCTAGCGAGATCCCTGCCTTCGATGAGGATACCGGTAAAACTTCTTCTACCTCCGGATGGTTGTTCAATAGTCGAAGAAGGATCATTCCCGTGTATCCCGTGGTCCCTAAGATTACCGCTTTCATACTGTACC
>CAYXSD010000024.1:0-30365 GCA_964466335.1 uncultured Spirochaetales bacterium
GCTCCTTCACTTTGTTATAGGAATAACTGTGGATATCTCTATCATTCTTCAAGGAGGGTAAGAAGAGGTATAGTATGGATGGATTGCATTTTTGTGGATAAGAATGATACCATCTTCAGTATAAAACATCATGAAAAAGAATGATCGTGTCCTTGTAACTGGCGCCTCCGGGTTTATCGGTAGTCATCTCTCTCGTTATCTACTTAAGAAAGGCTATCGGGTGGTGGCGCTCCACAGACGGAAGGACCAGCCGCGGGTTATAAAGGAGTTAGGCGAGCAGGGAGCGGAATTACTCCGCTGTGATTTAGTAGGAGAGAGGTCACTTTATTCTTGTGTCGATTCCGTTTCGAAAATCGTTCACGCGGCAGGTCTTACCTCGGATTGGGGAGACCCTGAAGAGTTTTCCAAAGCCAATGTAGATGCGACAAGAAAACTCCTGAAAGCGGCCATAGAGCAGGGGGTGGAAACGTTCACCTATATCAGCTCAGTTGCTGTTCATGGTTTTGGCGAGCATGTGAATACCACTGAGGATGGCCCTTACTACGAGTATGTTTCTGATTACCAGAGGACAAAAAAGGAAGCAGAAGATTTTGTACTGAAAGCCAACGACAAAGAAATAGCAGCTACAGTGATACGGCCGGGGAATGTGTACGGGCCCGGAGATACCACCACTTCTTATCCGATTTTCAACGCTATTCAGAATGGTATTATGGGTTATATCGGCACTGGGGATACTTTAACCTGCCCCATTTATATAGGGGACCTCCTTCAGGCGGTTGAAACCGCAATGGTAACCTCGGAGGCCAGGGGGAGGGTATTTAACATAACCGGTGGGGAAAGGGTCACTTGGAGAGAACTCTTAGAATATGCAGCTGAGCTGTTAAAAGTGAAACTTCCTTCAATTCATATTGCCCCGAAAACCGCCAAGGCAGGAGCGAAACTGCTACGCGGATTGTACGGGGGGTTGGGAGTGGAAGCTTCGCCTCCTCTTACCATATATCGAATTCAGCAAATGCTTCATAACTATCATTTTAGTATTGAAAGGGCCCAAAGAGTTCTCAATTACAGACCTCAAATGAGGTGGAGAGAGGGATATGGCATTACCGTAGAGGCGTATAGAGCATCTGAGTGGAACAATTCGGGAATTTTTAAGAAAAAGAAATAGATTTGGAAACAAGACTTGAGCCTCTTTTAAAAGTACCATTTTTCAGAGGCGGAGGCTCAATATTTGGTCAAACGTATTATTGCGAGAGGTGTGATACAAAATGGAAATAACAATCCAACCTATTGATTTCAATGATAAAAAGAGAGTAAAGAAATTTATTACCTTTCCCTGGAAAATCTACGAGGACGATCCCAATTGGGTCCCACCACTAATTATCGATAAATTGGATTTTTTAAATCAGAAGAAGAATCCTTTCTTTCTTCATTCTAGTGCCCAACTCTTTATGGCATTCCGAGGGAATGAGCCGGTGGGAAGGATCTCCGCTCAGGTTAACAACCAGCATCTACAGGTCCATAAGGACGACACCGGATTTTTCGGGTTTTTCGAGTGCGTAAACGATAGAGAGGTTGCTTCAGCCCTTTTCGAAACAGCCGGAGAATGGCTAAAAGAGAGGGGAATGCAAACAATGAGGGGTCCGGCGAGTTTTTCCGTGAGCGATGAGATCGGTTTGCTCGTTGAAGGGTTAGGCCGGCCGCCCAAGGTCCTTATGACTTACAACCCTGAGTACTATATCTCTCTTATTGAAGATTACGGATTTTCCAAGATCCAGGACCTCTACGCGTACATCCTCTTTGCGCAGGACGGTATGTCGGGATTGGTCAAACGGATGGTAAAATCGGCAATGAAGGACCCCAATCTGGTTATTCGAAATCCCACTAAGAAGACCATTAAACAGGACATGGAGATGATTAAGATTATCTATAAAGAAGCATGGTCGGAGAATTGGGGGGCAGTACCGCTTACTCCGGAGGAGTTCGAGCATACTGCCAAAGAAATTTCTCTGTTCTATGACCCGGATATTACCTTTATTGCCGAATACAAGGGCGAACCAGCAGGTGTCTCCATTGTCCTGCCTGACCTCAATCAGGCGTTAAAACATGCCAATGGAAGACTCTTCCCTTTCGGACTCTTAAAAATCCTCTTTTATCGCAGGAAGATAAAAGAAATTCGAATGCCCATTATGGGGGTCAGAGAAGCCTATCGGAACAGGGGGATTGACGCAATTTTTTACAATGAAACATACAACAGCGCCGTGGCTAAGGGAATCAGAAGTTGCGAGCTATCCTGGGTATTGGAGAGCAATACTACTTTAAATCGCATTCTGAAGAAACTTGGAGCAAAGCGTGACAAAACCTACAGACTCTACGATTACCCGCTTACGTAAATGAAGAAAAGAATACTCGTTACCGGCGCAAACGGCTTTATCGGATCTCATCTTGTACGATACTGTCTTGACCAGGGAGATGCTGTGAGCTGTTATATCCGGCCCGGGGCGAATACATCTCTTATGGAAACAATCATCGGCGGATTGGGCCGGGTTGAAATTCTAAGAGGATACTTGGAGGATACCCCGGATTTAGAACGAGCGGTTATGGAGAAACAGGTTATTTTTCATTTAGCCGGCGCCATATCCGCCTTCTCCCAGGAAGAGTACGATCGGGTCAATGTTGGGGGTCTAAGGGCTGTAGCTGATGCTCTGAAGAGTACCGGTACTCCTGTGGAGAGGGTCCTCTTCATTTCATCATCCGCTGCCGCTGGGCCGGCGGACAGGAACCAGCCTATCACTGAAGAAGACAAACCCGAACCCATCCTAAAGTATGGAAAATCCAAATATCGGGGGGAGGAGTATCTCAAAAATGAAGCTTCCTTCCCTTGGACTATTATCCGTCCGCCCCCTGTTTTCGGACCAGGTGACAAGGTGTCCTTACAGCTTTTTCAGATTGCCAAGGCCGGGTTTAGGATTCTAATCCCTGGAAAAAAGCGCTATTACTCCTTTATAGGGGTAAAGGACCTGGTAAGAGGGATGTATTTTTCTGCTGTGATGGATGAGGGAAAAAATGAACTTTTTTTCTTAGCCCACGATGATTATTACGATTGGGCAAGCCTACTGAGGACCATTTCCAGAAATCTTTTTCACAGGCGATTTCCTCTAATACCTTTTCCCATTCCTCCTTTTTTTCTCCTTGTACTGGGGGGGATCGTTGAAGGCGCGGCTCGATTGGTAAAGTGGAAGCGGATGCCCTACTTTAACGTAGATAAAGCACGGGAGGCCACGGCCGAAGGTTTCTGCGTAAGCAATAGGAAGGCAAAAAAGCTGTTGGGTTTTACTCCTGAACAATCTCTCGCAGAAGTTTTATACGAGGCTGGTCGGTGGTACTTGGACCAGGGTTGGCTCTGAAGAGTGATATTTTACGGACCTCTCCCTCCCAGGCTAAAGCACTATACCAGGGCACATTGAGAGGGATGTCCTTTCCGTAAAGCGATATTCCTTTAAGTTCAGTATGCCAGGACCCATGATCTCCCTCGGTATTCGTGCAAAAATCCTCTCGAATCAGAAATGAATGAATATCCTCTGCCACCGAGAGGCCTAGACATTTAATCGCAGCCTCCCTTCTCGTCCAGGTTCGGAAGAAAAAATCTTCCCTCTTACTTGAGGATAGGGACTTCCATACGTCTTGTTCTTCCTCAGGGAAGGTGTAGGAAACAAAGTCCTCCATGTTTCTTAAGGCCCTTCTCTTTTCTATATCTACTCCTGTTTTGCGGCCGAAGGAGAAGGAGAGGAGCACCCTGCCCGTGGAGTGACTAACGCTAAAATATAGAGGAGGTGCGTGTGAAAAGGAATCCTCCGCTACATAGGGTTTTCCCTTGCCGGTCCAGCGAAGGGGAATTGTTGCCGCCGGAATATTGAGGAAAATTTCTAATAAGCTTCGCACCAGGTAGCGGGTCAGAAGGAATTCCTCTCTTTTTTTTGGCGAGATCATGTTGTTTCCTCTTTCTCGTTCTTCTGCAGAGAGAGAAAGATCGGGCAGAGTATACCCCTGAAAATCTGAAAGCAAAGCTAAAAAAAGATCTACATTGTCCCTTCGTTTTGTTACTTCCATTTCTATCTGTATAGCATGTCCGCAAGACCCTAACAATCCATATGTTTTCAAAATTGAATATTTTGAAAGAGCCTCTAGAGCAGATTGCGAAAAGCTTACGTATTAATCGTATTGACGGAATGGCAGTATAACGTTTAAGGTAATTGCCTATACGAGAGGAAGGATTGCACATGATAAGAACAGACAAAGACCCCAGAGAAATAAGGGTAGTAATTACCGGAATGGGTACGGTCAATCCAATTGGAAATACCGTTGAAGCGTATTGGGAGAATTTACTTCTGGGTAAATCCGGAATTCGTGAAGCAAAGAACATGGATTTATCCGAGTATCATGTAAAAATAGCGGGGGAAATCGATCTCCCTGTTGATCTAAGTGAATACTTTAAAGAGAAGAAGATGACCCGGAGATTGGACCGGTATATTGTACTTGGGTTCATTGCCGCTACACAAGCCCTTAGACAGTCGGGAATTGATGTGGATAAAGACCCCACCCGTTACGGCTCCCTGCTAGGCACCGGCGCCGGCGGTGTGGGCGCCAATTTTGATAATATTTCAAAAATGGTGGAGGGGGGCTTGGGCGCTGCGTCGCCTTTTTATGTTATCAATTCCATTCCCAGCAGTGGTTCGGGGTATTTTTCCCAGGTGTGGAACCTCCAAGGCCCCACCTTTTCGGTCAATTCCGCCTGTTCCACGAGCAATCATGCCATTGGAATCGCCGCCACTCTGATTAAAATGGGTATGGCGGACGCGTTCATCGCGGGGGGGTCTGAAGCATCGGCGAATCCCAATGGGGCTGCCGCCTTTGGCAACATCATGGCCCTATCCACTCGTAACGACAGTCCTGAAACTGCTTCCAGACCCTTCGATAAAGGTCGGGACGGCTTTGTTCTAAGCGAAGGGGCGGGGATGGTGTGTTTGGAAGAGCTGGAACATGCCAAACAACGCGGTGCTCACATTTTTGCGGAGTTGAGCGGATTCGCTTTTACCAGCGATGCCCACGATCTGGTGGCTCCTCATCCGGAGGCCAGGGGTTCCTCCAGGGCCATGGATTATGCATTGCAGTATGCCGGAATAGAACCAAAGGATGTGGACCTGGTAAACGCTCATGCCACTTCCACCCCTTTAGGGGATATTGCTGAAACCAAAGCGATTCACAGGGTTTTTAAAGATTACGCCAAAAAGGTCCCCGTGCAGAGCACCAAGTCCATGGTGGGACATACTTTAGGCGGCGCCGGAGGAGTGGAGGCTATTACCTGCATTATGGAAATTGATCGGGGAATAATACATCATACTACAAACCAGTTTGAACGGGACCCGGAGATCGATCTTAATGTTATTACGGACCAGCCTTTGGAAACAGAGGTAAATCACGTTATTTCCAATGGGTTCGGCTTTGGAGGACAGAACAGCTGCCTGGTATTTTCCCGGTACAACGGAAAGTAGCTATAGTAACCGTCTAATCTAGAAAGAGCACCTCTCCAGCTGAAACACAGCAGATCTTACCTTCCGAAATAATTTGGCCTAAAGCGGTAGCGAAGAAGCCGTCGTACTCTATTCTTTTCGAGAGGATAGTCAGCTCCTTTCCAGGAAGCATGGGATGTAAAAAGTAGGCGCCGATGATCCTAGTAGCGCGAATAGAAAGAGGTGGAGCTAAGGTTCCCGGAGCCGGCGGACTGGTGGTATTGTTTTGAATGAAATAGTAGAGACAGAGCCCAAGCTGTCCAATTGCCTCCACTCCCAGACTCCCCGGGTAGACTGGGTAATCGGGAAAATGTCCCTTAAATAGGGGAAGCTTAGGCTCAAGAAATTTCTTTCCAAGGATGGTCCCCTCTTCAATATCGACGCCCTCGAGACGATCAATCAGGAGAAAAGGTTCGCGGTGGGGAAGGATTCGTTGGAGCGCCTCCCTATCCAATCCTTCTGTTGGCGTTTGGAATTGTATCTCCTCAGCATCGAAGAGAAGCTTTTTTCGATGCCTCTTGAGGAGATCTTGATAATCCAGTTCAAGGGAGCTCATGTCTTATACATCACCCGGACTTAAGGTCCTTCACAATGACATCCCGAATAATGTTCAGGGCCTCATCCATCATCTCCTTGGTAAACTGGGAGGATACGGAGATACGGAACCTCCTTGCATGGGCGGGTACGGCGGGAAAGTCAACAGGCTGTAGGAAGAGTCCCCGCTTCTGGATCTCCGCGGCAAAACGCATCAGTTTTTCTCCGGAGGACCCAATAATAATGGGGATAACCTGACTTTCCGTACCTCCAAGATCGAGCTCCATTTTTTTAAGCTCCTTTGTAAGGTAGTGGACGTTTTCCCAGAGCTTGTCCTTTAGAGTGCTGTCTCGGGTAGCTATCTCCAGAGCCTTCATTAAACCCGCTACAATAGGCGGGGAGATAGCACAAGAGAAATTCCACGGAGAGGCGTATCCCTTCATATAACGGATAAGGGGCGCCTTAGAACAGACGAATCCGCCAACTCCGCCGAAGGACTTGCTTAAAGTACCGAAGCTGATTCCTACGCGGTCCTCTAATCCGAAATGTTCGGCCACACCGCTTCCGCGTTCTCCGAACATTAGGGTGGAGTGGGCCTCATCGATGTAGATACCCGCACCGTACTCTTCAGTTAGTTCGACTACCTCGGGAAGTTTTACCAGGTCTCCGTCCATGGAGTAGACCCCTTCGACTGCAACGAGGACCCGTTTCCCCTTTGTTTTCTCAAGCATTTGTTCCAGGGAGCTCATGTCGTTGTGGTCGAAGAAGAGCATCTTCGCTTGGGAGAGGGTGCCCCCGTCCACAAGGCTCTTGTGGCATTTCTCATCCAAAATGAGAAAGTCCCCCTTTCGTAAGACCCCTTGAATTGCACCGAGGTTACCGCCGAAGCCGCTGGAGAAGAGGAGGCAGTCCTCTTTTTGTTTTAATTCTGCCAGGCGCTTAGCGAATTCCACGTGAAGATCGAAGGTCCCGGAGAGAAGCGGGGCCCCGGAGGCCCCCATGCCATAGGTATCCACCGCTTCCTTCACTGCCTGAAGTACCTCCGGATGTGTAGAAAGCCCAAGGTAGTTGTAGGAGGTAAGGTTTATGATGTTACGTTCTTTCCCGTCTACATCACTGTAGATCCGGGATTCCGCGCTGGGTGCCTTTAAAAGCTGTTGCTCAAAAAACTTGTAGCTCTGCTGCACCGCCGGATGGTTTATCCACTCTTCAAAGTCGTCCGGCGGTTTCATTACATCAGGACTGTCGTTGTAGTAAAAATCAGCGAGGCTGTAGTTCAATATATCCGACATACATCAACAACCGCCTACTTGCCTGCGTATTCTATGAATCTATCCGCTAACTCATCAATATTTTGGATATCCGCCAGTTCTGCCCGGGGAATTTTAATATTCAGTTCTCTCATAGAGGTTGAAACTACTTCAATAATATCGAGACTATTTGCTCCGTAATCCTTCATTGTTTTATTAGGATCGATACTCTCAACTTCTACATCATCCAAATTTTCCGCGATATTCTTCTTGATAACCTCTATTACTTGTTCTTTTGTCATTTTTACACTCCTTGATAATCCTTGTTCTATTGCTGCACGCGTTTAAACGCATGGTGTAACCCTAGTGTACCTTATCTGTCTTCTTTTGTCTTGAGGAACCGCATCATGGTATTGTCCTGAAAGGGGAGGCCGTAATCGGCGGTAATTACTTGTCCATTCACCGTATCCATGAGTCCGCTTGCAAGGGCGAGAATAGTTTTTCCGCAGTCCTCCGGGGTAAGGATAAGTTCCTCGGGAATGCCTTCCTTCTTAAAGAAAGAAAAAAACTCCTCGCCGAAAATAGCGGAAAATGACTGGGTCTTAACAGTTCCAAATCGAACTGCATTTACTCGAGAACCTTCCTTGAGGAGATGCACCGAGAGATATCTAGAAAAATGTTCCAGCAAGGCTTTGGCGGCGGCAACGTAATCATAGCCCCGGTAGTAATGGTCGGGTCCGTCGCTGGATACAGCTATGACCCGTTGGGGGTAGGAGCCGAAGGTGTTCTTTATCTTTTGGGTGTACTCCACGATAGGCCAACTACTGTACTCGATGGTTTTGAAAAAAGACCGCTTTTTGTACTCCTCCAAAGTGGAAACCTGAGGGGCGAAACCAACATTGCTTATAAATATATCAATCTTCGCTTCCTTTTCCTTTATTCGTTCCATTAGAGAATCCGTGTCATCCTCCCTGGAGACATCAGCCTCCAGAATGACCGGCGGGTTCGCCCCGGCCTGGATGAATTCCTTCTCTAATTCTTCCGGATCGGCGGATCCCCACTTACAGGTCACATACACCTTAGCACCTGCGATGGCAAGCTTTTTTGCGGAAGCTTTTCCAATACCCTGGGTGCCTCCGGTAATTAACACGGTCTTATCTGTTAGATCAATTGAAATCATACTGTTTCTTCTTCGCGCTCTCTTTTTTCTATTCGTTTTGTTTCTATTCGCCGTAGAGCTCTCTAATCCGGTCCTTTGTCTCGGGAAATCCGAAACTCAATCGGTGCATAAAATCTTCTTGGACCCGAGCGTCAATAAGAAGTTTTTTCTTTTTAGCGATCAGTGCGTATTTTAACAAGTAAATTGATTTTACATTTTTCTCTACTATCTGTAAAGCAATATCCATTGCCTTATTTCTTACTTCTGTTTTAGGGAGTATGTAGTTTACGTTTACCCCTTTGTTTTCCAGTTCCTTTCCTTTGAATCGTTTTCCTGAAAACATCATCTCCGAGGCTATAAATGGACCCATACACTCCTCTAAGAGGGTGGTGCATCCCATTCCGGGGGTAAATCCCATGCTCATGAATACGGCCCCGTACCTGCTTTCCCGAGAGAGGAGGATCATATCACAGCAAACAGCCATAACAAGGCCTCCTCCGACAGCATGCCCTTCCACTGCAGCAATGACGGGAAAGGTGGTCCCCACCAATTTCTCCGAAATAAGGAGGTCCTTTACCAGGACTTTTCCATCGCAGAGGTCCATGAGGGTCTGTTTTTCCGCGCCGCCGCTGAATACATCCGGCAAGCCGGTGAGGACCGCCACTTTGGGTTTGTACTCGTTTTCACAGAGATCAATGGCGGCAATAAAATCATGAATAAAGGTATCGGAGAAGATGTTTTTGTTCTCTTCGTCCTCCATTTTTATTAGGGCTATGCCATCATTCTTCATTTCTACTGTGACTGTAGGTGTGCTCATTCGGCACCTCCCGGGTCAATGGGTTTTGTAAGGGTGAGCCGTTCGAACCAGGGTGGAGTGGTCCCCTCGTTAAAGGCCCTAATATGTTTCATCCGGTCCTCTCGGGCGAGAAGGGAGAGGAGTTTTTCCCGGGCAAAGAATTGAGATTCTCCTAAATCCATTTTCTCCATTCTGGATACGGTTTCTTTGGTTTCAGATATTGCTAAAGGAGAGATGCGGAGAAGCTGTTTAAAGAGCTTTTTTAACCCCTTGCTTAGCTTTTCTTCGGGGTATACCTCATCTACAAGACCGTAGTCGAAGGCCTCTGAAGCGGTGCATTTCTTTGCTGTAATTATCAGATATCGGGCTTGCTGGGGAGTCATCCTTCTGGGTACCAAATAGGGGAGTACATTGGCAGGAATGAGACCGAGGATTGCCTCAGTAAGTTCCACTGTGGCGTCTTCCCGGGCGACAACAATGTCCGAGGCGCCGATTAAACCCACTCCGCCGGCTTTCACCGGCCCACGAAGGACGGATACAACAGGTTTTGGGGAGGTGTAGAGGGTTTTGAGAATGCGGATATAGCTATCGAGGGCATTTTCGAGTCCCTTACCGCCCTCTTTCTCCAAAGCAATAAGGTCCATCCCTAAACAGAAGGATGCTCCGGAGGATTGTATACAGATTATCCTTCCATCATTTTCTTCTAATGAGGCCGTAACCGACTCTTCCAACTCCTTGAGCATTCTCGGGTTGAGAAGGTTCCCTCCCTCACTGTCCGTGAGAGTGATAAAAGATATATGGGAATCAAAGAAATAATCTACCCGGGGTACGGACACGGAGGCGGACACGGATTAACTCCATTCGTAGGTTCGGTAATAGTCCTTAACTTCCTTCAGGTAGAGAAGACCCTTTCCCTTGTAGGCCCGATCGAATATGTCCTTTCCTGAAGACAGGTCAGATACAAAGTTCGGGTTCTCGATATAGGAGTCTCTGATTTTCTCCAATTCTTCGTATTCCGGGACCGATACTTCTATTCGACTGTTGAAGTGCTCCTCAATTGCTTTGCTCCCCGTCCAGGATGCTGTGCCGGGAAGAAGGACGCCGCTGTAAAACTCACCAATTGCCCCTGAACCGTAAGCGAAAAAGCCGAGGCGTTTTCCCGCAAGGTCTTCGGGGGATTCTCCTGATAGAAGGCTTACAATGCCGACGAAGTTGCTGGAACCGTAGGTGCTTCCCACCCGACGGGAGTAACGGAGTACCGGAAGGACCCGTTTGTTAAAATCCTCCTTCACCTCCGCCTTTTTACGCGGTTGATTTATATTGCAGAGGGTCCGGTGGGCCTGAAAGGACATACCTGGAAAAGGGGTGTGATAGATAATCGCGTAAAGATCATTATCGAAGGAAAATCCGTTATCCCATTTGGCAACAAAATCCTCCCAGGCACCCTCCAAGGCGTCCATATAGGTAAAGAGACTTACCTCATTGTTTCCCACCTCCGCCCGCGCGCTAGGCCTAAAGGTGTCGTAGGCGTTAGTGGTCCAAGTGCCCCGTTTGTCCCCTTCGAATTCCAGGAGTGTGGGGTGTTCGCTTATTAATAACGCTGCTGCCACACCGCCGAGGACGAACTCTTCCTTGGCACCTAAATGCATGCGACTGAAGTCAGTTGAGATTACCAAAGCTTTCTTCCCGTGGTTCAGACCGCCGGCAATCCAGTTAATCGCTGTATCTAAGGCGGCCACGCCTGAATAACACGCGTGTTTTGTCTCGTAGTTTCTTACATTCGGGGGAAGACCCAAAGCGCTGTGTATATTGGTGCTTATGGGTTTTCCGAAATCTACGGAACCCTCGGTCCCCACAATGAGCATACCGATATCCTGTTTGTCTTCCTCGGTGAGGATCGGTTTTGCCGCGTTGGCACCCATGGTTACAGTATCTTCGTAAGGAGGAAAAACGGAGCGGGTATTGATAAGGAAATCGCTTACCACCTTCTCCGGATCCTTCCCTCTATCTTCAGCTAGTGAGGTCTGCTTCATAAACATAGGTCCAGCGTAGATGTTTATCTTTTCAATTCCAATTTGTTTCATAGCAGAGAGAATAATCCTTTTACGGAACGTAAGTCAAGCCACCGGAGACTCTAATGGTTTCTCCGTTTATGAATCCTGCTTTCTCGGTAGTGAGAAAATGTACGGTATGGGCAATCTCTTCTGCCGTGCCTACCCGCTTCATTGGGCAGTACTCCATCCAAATTTTGGAAAGTTTTTCCGCCATATGGTCCTTCACCATGTCTGTCGGTACCAGTCCTACAGTAACAATATTGGAGGTAATTCCCTTCTGTCCGTATTCCCGGGCTAATGTCTTGGTAAGTCCTACCAGTCCCGCCTTACTAGCAGCGTAGTTTGCCTGCCCGCTGGCGCCGTCCTGGGCGAGGGAGGAAATATTGATAATTTTTCCCATCCGGTTGGAGATGAAATGAAAGAGGAAAGAACGGATTACGTAAAAAGGTCCGGATAGGTTCGTAGCAATTACTTCATCCCACTCTTCGTTACTCATCATTGCGGCGGCGTTGTTTTTAACAATAGCGGCGTTGTTTACCACCGTCTCAATAGTGGTAAAATCATCGATGGCCTCTTCCACTACTGTTTCCACATGGGTGGGGTCTTTTACATCCATCTTATAGCCCCTAATTTCCGCTTCGGGGCGAAGTTCTTTGGCCAAACGCATTGTTTCTTCGGCGGCCTCCTTATTTCGGCCGTAGCTGAAGGCGCAGCCGCATCCTTCTTCGATGAATTTAAGAACAACAGCCCGGCCGATTCCCCTGGAACCGCCGCTAACAAAACAGTTCATTGTATTTATTCCTCCCACTTCTTGTAGATGGCACAACAGTTTATTCCACCGAATCCGAAGGAGTTCTTCAGCATGTATCGGACCGGATGATCTACCGGCCCATTGGAACAAACATCCAGGTCGACCGCGGGATCGAGATTATCTATGTTGATGCTTCCATGGAGCCTGCCGCGGTTCATCTGCATAATACCCCCTATACCTTCCACAAGGGGGGCGGCCCAGCAGGTGTGTCCAAGCATAGACTTTGGTGCGTTCAGCTTCAGTTTGTAGGCGTGATCTCCAAAGGCCTTCTTTATCGCTTTGATCTCTTCAATGTCTCCGGAGGGAGTTGCTGTCGCATGACAGTTCACGTAGTCTATTTCCTCCGGGGAGAGGTTTATTTCTTTAAGAAGCGTGGAGATGAGAATGCCTTGGAATTCCGCCGAGGGTTGGGGCAGATGACAGGCGTTGGAGGAGGCCTTCACGCCCACCACTTCCGCGTAGATACGGGCCCCACGGGCCTTGGCGGCCTCCAGCTCCTCCAGGACCATACAGGCGGTCCCGTGGGAGTATACAAAGCCGCAGCGGCCGGCGTCGAAGGGGCGTGAGGCCTCCTCCGGAGCGGTCTGGTATTCCGGTTTTGTGACCACCGCGCCGATGAAGGCGGAGGCGTGGATGTCCGCCTGGGACATATCGAAGACCCCTCCGGTAATTCCCGCCCGGTCCCCCTCGCCGAGGATGATGTCTCGATACCCTTCTCGAAGAGCCAGGTTTCCGCTCGCGCAGGCCCCGCCGATGGTAAATGTCGGTCCGTGAACGCTGAGTACTTCGGAAATAAGGCCCGGGACATTCGGGTCAATACCCTCTACTCCGCTTAAGGGTTGGATAAACTCCGGTTCCTCTAAGAATTGTTTCTGATTTTCGAAGAGATACTTGGAGTTGAGATTATGTCCCCCCACGATTACCCCAGTCCGGAAGGGGTCGTAGTCCTTTCTCATTAAGCCCGCGTCTTTCCAGGCGTAGAGAGAGGAGAGCACTGCCGTTTTGGAGGAGAAGGTGGCTGTTTTAAAGAGTTTAGCAGCCTTCTTGTAGAAATCTTCCCCCAAGTCGTCCTGAAGCCCCTTAAGCGCGGCCTTGGTGTCGTAATTTCCGATATCTCCGCCGATTTTACACTCGATGTTGGAGACATCCAGGGTCTCCCACACCTTTATTCCGGATTTTCCCGCCATGAGATTGGAGTAGTACTCCTCCAGGGAATCTCCTAAGGGATTAATGGTCCCCATACCAGTTACTACTACTCGTTTTGGTGTGCTATTCATAGGCCTGTTCCTTCTCAATTTTTCTATGCTTCTTTTTATGCTTCCCCATTGATAATTTCTTCAATGGCCTCCAGAGTTCCTGCCGGTTTGCACCGGACCTTGCGGTAAAAAGACTTCCAAAGTCCGGAAAGCACCTTCCCCGGTCCTGTTTCCAGGTAGCGTTCAAAACCGTCGTCTAAGATATGCTGCTCAATACTGAGCCACTCCACGGTGGAAACGATCTGTTTTACACAATTTTTCCTCGCTTCATCTCCAGTGGTAACCGGGGCCCCCGCGGCGTTGGAGTAGACCCGAAATTTTGGGTCCCGGAAGGTATAGGTGCCGAGAAATTCCTCCAATTCTTTTTTAGCAGTTTCCTGAAGGGGACAGTGAAAGGGTCCGGATACCCGGAGAATAACATATTTCATGGCCCCTGCCTTATCAAAAGCCTCCTCCGCTTTCTGTAAGGCATCCGCGGTGCCGGAGAGGACCACTTGAATGGGGCTTGAATGATTGGCCAGGTAGATGTTCTCCCCTGCCAAATCCCCAGTCAGGACTGCCTCGGCCTCCTCTCTGGAGAGTCCGATAACCGCGGCCATTCCGGATTTTCCTGCTGCTGTGTCCGCTTCCCTGCTGCTTTTTTCCATGAATTCTCCCCGGGCCTTAACAATGGCAAAGATGTCTTCTTTATCTAAGACACCGGCTTCACAGAGGGCGGAGTATTCACCCAGGCTGAAACCGGCAAAACCCTCCGGTTGAACTCCCTGTTCTTTGAGAAAAGCCGAAACGGACAGATTCACCAAGGTAACCGCAATTTGAGTGTTGTTGGTCTGCTTCAACTCTTCTTCGCTTCCTTGGAAGAGCAATCTGGTAAGGTCCATAGATGTTGAGTCCGAGGCTAACTCGAAAAGTTCCTTTACTGCCTGCGAGTTTTCCCATAAATCTTTTCCCATACCCGGGTATTGGGCGCCCTGTCCGGGAAAGAGAAAGCATGTTTTCATAATTGACTCCTTTTACATAGAGTAATTTCGCACAGCATAGTACGTTTTTCCTGGAATGTGCAATACAAGAGAGGAGAAATGTCAAGAGAGGAGAAAAGCCTGAATTGGTCGGCAATTCTGATTGTTACAATTAGAATGCCTCGAATTGACAGAGCCTAGCAAATACAATACACTCTTCCCAATTAAACATACTGCGAGGCCTTAAAAACAATCCCAAATGAGACGAGTAATTGTTTCCATTATTGATTTTGCAGACAAGCATTCCTCGGCTGTTATAATCGCCACCATCTGTGTTACCATCTTTTTTACGATTTTTCTGCCTCGTCTGCGATTCAACGCGGACCTTAACCAGTTAATTCCCAAAGAGGCTGAAGCCCAGAAGCTCTATGAGAAATACTCCTGGGGCGGGGGGGATATGGAACGCTTTTACATTGCTGTGGAAGACCCGAAGGTCTTCACCCTCGAAAAATTGCAGTATCTCTACGAAAAAATACAGAAGATTGAAGGCTTTGATGAAATTGAAGATTCCATTAATCCTTTTAATATGATCGTGTTTTTAAAGGAGGGGAGAAGGCTTAAAATTGATACCCTTACGGAATCCAAAGCCCCTCCTAAAACAGCAGAGGAGCTTGAGGATTTTAAGGATATAATTACCACCAATCCTCTCTGTGAAAATACCATTATTTCCCCTGACCATACCGCTCTTACCACCATCTTTACCCTGAACCTGCAGGAGGACTACACAGAGCTTTTCCATCGGGTGGATAGCGTGGTGAAGGAAATGGAGGAGGAATTCGAACACGTGTATCTCGCCGGCGCAATGGTGATTAACAATACCGCTAAGGACCTCCTAATAAGGGACATGCCGAAGCTTTTGGTGATTGCCATTGTGGTAATTGTTTTTATGTACTACATCGGATTCAGGGCAAAACGTTCCATTCTCCTCCCCCTGCTGGTAGTATGTATAGGCACACTCTGGACATTGGGGTTTATGGGGTTAATGGGGTTTCCCGTTACCTATATGAGCATTATTACGCCGCCTCTGGTAATTACCCTTGGGAGTTCCTACTCCATACACCTCCTCAACCAGTATTTTAGCGAGAGAAAAGGGGATTCCGATGGATCCAGAATAACCCACGCGCTTTACCACATTAATAAGACCATAATTATGGCTGCCCTCACAACGGCGGCAAGTTTTTTAAGTTTCTTGTTTTCCTCCATTCCCTATACTCAGGAGTTTGGTATTGCTACTTCGCTGGGGATCATTTTCTGCGCCATTCTCTCTCTCTTTTTCTTTCCGGCGGTCCTCTCCAGACTCAGTCAACCAACAGAAGAACAGAGAAAGCGGATCTTGAAGGGACCAGTGACCCGGTTTATGATAGTCCTCGGCCGTCTGGTGTTTCCTCTCCGCTACGTGGTCCCCTTCTTTCTTGCTCTTGTTTTTGTTGTCTGTATTTTTACGCTGCGAAATCTTACCTATGGGGCGGAATACGCCAGTCTTTTCAAAGCAAAAGAGAGGACCATTGAGGACAACACGGCCTTCGGAGAGAAATTCGGGGGATTCACCTATATCCGCTTGAATTTGGAAGCGCTGGAAGAAGATGAAAACTATTTTCTCAATTCCCAGGTCCTAAAAAATGTGGGCGACTTCGAAGATCTAATGAGGAAAAACCCCTATGTTTTATCGGTCCAATCCTTTCCCTCCTATTTGCAAATGCTTAACGATATTATGACTGGTGAAAACAGCATACCCGAAAGGAGACCCCTTATCCTTCTTCTCTCCCGGTATTTAAGGTCCTTAGAGGATACCACCTACGGCCGTGAAATGACCGGGCAGTTATTTAATGAGAATTTTACCCGCCTTACCCTCACTTTTCGTATCCACGATAAGGCACGGAACGCTCTTATAGGGGACGAAGGCATCCGTACCTTCATAGATACTTTAAGAGAAGAGGCAGACAGCTACTTCTCTAAAAGCGTTACTCCTCAGGTTTGGGGGATTTCGGTGGTCACCATTTCCGTGTTGGACCTGCTGAAACGGGACCAGGTTGTTTCCATCACCATCTCCTTTATTGTGATTTTCTTCATAACCTCCTTTGCCTTCAGGTCATTCAAGTATGGTCTTTTATCGCTCGTACCCCTGGCTGTGGGTATCGCTCTCAATTTCATCTTCATGGCCCTGTTGAATATTGAATTGAATGCAATCAACATTACCTTCTCCTCCGTTGTAATTGGTATTGGAGTGGACGATTCCATTCATCTTCTCTTGCAGTTTCGACGTCAGAGATCGATCCATTCCGGAGATTCGAGAAAGATTATTACGGAGACACTCATCCATACGGGAAGACCGATCCTGCTTACTTCCGTGTCTGTTATAGCCGGTTTGTTGGTGCTGGTTTTCTCCAGTTTTACTCCGGTTATGGATTTCGGACTTCTTGTGGCTTCGGCCCTCTTCACCACTACCTTAAGCGCTTTAATTATCCTGCCTTCGATTTTGATCTTGGTGGAGCGGTCCGATGTCAGTAATGTTAAGGGGTAGGGTTCTGCGGTATAGGATAAATATTCATTATTGACGGTATAGTCCTTATACTTTTAAGGACCTTTTTATAATCTTCCTTATTTTCCAGCTCCATGGTGAAAGCACCTCGGAGGCAGCCTCCTTCTTCTTCTTCAAGTTTCCCTTCTATAAGATGCCCTTTGTATTTTCTTACCGCTCCTTCTATTTCGGAGAAGAGATCGGATGTCCGTTTCGCCTTTACACGGAAACGACTGGTAGACCTGGGGGAGACTGTTTCCCACTCCACCTCTACACTCCTCTCCTCGAAGTCCTTTATGTGGGCCAAATTAGGACAGTTTTTTTTATGGACGATAATCCCCCGTCCTCGGGATACGTAGCCTATAATATTATCTCCGGTGGCCGGACTGCAGCAGTTGGCAATGCCGATCATCATATTCTTTTCGTCTCCGATCTTAAAAACTACCTTGGAATTGTCTATTACCCGTTTTATCAGCTCCTTTCCGTTTGCGTCGGAGGGGAGGGGCGGTTTTTCCTCTTTTCCTTCCTCTTTTTGCTTCTTTACTACCAAGTTTTTGCTAAGATAGAGACTGTCATCATGTTTATTAAGCCACTGACGTATCTTCGATCGAGCGCTGGAGGTTTTCGCATAGCGGAGCCAATCCAAGCGGGGCCTGCCCTTCGAGGATGTGAGGACCTCGATGACCTGAGTGTTTTTCAGTTCCCGGCTTAGGGGTATGATATTTCCGTCCGCCTTGGCGCCTATGCAGCGGTTACCCACCTCTGTATGTATATGATAGGCGAAATCGATGGCAGTGGAACCTCTCGGGAGCTCTTTAACATCGCCTTGAGGGGTAAAAACATAGATGGAATCCTGCAGGATCTCCTGTTTTATCTCTTCCAAAAATCCCTCGGAGGTTATCCGCATTCCGTTCCACTTTTTCAATTTCGAGATAATTGCCAGGTCTTTTTCCTGGGGTCTCCCTTTGGGGCCTCTATGTTTGTAGAGCCAGTGGGAGGCAATACCGTATTCAGCGATATGGTGCATTTTTTCAGTTCGAATTTGTATTTCAATACGTTTTCCTCCCTCTCCCATAACAGTTGTGTGGAGGCTCTGGTACTTATTTGCCTTGGGCATGGCAATATAATCTTTAAATCTATTCTCCAAAGGGATCCACATCCGGTGGACAATACCCAGCATGGTGTAGCATTCATTCTGATTAGCGCAGATGATTCTAATACCCATCATATCGTAGATTTCGTCGATGCGCTTGTTCCGCCGTTTCATTTTCATATAGATGGAGTAGAAGTGTTTTGCTCTGGTGGAAATCTGGACCTGAATACCTTCTCTTTGAGCTTCCTGGTAAATAGTTTTCTCTACTTTCTTCAAGTACTCCGTTCTCTCTTCTTTTTTTTCCGCGAGATTTGTTTTTATCTGCGTGTACTCCTGCGGATAGAGGTGTTTCAAGGAGAGGTCCTCCAATTCCATTTTTACCCAGCTTATTCCAAGTCTGTCCGCCAGGGGAGCGTAAATTTCTAGACACTCCAGAGCGGTATTCTTTTGTTTTTCCATGGGAAGGTACTGAAGAGTACGCATGTTGTGGAGTTTGTCCGCTAATTTTATGAGAATGACCCGGATGTCCTTTATCATGGCAAAGAACATCTTCCTAATGGTTTCAGATTCCTGGACACTCTTCGTTTTTGCCTGAAGGATGGATATCTTGGTGACCCCGTTTACCAGTATCTCCACCTGTTTTCCGAATTTTTTCCTCAGTTCCTGTCTGGTTACCTTGGTGTCCTCAAGAATATCGTGAAGCAGGGCGGCAATAACCGAATCCGGGTCCAATCTCATTTCAACGATAATCTCCGCCACTTCCAAGGGATGGACGAAGTAAGGAGAACCGCTGGCACGTTTCTGGTTTCGGTGTTTCCCCTCGCTCCAATGGGCTGCTTCGATAATCCGGTCTCTCTCCGCCGTTGTGTATCTATTGAGGATCTTGGAAAAATTATCTATCTTTTTGACCATCTTCCCTTTTCTCCGGAACTGTCCCGTAAATGACCCTCTCCCTGCCGGCAAGGTCCCCTACTGTATTGAGCCCCTGCCAGCCCAGGCGGAGCATGTTCTTTTCAATGCTCTCTATCTGGTGTGGAGCTGCCTCCATAAAAAGATACCCTCCGGGTTGGATATGATCCAGTGCTTTTTTTATGATTTTTGTTATAATCCTAAGTCCGTCTTTACCTCCGCCGAGGAGGGCGATTTCTGGGTCCTTTAATGGAGCGCTGTTCATTCCCCTTAGTTCCTCTTCTCTTAAGTAGGGGGGGTTCGCTACGACGCAGTGAAAAGGGGGACCGGGAATGGAGCTAAAGAGATCGGAGTGGTAGAATGGCAGAGATTTTTCAAGGAGGGCCTTACAGTTTTTTTCGAAAACATCCTTAACATCCAAGGATATATCTGAACAAACAACATTGAGTTTAGGGCGCTCCAGTTTCAGGATAATGCCGATACAACCCGTACCTGTGCAGAGGTCCAAAATGCGGCAGCTGCCTAAGGACAGGTCTACCCTCTCCAATACCGCCTCCACCAGGGTTTCAGTGTCCGGTCGCGGAACAAGGACCCTATCATCGACAAAAAAGGTCCTCCCATAGAATTCCTTCTTCCCCAGGATGTAGGAAACAGGGATATGGTCCTTTCGCTTTCCGAGATAGGTGTAAAACCGGTTTTTAAGTCCCCTTGGAAAAAGATCAGGATAGCGGATTATACACTGCTCCTTCGAAATGCCCATTGTATGGGAGAGGAGAAGGAGAGTATCCAGGTAAGGGTTCTGTACTGAAGCCTCCGTAAGAATGGTAACGCCCTCTAAAAGGACTTCTCGAACTGTTTTTTGCTGTTCCATTCAGCTCTTTTCGCGTTAATCTCTTAGATTGTTCCTATGACGCGATATACTCCTCCCGAGCGCTTACCTTTAAGCCCTCCAGGAGTTCTTCCAATTCGCCTTCCATTATGGAGTCCAACTTGTAGAGGGTTAGGTTGATCCGGTGGTCGGTTACCCGGTTCTGAGGAAAGTTGTAGGTCCTGATTCTTTGCGAGCGGTCTCCTGAACCGATTTGGTTCCGTCTAACTTCGGAGCGTTCCTGCTGGCGTCTCTTCTCCTCTGCTTCATAGAGCCGGGCCCTGAGGACCCTAAGCGCTTTGGCTTTGTTCTTGTGCTGGGACTTTTCGTCCTGGCAAATAACCACCAGTCCTGTAGGGATATGGGTAATCCTTACCGCGGAGTCAGTAGTGTTTACGCTCTGTCCCCCGGGTCCGGAGGATCGGAACACATCAATTTTGAGGTCTTCCTGATTTACCTTGATGTCCGTCTCCTCCGCCTCCGGAAGGACAGCAACAGTTACCGCGGACGTATGGATCCTCCCCCCCGATTCGGTTTCAGGTACCCGCTGCACACGATGACCGCCGCTTTCATAGCGAAGATTTTCGTAGACATTTTTTCCTGAGATGGAAAAAACAATCTCCTTGAATCCCCCTATACCGGTTTCATGGGAATTCATCAGCTCCAATGTCCAGCTGTTCTTCTCCGAGAAACGGGCATACATTCTGTAAAGGTCCGCCGCAAAGAGGGCCGCTTCCTCACCGCCGGTACCGGCACGGATTTCCATGATGATATTTTTCTTGTCCAGAGGGTCTTTGGGGATGAGGAGGATTTTTAGCTTTTCCTCCAGGGTTTCTTTTTGCTGTTCAAGTTCGGAAATCTCCCCCTTGACCATTGCTTGCATATCTCTGTCTTTCTCCGCTTCTAGAAGGGTTTTTGCCTCTTTCGTCTCTTCTTCTACGCGGTTATACTCTCGAAAGGTATCTACGGTTTCTCTTAACTGGGAGTATTCCTGCATCAGTTCTTTGTATCGTTCCTGGTCCTTGAGTATGTCCGGGTCGACAATGAGCTTTTCCAGCTGGTTGTGCCTGTTTTCAATTTCCTTAAGTTTTTCAATCATTGAGTTTTTTCTTCCCATGGGTCTTGCCAATCTATGTTCTATACTGAGGGTCTGAAAAATAACATTTTGAAAGAGCCTCTATATAGTGAAGATGTTAAAGCTAAAATTGTTCCTTAAAATATGGACAGGTATAAACAACCAATTCCATTCCCATTCTTTGGGGGTCCTGTATGTCCTTTGTTGAGGATTTCAATGCTTTTTGTATGGAGCACCTAGCGTTCTCTCTGCATAGAGGGCAGGCGCCGTTACCCCTGCTATTAATGTTGAGTTCCATAGCCGGAAGCATAACACAGCGAGGCTTTTAATGCAATTATAACAAAAGGGAGTTGTCAAAAGGGGCGAAGCTATTCTTTTTTTTCCTCGATAATCGAAGGGATCACATCTTTCTTAGATGAAGATGGTTCGCGAGTTTGAAAAAATCCAAATAAACTCCCACAGATTCCTCCGGCAATGTGGGCAAACTCGGATACTGTATTCTCCTGAAAGGCGTTTATGATTTCCTTAGCCAGGAATAGGAAGACTACCAGAATAAATGTGAGGGGAATTTCCCCTTTTTTAATGTTTGTGAAGGAGATTAGGAGAATCATCATAAAGACAATACCGCTGGCGCCTAAGAGTCCTGTGGGGAGAAAGATAACATTGAGAACACCTGTTACCAGAGCGGTGGTAACAATCATAACGAGGAGTGGTCCCTTACCGTATTTTTCCTCCAGGATCGGACCGAGGAGAAGAATAAAAGAAAAGTTGCTCAAGAGGTGTAACCAGTTGGCGTGACCGGCAATGTGGGTAAAGAGACGTAGATAGTGCACGGGATTAGCCGCGTCGAACATTCCCTTGGCGGGAATACTGAAAAAGGAGAGAATTACCGACCCTCCGGTAAGCTGACCTAATACGAGAACGAGAGTAGAAAGAAGAGCGAATGATAGAGTCACCGGAGCGTTGTAACGTATTTTCATAGGTTTTCTCCATGTGCAATAGCAGTACTAGGGTACTAACAAGAAGGTGTCTCTAAGATACTGGAAACGCTGAGGAAAGTACAGGTTAAAAATGAAGATTCAAACCGGCATTGAGCACTGGTATGGCTGCATTATTAAGGCCAATATGTGTTGAGTCTTCCGAGTCCGCAGAGGTTACCTCGTAGTAAAATATGGTGTGGTCGAACTCAGCTGCTATGGAAACGTGGTCACCTAAAAAGAGTTCTACACCCCCGATGATATTGCCGTAGGGTAGAAGTCCCGCACCGGAAACAAGAAGAAAGTGTTGCCTGTACCCACCGTAAATCTGGACCACATCACCTAGGGTAACGCCGGTTAATGCCCCGGCGTTAAAATCGAGAAAGGACCAGTAGTACAATCCTCCTCCTCCGAGGACCGAAAGTTGAAAAGGACTATCCTGGGGGAAGAACCCGTATTTGAGCGCCATATCTGCACCCAGAGATCCCGCGTTGATACCGAGCTCCAAATGATCTACTAATCCAACACGAAAGATTCCGTTAAAAATAAGAGGAAACCCAAAGCTGCTATCTGTGGGCGGTATGAAGAGAAGCCCTACATGACCACCCAGGGTGACTTCACCCGGTTCGTTTGGAGTGGGAGAGTGTAAACTAGTGGTCGCGCAGGAACCTAACAGAAAAAAGATGGAAAACAACACGATAATAACGAATAGCGTTCTTTTCATTTTTTTCTCCCTCCTTAAGAGTATTTGTCTTGGAGATATAGTATAGGAACTAGTATAGCACTTATTTGAGTGAAATCAATATTTTAGAGACTTTTTAAGGTGTTTTTTCGAACTGTTCTAGGAGTTGTCCTTTATGGAGAGTGATCGGAGTTCTGCCTCTACCTCCTCCCAGCGGGAAGCACATTCCGACTGTTCTTGTTCGTTTTGCTCCAGTTTTTCCTTCAACCGCCGTACCTTATTACCGTCCACGTACACTTCCGGTTCTGATATGGAATGCTGAAGATCCGTATGTTCTCTTTCCAGGTCCTCTAAGCGGGACAGTAACTCCTGTTCCTGTTTTAATAGGCCCTTCCGGCGGCGTTGGCGGGCCTTTTGGTCGTCTCGAAAGCGTTGACTGTCGCTTTTATCCGCTTCCAACAGCTCTTCTTGGGAGGCCCGCTTATTTTTCTGAATCTTTCCTGATCCTTCAAGGGTTTCACCCTCCTGAGTTTGGATCCTTCGTAGATAGTAGGAATAATCTCCGGGATAATCCACCATTCCCAGAGGAGTTATTTCAATTACCCGCTCCGCCAGCTCCTCTATAAAGTAGCGGTCGTGGGAGACGAAGATACAGGTCCCTGTATACTCCTTTAACCCTTGGAGAAGGACGTCCTTGGAGGCAATATCTAGGTGATTAGTAGGTTCGTCCAGGACAAGCAGGTTGACAGGATGAAGGAGAAGGGTGAGAAGGGCTAAACGACTCTTTTCCCCTCCACTCAAAACACCTATTGGTTTATTTAGATCATCCTCCCGAAAGAGAAACGCCCCAAGAAGGTTTCGAAGTTTTGGGATGTAATCCAGCGGGGCTTGTTCCTCGGCCTCTTCGATAAGGGTCCGTTTAGGATCAAAAACAGAATCAATTTCCTGGGCAAAGTAGCCCACGTTTACCCCTGCCCCGAATTCTACATTTCCTGTGTAATCGTGGTCCTTCCGCCCTAAGATTCTCAGGAGTGTGGATTTCCCAGCACCGTTTTTTCCTAACACCGCGATTTTCTCTCCTCGGTCAATGGAAAGGCTGAGGTTAGAGAGCACCCGAGTATCTCCATACCGCTTTTCCAGTCCTTCTACCCGAAGTACTTTTTTACCCGAGTGTGGTGGGGGAGGGAAAGAAAAATGGACCGTTTTCATAGCAGGAGGGACTTCCAGTTTTTCCTTTTTTTCGAGTTCTTTTATTCGGCTCTGGACGAGGGTGGCTTTAGAAGCGTTGTATCTGAATTTCTGAATAAATGCTTCCGTTTTTTTTCGTTCTCTCTCTTGCTTTTTATAAGCTTCTATCTGCTGTTCCCTCTCCTGTTGCCGCTTTTTTTCATAGTCACTGTAGTTGCCGGAATAGATTTTTAGACGGGCCATGAAAAGCTCTGCTACTTTGGCAATTAGCTGGTCTAGTACATATCGGTCATGAGAGACCAAAAGAAGTGCTCCCGGATACTGTTGAAGATAGGCGAGAAGCCATTCTCTCGCTTCAATATCCAGATAATTGGTAGGTTCATCTAAAAGCATAATCTCCGGTTGTTGCAGCAATACCTTTGCCAGGGCAACGCGCATCTGCCATCCCCCGGAAAAGGCTGAGCAGGGTGTTTCATAATCGTTCTCGGTAAATCCTAAACCGTTAAGAACTTTTTTTATAGTAATTTCTCTCTGATAAAAACCAGCTTCCAGTAGACTTTCTTCCAGAGTGTGCTGTTCTTTCAATAATTCGCTTATCTTCGGATCGCCTTCCGAAAGAGCTCCCAGCTGTTCTTCCACTGCCTTTTTTTTCTGTTCAATTTCCGAAAGACGTTCAAATGCCCTGTCTGCCTCTCCAAGAAGATCTTCCTCTGAGAAGGCCACTCCTGATTGGGGAAGATAGGACACACGGATATCTTTTTCCATGGTCCTCTTTCCGGAATCAGGGTGAATAAGCCCCGCTATAATCTTCATCAGGGTGGATTTACCGCTGCCGTTCAATCCGGCTAATCCTATCCGATCGCCCGTGTTAAGACCGAGGGAAACATCTTTTAAAACATCCCGGTCTCCGTAGGCCAAGGATATGTGTTCCAACTGGAGAGAGGGCATTTAATCTCCTTTCTCTTCCTCCACGTCTGAGGAGGAGGAAAAAAAGATAACTAAGGGATATTGAGTTTGTTCCATAACTGTATTGTTCTCAATGTGTTCCTCGGGAACATGGACCAACTGGATGCCACCCGATTGGAAGGTGAAGAGAAAATGTACCGGATATGCTCCCGGCTCGGTGTCGAAATAAAAGCTGATGACCCCTTGGGCTTCTTCTTTCAAATTCTGAGAGAGGAACTTGGAAAAATTTATGGAACCTCTGTTCTTTGCTTCGTAGGGGATGACTGACGGTACTAATGGATAGTAATTCTCCCAAGTGAACCGCCTGTTTTTCTGGAAAATGATAGTACCGTAGGCATCACTGGAGAAAACCGGTCCTCTTTCCAAAAACTTCTGCCACACACGATATCTTCTTTGCCTTTCGTCTTCGATTACTTCGGCAATGTCCCTATCTATAATTGTGAAGGTGAGCTCTCTGTCCGGTTCTCCTTCGTCAGCGGGAAAAAAAGCGGTGAGCTCCTGTTCTGAGTGGAATCGGATTCTTAAACTTGAGCCTAAAAAGGCGTAGAACCGTGGTCCAAGCGTATCGATGGAGGTAAATGTAAATTCCCGATTAATACCTTTATACACTATTCGTATTATTTTGTTGTCCGCGTTAAAAAATAGTCCGTACTTTGGGTCCATCTCTTGCAAATCAATACTATCTTCATCAATCATCCGTTTAAAAGAAGCGGGGCGCCACGTTTCTTTATTAAGTGATCTTAAGTAGGGATCACTCTGCATCCCCTCGGATACATCGTCCTGTTTTGGTATATTTCCATACTCGAAGAGGGACAGCTCGGAATCGAAAAGATATCCCTCTACCCCATCTTCAGTATAAACCCTGTACCAGTGCCCCTCCAATCCACTCACCTTTACAGGTCCTCCTATTCTCGAAAGAATCTTGACGGTTTGGCCTTGTTTCAATCGGTATACCCGTCTCGAGAGGACATCCGGTTCTTGCCTAATGGGTAATCCGTCCTTTTTTGCTGTTCCGAAGGTGCTAAGCCATTGTTCATGTTCCTTCATGTACTCATCCGCTTCCTGTTTCTTGGAGAAGAAACGGACCCGCGGTTTTGATACCTTTATCCTGTCCTCGTTGTCCGAGTGGGGGGAGAGGGTATACGTTTCCTGTATATGTGATTCAGAGATAACAGGAACGAGGGTCCCCGGCTTTAATTCGGCGTCCTTTGGAGGCCAAAGGATAAGAGCGTAGCCAATGGTACCCGCTCCGCAGGCAAGAAGGCCAAGATTGAGGGTACCCATAGCTATGAATCCCAGAACACATGGTAGGTTGCGATATATTCTTGGATGTCGTAAAAAAATCCGATGCAAAAACGACGGTGAAATAAATCTCATGGTTGTGTCGACTCTCCTAAAGGCCAATATATATATGTCCTGTATTGAAAAAATACTACACCACATCTTTTATGGAAAGTCAATTCCAGCAATATATATATGGATAGCCTATTGCGAGTAAGTTCGCTGTGATATACTCTAATGTGACCCAAAAGACAGGTCTAAAAGGGGCAAACCGTAACGTAATGAGAAGTTCAAATCAGCCACTTTCAAATCAACCAATTTAAAAATTGGTTGATTTGAAAGTGGCCCTACCTTTAGATTTTATAACTTATTATATTATAATAAGTTATAAAATCGACCCCATATTGAGGCTCTGAAAAATGGCAATTTTGAAAGAGCCTCAAAGAGGAGGAATTATGGCAGAGTGGAATAGGATCAGTAAGTGGCTTTCGCAACAGAGAGGAGAAATGATTGAACTCCAGCGCAGCTTGACCGCAATCCCCGCCCTGGCCCCGGAAAACGGAGGCGAAGGGGAGGGGCGGAAGGCCGGTTTTCTCCGCTCCTGGTTACAGGAAAAAGGCTTCCCCGGCGTAAAGGAGTACTCTGTTCCTGATGAACGGGTCCCCGGGGGTAAAAGACCGGTGGTTGTTACGGAATTGGCGGGGGAAAATGAAGGTCCGGCAATATGGGTGATGAGCCATTTAGATATTGTCCCTCCCGGCGAGGAGGTCCTTTGGGAGGGAGATCCCTATGTCCTTAGGGAGAAGGAAGGGAGGATCTATGGAAGGGGAGTAGAGGACAATCAACAGGGAATGGTAGCATCCATTTTTGCAATGTACGCTCTCGTAAAAGCGGGTATTACTCCTCCAAAACCGATTAAACTTCTCTTTGTTCCGGATGAGGAGGTAGGTTCGCAGTACGGAATCCAGTACATCCTGAAAGAACTCGACCTTTTTAGCCCTGGGGATACCTTTCTTGTTCCTGATGGAGGAAATCCGGAAGGGACCATGCTGGAGATAGCGGAAAAATCGGTGTTATGGCTTGAGTTCACCACTCACGGCAGACAATGTCATGCCTCGATGCCCCAACTAGGTGTCAATGCCTTTTTGGCAGCCTCTGAGTTGGTGGTCCTCCTCGGAGGATTGAAAGAGGTTTTCAGCAACGAAAACACTCTCTTCGATCCCCCCTATTCCACCTTTGTACCCACAAAAAAGAAGGCAAATGTTCCTAACGTTAACACCCTGCCCGGAGAGGACGTTTTCTGTTTGGATTGTAGAATTCTTCCGGAGGTACCGCTGCAGGATGTTTTAGATAAGGTGGACTCTTACAGCCGGAGTATCGAGGAGAAGCACGGGGTCACCATCGAACGAAGAATTCTCCAACGCGTGGAAAGCGAACCCACACCTCATGATTCACCCTTTGTGCAGGAAGTAAGCAGGGCGATTGAAACAGTCCACGGTGTTCCCGGGGTGCCCACGGGAATCGGGGGAGGCACTGTCGGTGCCTATTTAAGGAATGCAGGTTTTCATACTGTGGTGTGGGCCACTATAGACGAAACCGCACACATGCCCAACGAGTACTGTGTTCTAGATAACCTGCTCAAGGACAGCCGGATTATGGCTAATCTATTTCTTCGGGCCGTTCCAGATTAACAGCATCCTTCCTTCCTTCAGAAGGGAGCGGTTATGGTCGTTGTAGAGGAGCATTTTGGCTGCTTCTTCGGATATGAGAATATTTCCGTCCGCCTTACCGAAGAGTCCTTTCCCGATAATTCTTAAGGGTTTTTTCCCGATTCTCTCTCGGTAGTCCTCCTCATCAAAGGAATCGGTGTACTGGAAGACGCCCCAGTATTTGAGCATTGTTGGGTCCATCATGTCCTCACTAAGAATGAGGGTCATGTACTCGTCGTATATCCTTGGGAAAAGAGAGGGAACGAACGTTTTGGTTTCCGGCTCTCCATGAACGGGATATTCCCCCTGCATATAGATAACAACACCGGTAAATTCCGTAGAAGGGACCCAATCCAGGGAGACAGGGAGGTTAAGTGGAGTCTTGTGTTGTACAAAAACTGCTCCAACGGTGGGAAAAAGGTGTGTTTTGTAGGTAACAATAAGGGAATCCAAATTTCGGGAGATAACCGAGGAGGTCTTCACACTTTTTTCCGCTATGGAGAAGACTTCTTCCATGAGATCGGGATCTTCTTTAAGGTAGTCTTCAAAAATGTAGGTGGAGTTGATGTGGAGGGAGGAAAGTACATCCATGAGGATATAGGGGAATTGTTGCTTTACCCTCTCTTCAACTACCGATCTTGCTTCAAATAGGCCGGTGCTGTTTGCGGCAATTGGGTGTTCTATTCGAACCGTAAGGGTGTTTCCTTCCCAATCAAGCTCGGAGGTATATGTGAGATCGTCCGATGCCGAGAGAGGCGAGAGCAAAAAGAAAAAAAGGAGAAAAAGACAGGGAAAGAGAAGCGCTGGTTTATAGTCCACTTTTCAGTCTCTCCTTAGCTAGTTCCCTGGGAATGAGGAGGACTTGTCCCGGCAGGATTATATCGGATAGAGAAATATTATTCGCCGAAGCAATGTAATCCGGGGAACTTTCGAATTTCTTGGATATAAGCCACAGAGTGTCCCCCTCCTGTACAGTATAGAGTTTTCCCTGAGCAGTGGGAGGTGGAGGAGGTGGACTCTGTTTTACCACTCTCCGGTAGGGCCCTACATCTTTAATATTGGGAATAACGAGCTTCATTCCAAGCTGCAAGGCACGAGGTCGAAGACCGGGGTTGTACTGTTGAATCATTCCCACGGAAACACCAAAATGTTGGGCCAGATGTGAGAGGGTGTCGCCGGATTTAATGGTGTGTATATGGACCTTCATCAACTGTACGTTCTCATTCTCCAAGGTTTTTACTATCTTATCGGCCTCTTTTTGAGGTACCTTCAGAAAATAGCTTGTTCCATCGGGGGGGGTAATATGATATCGGAGTTCTGCATTGCCCATTTTCAAGAGGGAGTAGTCAGTTCCTGCCTCTTTGGCGAGGTATCGAAGGTCTACGATGCCTTTCAGGGGTACTTTGGTCCAATTTGTACCTCTCTCCCAGGAGATTTCCAGCCCGTTTCTGCCCGGATACATGCACAATTCCAGAATTGCTAAGAATTTTGGTACATAGCCGATGGTTTCCCGTGGAAGCAGTCGATTTTCTGAGAGTGTCCAATAATCGCCGATTCCCGAGTCCCTCATCGTTCTGGACATTCTTCCCAATCCACAATTATAGGCTCCTAAGGCCAGGTACCAATCTTCAAGGATACGGTAGTTATACTTAAGTTTTTCCATTGCTCCGGAAGTGGCCTTCCAAAAATCTCTTCGCTCATCGAGCCACTCGTTTATCCGTATGCCATAGGGCGTGCTGCTGCTTGCTATGAATTGCCAAAGCCCTACCGCGTCAGCCCAAGACCGTGCGTAGGGGACAAAGGCCGACTCTATAACGGGAAGATACATAAGTTCCAGAGGAACATCCTGCCGCAATGCCTCTTCAGCTATATAGTTTAGATAGGGTTTTCCCCTGTCCAATGCCCGCTGGATCCAGTCTCTGGATTCTTTTTGAAGGAATTGGGTCCGGTAGTACTCTACAAACCCATTAGAGGGGATATTTTGCGAGTAGACTTCAGGACCCTTATGGTACTGTCTTGAGGGAAGGGCAAGAGTTTTGAGGATACCTTGATCCGAAAAGGGCGGAACCCTGGTGGCAGAGGCAGCTGGAAGCGGCCCGGAGGATGTCGGATTCGGGAAGATACTCTGTAGACTCTGTATTAGGAGAAAACTAAGGATGAATACCAGTGTATAGAAATTTTTCATACAGGTATCGGTACTCTTACATCTCTTCCGTTCCGGAGAAAGGTTTTTCTCCAAAATAGATTCCCGCCCATTCCCAATTACCATGCCGTTCGGGGTCCGCGGGAAAGTAGACCTTCCTGAAGTAGAAGTACCATGTCTCGATTCTGTAGGACCACCCCCATGTTTTTAAGTAGGCCTCTCTCTGATTGGAGTCTCTGTCTAACGTTGAATTGATACCAATCCGAAAATTCAGAAAAGCCCCTAAATGTAAAATGAATTCCTCTGTAGATTTGGGATCTGCTATAGTACGCTCCCAGGACATAGCAAAAAAGTTGATTTTCGCCATGTGCTGTTGAAGGTGCCATGAACTACCCTGCCTGATCCGCCAGGTAATACTATTTACAAGCTCTTCCAGGCTTTTCATAGTCCAGTCCGAACCTGTGTAATTGTAGAAGGCAACCAATTCTTCCACTTCTTCTCTGGCCAGAG
>CAYXSD010000025.1:0-6218 GCA_964466335.1 uncultured Spirochaetales bacterium
TACCCGAGGAAGAAAAAAAACACAATAATGGGGCCGCTGGAAACAGCAGTTCTCAGAGGTGAAGTCTAAAAGACTTCACCTCTGAGAATTGCTGCGCTGGAAATAGAGGATATTGCATCTCTCGGAGGGCTTCCATACAATACCTCTTACAATGAATATTCTCTTTCACTACTACATTGTCCACTTTCTTGCCGAACAGAGCGGTTTCTCTCAAGAAGAGGCAAGGACGATCGCCTGGTCTTCCCAATTTGTGGATGCTAACATTCTCTCCTTCACTGTGCATGCCGAAGGAAGAGAATACAGGACAATTCCCACCCAAAACTATGGGTTTTGGAATGATTATTTCCCGGAGAATGTCTATCTTCCCTTTCACTTCGTACCGGGAGAACCGGGTATTGCCGCTGCAAAGAGAAAGGACCGCCTCTCGGACCCAAGCAGCTGTACTCCCGGTTCCCCCCGGGCTAGAGAACTCTTTATAGACGCACTGAAAACCCGAAATCCCTATCGCATCGGTATAGGGGCGCACGCGTACGCGGACAGCTGGGCACACCAAAATTTTTCCGGCTACCGTAATCCCATTAATATCTGCGATGAGGGCTCTCTTATACCGCCCATAGGGCACGCCCAAATACTAAAGACACCGGACATGTACGGTATAGAGTGGGAGGACAGCCGCTTATTGCCGGAGACAGCTATCATTAACAATTCAGTCAGATATCTCGCTGCCGCGAAAATGGTCTATAAATTCTTCTGTACCCATAACCGAAAGTCCTTCGGAGATGTGGAAACAGTCCTTATGGAGCTGGAACTTCTCCTAGACAGAATCGGCGGCGAAAAAGCACCTCAAGAGGAGCTTATTACAGATTTCCAGATTACCTATGGAATGGAACCCTTCAGCCTGCGGGCATCCCTCGATCGGGCCGTCCATTTAGAAAACGCCCCCCTGAAGGAGGAGTATTTTAACGGCTATAGTAAGTACCTCTGGTTTAAAGACACCTTCCTCTACAAAACCCGGGTCCTTACACCCAAACCGGTAAAGGGCAAAGAAGGGTTCTTCTCCACCCCCTTCTTTGCCTGGATGGAGGCCGCGAAGGAGCATCTGTCCTCTGCTAAGGGTCTCTTGAAGGATCTTATTTGAGCAGCCCCTGTATAATGAGGTCCACAGCGGCATCCTCGTCCAATCCGCGGGACATAAGGGTCTGTAATTGCTTAGAATCCACAGATCCGATAGCCGCCTCGTGGGTAACGTGGGCCTTAGGGTGGTTCACCTGAACAATGGGTACAGCCCGGGCAACGGCATTGTCCTGGACGATCTCCTTACAGTCTACATGACCTTGGGCATAGGGACCGTCAGCGATGAGTTCGTTTAAGATCTCCGCTTTGGCGTTGTCCCTCAGGGCGATGTGAGAAATGAGAACACCTTTGGACTTCTCTCCTTTAAGGTAACCCGCCTCTCGTATTTTAATGCGGTCATCTCCCCTTCCGCTTATTCTGGCCTTCATCTCCATAACAGACCTGGCAGCACAGGTAGTTTCATAATCGATATCCATCAATCCTACCCTTCCCTTAAGGAGCTCGAACTCAGTGGAGAACCTGGCGTCTTCATCCAGGATGATACTAGCCTTGGGAACGACCTTTATTCCTCCCTCCGGAGAGTGTACATGACGTTCAAAGTAGGAGTAGAAAGCCCCGGCATGGACATGGATAGCAGCATCCATCAAATGCTGTACATCCATGGCATTGGGAAAGGTACAGTGAGCTAAAAGGGAAATTTCGGCCTCCTCTTCTACTTCCACATTCAGATCTATTCGCTGGATTCCCTCTTTTGGAAGCATCCCGAAGCATAGATGTAAGGGGTTTTCTATCTTGTGCCCCCGGGCTACAACGAGCTTCGCGCCGATTCCTTCGTCCCTCTCTTCTGTTTCTATAGAGAGGCCCTCCACCAAGGTGCTCGCCAATACCTTGTTGCCGTTTATTTCTACATGGGCCGTATTCTCACCAAAATGCCGGTGCATGCTAATAGATTCGAGAAGTTCTTGTATTGCATCTTCATTACTCATGAGGCAAGTTCCTTTTCAGCGGGATCGTTCTTATGGGTACAGGGGATACATTTACCCTCGAAATAGGCGCTCATTTTATCCGCGGTTCCCTTGTCCATAAGAAATCCGTGGCAGAGTAAGAAGGCGTGGTCCGCCTGTTTCAGTACTTCAGCACTGTGGGTTATGAGGATGGTGGTGGTGCCCTTTTCCTTCATGTTATGAATAGTAGAAAATATTGAATCAATTGCCTGGGTGTCAACGCCGGAGTCCGGTTCGTCCATGAGCACGATCTTAGGTTCCATGGCAATGATGGAAGCAAGTTCAATCCGCTTCCTCTCTCCGCCGCTTAAGGTCCGGTCCACTGCTCTGTTTCTGTAAGCGGCAGCGTCAAGACCTACCTCCCTGAGTGCCTTGTCCACCGACTCCTGGCCCGGTTCCTTTGCGGAGGCCTTAATAAACTGGGAAACCGTAATTCCAACAAATCGTGCCGGCTCCTGCCAGGCAAGGGTTATTCCCAGTTGGGCCCTTTCATCTATTTCTTTGCCCTTTAGTGAAGAACCTTCCAAGAGGATGTCGCCTTCGTGGTCTCTATATTCGGGCAAGCCCATAATCGTATTTGCCAAAGTAGATTTTCCCGCTCCGTTAGGTCCAACAATGGCATGAACGTGTCCTTCCCAGAAATCTATGGATAAATTTTGTAATATATAGGTCCCGTCGAAGGAAAGTGACAGGTCTTTTACTTCAAGTATTCCCATGTGATACCTCCTGTAGTAGGTCTGTGTAAAACCGTTTTTCTATCTTTTCCGATGCTATTCCAAGTTCTTCCAGAAGAGAGCGTACATCCCGGCGGGCTTGCTCTATTTCTTCCGTCTTAGTGTCCGGAACTATCTTTTCTATTTCTATAAAATCCCCGAGAGAAACCACATGGTTAAGCTCAATCTGTAGATCTCCTTTCTTGTACACCCGGCACCGCTTCCTTTTTCGAATAAACTCCCAAGCGCCTAAGTAGGCAATAAAATCTTTGGCCGTTTCGTAATCCGAGAGGGTGAATTCCCGCTCAATGTTCTGCTCCATATCCTCGCTTACAAATTTTTTCTTCCAGGTGAGGATAGAGGTCTCGCCGCTTTTCCGCAGGCGAAAAGCTAAGGGTTTCTCATTGTTCGGCACATCTTCGGCTTCGCCTTGGGTTTCGTCTTCGCCTTGGGTTTCGACCCGTCCATGACCGGGCTTGTTCAGCGGATAAAAATGATAGTATATGTCCTCTTTTATCTCCGTCCCGACAAAGTCAGCTATTTTGTCTACCCTTCTCTCAAGTGCTTCCGTATCATCCACCCAAGCTTTTATTTCGATCTCTACCGCCATACTTTCCTTATACCCACATTGATTCCGGACAATCTCCCTCTTCCCGGGAGCGGAAGCAGCTTTTTTTTGGAAGGGTTTTCTTTTTTCCCTTCTCGTCTATACAAGCAAAGGTAACCAAGGTGGTAAACACTTGCTTTTCCTCGCTCGCTCCCCGCTCATCCGAAAAGACCACCACCCTATAGGTAACGGAAGAAGTCCCCTGTGTATAGTGACGCACATTAAAACGAAGGATTGCTCCGTTGTACACAGGAGTTTGAAACTCAATCTTATCCATTCCCCGGGTAACCAGGGCGAAGCCGGAAAAATCGCGCTGGGCCACAATCCATGCGAATTCGTCCACCCATTTTAGCATCTGGCCGCCGAAAAGGTAGCCTTCGGCATTTAAATGTTCTGTTCTAACTATAGCAAAGGTATCCAACCCGTTTTCCTACTTCAGTGTTATGATACTCGGGTCATAATCCTCGGGAGGCTTATACCCTAAGAAATCTATACAAGTAGCCGCAAGAGAACTGATCCCCAATCCTTCTTTGAGTTTTTCCTCGTATTCTCCCTTACTCTCAGGATCGTAGATAATGCACGGTACGGGATTCAATGAATGGGCGGTTTTTGCCTTTGGCTTTCCGTTTTCCTTGCAGCTGACCTCTCCGGTTTTCTTGTCATGCTCAAACATATCGTCCGAATTGCCGTGGTCGGCGGTGATAATGAGAACAGCACCGCTTTTCTTCGCCGCCTTTATTAAACGGCCAAGAGAGAGGTCCAGGGCCTCCATGGCGCAAAGGACAGCCTGGTAGATTCCGGTATGCCCCACCATGTCGCCGTTGGGATAGTTCAAGCGGATAAAGTCGTAGTCGCCGCTCTGCATTAGCTCTATTACCCTGTCGGTTATTTCCGCGGCTTTCATCCAGGGGCGCTGTTCAAAGGGGACCATATCGGAGGGGATTTCCTCGTAGTGTTCCAGTTTCTCGTTGAACTTTCCGGTCCGGTTACCGTTATAAAAGTAGGTTACATGTCCGTACTTCTGGGTTTCACTAATGGCGGCCTGACGTACACCGGTAACGGAAAGGTACTCTCCCACAGTGCGGTCTATGGAAGGAGGAGAAACCAGATACTGCTTGGGTACTTTCAGGTCTCCGTCGTACTCCATCATACCGGCATACTCGACCTTCGGTCTGCGGACCCTGTCAAACTTATCAAAATCGTCTTCTTCAAAGGCCGCGGTAATCTCCAACGCACGGTCTCCCCGGAAGTTGAAGAAAATAACGCTGTCTCCGTCCTCGATGGGACCGACAGGCTTCCCTTCCTCCGCAACGATAAAGGGGGGAAGGTCTTGGTCGATGGCTTCCGTTTCCTTCCGCAGTTCGACGATAGCCTCCCGAGCGCGGCAGAACTGCCGGCCCTCTCCGAGGACATGGGTCTTCCATCCAAGCTCCACCATACCCCAGTTCGCCCCGTAGCGGTCCATGGTAATATGCATTCTCCCGCCGCCGGAGGCAATCCTGTAGTCCACACCGTCCTTATTAAGTTCCTCTAAAAACTCTTCGAAGGGTTCTATGTACTCCAGGGCCGAAGTCTCTCCTACGTCTCTTCCGTCCAAGAGGGTATGTATCCGGGCTTTCTTTATACCCTGCTCTTTGGCCTTTCTGAGCATAGCCCTTAGGTGTTCGATATTGGAATGAACATTCCCATCGGAAAAAAGACCGATAAAATGGAGAGCGCCTTCGGAGTTTTTTACATTATCGACGAGTTTATTCCAGGTTTCTTCTTCGAACATCTCCCCGCTTTCGATTGCCTTGTTGACCCGTTTCGCCCCTTGGGCATAAACCCGGCCGCAGCCGATAGCGTTGTGTCCTACCTCGCTGTTTCCCATGTCGCCGTCGTCGGGAAGGCCTACGAAGGTCCCATGGGCCTTAAGCTTCGTGTTCGGGCAGGTCTCGTGGAGCCAGTCCAGGGTTTCTGTCCTTGCCTCCGCAACGGCGTCCCCGTCTTTATACTTGCCGTAGCCGACACCGTCCATAATAACAAGGAGAACAGGACCGCTTCTCTCTTTCAATGTATTTTGTTTCTTTAATGCTTCTACCATACTTGTATTTCCTTATTTCCTCTTCAGGAGCATCCCATTCAGTCTTTTCTAAGAGCCCTTCTTCTGGTTCTTTCTCTTTATTTCATTCCTTCCATAAGAATATACCCAAATATACCTCCTCCGTCGAGGGAGAAACAGCAATTGGGGATATGAAGGAAAAATTGGTTTTTTTTGTTCCTGGGGGTATATTTATCCCATGTGGAAGCCGTTGGTCTCCGAAATACATTGAATAAATATACAATGCAGCACAATAAAAACGAAGGGTAACTAAATAATAAAAAGGAAAATAGTAATGAAAACGATAAAAGTAGAAACGGTAAAACGAATTTGTTACTCTGCACTCTTACTCATGTTAGGATTACTCCCATTCTCCTGTACTATTGTCGGGGGCAGCAGCGGCGACGGTCTGGTGATTGACGCCCTTAGAAGCGGGGCAAACGGTGTGCAGGGCGTAACAATAACCCTCTACGACAGCTACGGGGAGGTTGCTTTCGAGGGAGAGTCCGAGATAGACGGCGCCTGGATAGACAGTTCCATTCCCTCTGGGAAGTACACCATCAGCGCCTCTAAATCGGGCTGGTACTTCCCCGATATTACCGCCCATATAGACGATTCTCCCACCATTCCGGGAATCTACCTAGACGACCTGAATACCAACGACTTGGTTTTCCTCCTCATGTGGAACGAAGAGGTGGACGACCTGGACCTCTACCTCACCTGCCCTGATGGGAATCATG
>CAYXSD010000025.1:6318-28959 GCA_964466335.1 uncultured Spirochaetales bacterium
CGGGCTTCCCTCCGGCACCTACGAATGGCAGGGGGTGGCGGAGATCTATATAGACGCGGCCTACAAAATAGCCGAGCAGGACTCCGGCTTTTCCGCGGAAGCCACCGTTTTCGCTCTGCAGAAATCCTCGGCAACCGATATGACCGTCCTGGGGAAGTATACTATCCCCTCCTATACCGACATTCAGACGGCGGCGGTGGTTAGAATCAATATATTCGACTCCCTCTTCCAGCTCGTCCCGGATATTCGGGTCCTCCCCGGCGGCACTACCCAGATAAAAGCTCCTCTAGCCGGCACAATCAGCGGAGAAGGAGAACCGGAAGCGGTTCTGGCACCAAGAACACAGAGTGAGGTACCCCAATGAAAAGCAACAGAAAAAACAACATAGATGTTCCAAAGAAATGGATTTTTATCGGCTGCCTGACAGTACTTCTCTTTCTTCCGCTTTTCTCTCTTACCGCGCAGTCGACGGCACCCCGAGGTGGGTCGGATTCGGATAATGGAGAGGGGTACAACAGCTATTCCCTAACAGTCCGTTCCAACGTGGAAGGCGCTGAAGTGTTTATTAACGGCAGCTACCGCGGTACTACCCCCATCCGTCTTCGGGTTTCCCTAGGGACCTACAGAATCATTGTAAAAGCCCAGGGGTACTACGACTACAGCGAGACGGTACACATCCAGGGCTCCAGAAATGTATACGCGGAGCTCGTTTCACCGAACCGTGCAAAACTCACCATAACCTCCAACGTGGAGGGGGCCTCAGTGTTTATCGACCGCCAGTACCACGGAAAGACACCCTATCTGGAGATAATCTCTACCGGCAGCCATCGCATACGAATCTCCGCTCCGGGATATCAGGACTATGTAACGACAGTAGATATTAAGAGGACCACCTCTGTTCATGCCAATCTGGAGTCCCACATGGCAAAGGTCATTGTGGAAAATTCCGGACCGGAGCTTACTATATTCGTCGACGGAAGGAGGGTCTCGTCTAGATTTGAGGTTGCGCCCGGCCGGCATACCCTGCGATTCGCCATAGGGGCCTTCACGGTGGAGAGGACCTACACCTTTGAAGGCGGAAAGACCTATCGGGTACGACCGAGGTTGATTATAGATTTTGATTACTAATGTTGATTATTGAGGGCGTCCGCTATGGACTGAAGGTCGAAACCGCTGGGTTCTTGGTAGAGGCGTAGATCGAATTCAGAAATTGCCGAAAGCAGGTGGTCAAAAATATCAGCCTGGATGGATTCGTAATTAGCCCAGGCCTGATCATTGCTGAAGACGTAGATCTCTAAAGGTATTCCCGTTGGACCCGGTTGAAGCTGGCGGACCAGGAAGGTCATATCGTCTCTGACCTCGGGGTGGTTGTGCAGGTACTCGGAAATATAGGCACGAAAAGTCCCTAAGTTGGTAAGGTTCCGATTGTTCAGAGGATTATTATCCAAACCGTGAATACGGTTATACTCCCGAAGCTCCTTTTCTTTCTTTTCGATGTATTCTCTAAGCAATCCAATACTTCGGTAACGAGTAATCATTTCTTTTGTACAAAATCGTACCGAGCGCATATCGATGCTTATTGAACGTTTTATCCTTCTTCCCCCGGACTCTTGCATTCCACGCCAATTCTTGAATGAGTCGGATATAAGGGCGTAGAGGGGAATGGTAACGATTGTCTTATCAAAATTCTGGACCTTTATGGACTGCAGGGTAATATCTATTACGTCTCCATCCGCTCCGTATTTAGGAAGCTCTATCCAGTCTCCGATATGAACAAGATTGTTCGCCGCCAGCTGGATAGAGGCCACAAAACCGAGGATGGAATCCTTAAATACCAGAATGAGGACGGCGCTTAATGCTCCGATCCCGCTTAAAATGCCAATCGGGCTGGTATCGGAAAGAGTAGTGATAATAAGGATAAAGCCCACCAGAAAAACAAATATTTTGACAATCTGAAGATATCCCTTTATGGGTCTAGACTTGGCAATAGCGAAGGTCTGATAGATATCGTTTACCGAATCGAAAAAACTAAAGAGAACAAAAATGGTTACCCCTATCATGTAGCTAATGGAAAAGCGCTCCACAATCTGGGTAAAAAGGTCCGCCTCGGGGAAAATAACCCGTCCCATATAGTAGATTACCAAAGCAGGAGCAAGATGAGAGAGCCTGCTAAATACCCCTCTCTTAAAGACGATGTCGTCCCAGGTAAACTTGGTTTTTGCAATGATTTTCCCAATAAGGGCGAGGATTATCTTCTTAGCAATTACATTTGCAATTACACTCAGTAGAGCAACAAAGAGAACAATAATTCCCCGGGACAGAACGAAGGCAGTTTGACCGGTAATTCCCCAGTTCCCCAAGAGGGAGAGAATAAACTCATTCATTATTTCTGCCCGCTAATGTTTACGCCGGGAGTTTACGAAACGGGAAAAATCGTTGATATTTTTCACTACGATTTTATCCGGGTATACCTCGATTCTTCGCTGTGCAGCGAAGTGATTTACCACCTGCTTGGTCTGAGCAACGGAGAGTCCGGCCCAGTGGGCAATATCGTCAACACTTGTTTTAAAGGTCCTTTCGTCCTCGTCGTCTTCTTCGGTAGGCTGGGTCTCCGAAAGCATAACGAAAACATCAGCCACTCGGGCCTGTACATCCTCCAACGTGAGGATCATGAACCGTCGTTTTTGATCGTATATGCGCTTTGTAAAGAGTTTCATTAATTTGAGGGCGATCTGAGGATTTCCCATCATAAGTACCTCGAAATTCTGACGGTTGAACTCCAAAGCCTTCACTTTTTCGTAGGCAATTGCCGTGGCGGATCTTGGGGCTTCTTCAAGTATGGCCATCTCCCCGAAGATCTCACCCGGTTGCAGAATATCGATAATCTTCTCTATCTCTCCCATGATTTTTACAATCGCCACGCTTCCTGCCTGAATGAGATAAAAGTTGTCCCCAGGTTCGTACTCACAGAAAATAATATCGTTTTTCTGAAAGGTCACCGCGAAACGCTCGAACATGGACAGGTCAATAGCCATGATTAGTTCCCCTCAATCTTGCGCATTGCCTTTTTTGCCTTTCGGTATGCCGAAGACTCACTGGATGCTATAGAGATGATTTTTTTATAAAAACCCATTGCCTTCTCGGACATTTCCTTCTTCTCGTAGCAGTTACCCACATAGAAGAGGGCCTCGTGGAGATCGGGGTGCTTTGGATATTTCTGGATCATGCCGGTGAAGTGTTTCATACATTTATCGAACTGGTTAAGAAAGAAGAGACATCTTCCCGCCTCAAATATAGATTTGGCTACGTATTCATCGTCCCCGCCGGCGGAAACAATGTTCTGAAACACCTTCAACGCCTCAGCATATTTCTGCTGACTGAACAGACTTACTCCGTCGTAGTAATCGCGTTCAACCCCGCTAAGCTGCTCCGGAGACGAGGGCCTCTTCGCCTCCTCTGCCACCCCTATGGATTGGGCCTTGTTCTCAATCTGCCCCAATTTTTGAGTAACTTCAGCCGCGTACTTTCCCGATGGATAGTAGGTAAGATAGCGTCGAAAGGCGTATAAGGCCTGGGGATACCGTTTGTTCCGCATATAATAATCCCCGATGCTGTACAAGCCCTGTTCAGGATCTGTTCCTTGTTCCTCCGAGGAGAGGAGGCTTCGCACTTGTTTATGTATCCGCCTAAGTTGATTGGAGAACACCTTCAACATCTTCATAATAATACGGGTATTCTTCATTACCAACTGTTCGAATTCCGGTACCGTAAAAGAGATGATAGAGGCGTTCTGCAGCACAATAGCGGTCTCCTCCCTGGGATACTTACCCAAGGCTGATTTCACTCCGAAAAACTCCCCTGTCTGTATCATTTCATGGAGTTCTTGACCTGTTTCTATATCTTTGAATTTCAGACTTACCTTTCCGGACTTCAAGATATACACACTTTCGTTCTGATCTCCCTGAAAGTATATAATCGAGTTGGCGTTATACTGCACAGCCTTAGGGGACATAGATATATCCTTTACAATGCGGTTCCGTTACGTACTGTAAGAAAATTGTAGATTCATTCGAAACCGATGTCAACACAGCAATTCTCTCTAAGCAAATGAAGCAGATTCTAACAGTAGAAGTCTTAACAGCTTTCTACTGTTAGAATTGCTCATGCTAATATGAGTTTCTATTCTTGTATATCGGCGATTTTCTTTTAAAGTAAAAGCAATTGTTGACGGAGGCCCATCCAAAAAAATTATCATATTACGCATCTTTGAAAAATTGCTATTTTTATTATTACCTGCTATGATTGAAGAAAAGTCATGGTAGCATCAACAGGAAGATGGTTAATTAATATTGTTAAAAACTCAGGCTACGCTGCAGGGTTCTTTCTGCAGATTTTAAAGGAAATTATTCCCTTTACCAGGCAGCGCCATGTGAGCACAAAAGTCCTTACTATGCAAATCCTCTTTACCGGAGTGGAGGCTTTAAGTGTTATTTCCGTCCTGAGTCTTGCCCTGGGCGCCGTGTTAATTATTCAGGGAGTAAGTTTGCTTCCCCAATTCGGGCAGGGCAACCTTATTTACGCAATCCTTATTACCGTTATTACCCGAGAGTTGGGTCCTATTCTCACCGCTTTTATCATTATCGCCAGATCCGGGACCGCTATCACTACCGAAATTGGGAATATGGTTATTTCCCACGAAATCGAGGCCTATATTTCGGTAGGCATAAATCCAATTTCCTATCTTGTGGTCCCTCGATTTCTCGGGGTGACTTTTTCCTTGGTCCTATTAAACCTCTACTTCAATATCTTTGGGTTAATTGGTTCCTTTTTTGTAACTCAGCTTATTACCCCAATACCCATCCTCGAGTACTTCTCCAACCTTCTCTCTCAACTAACGATCAACGATATTTTCTCCTCTGTCCTCAAAAGCCTTATTTTCGGCGTTATTATTTCCACTGTCGCAACCTACAACGGTTTTAAAGTGCAGAGCGCCAGTACGGAAATACCTCAGTATGTTATTAAATCCGTAGGACAAGGCTTTATCCTCTGCATAATCGCGGACGCCTTGATAACCCTTATCTACTATATTTAGGAGGGAAAGCTCTTGAGCATGGATGGTCCTTTTATTCAACTCGAAAATATTGAGGTCATGCGAGATGGCGAAAAGGTCCTCCACGATATTGACCTCGCTATTGAAAGAGAAAAAACCACGGTGGTCATGGGCCCGTCAGGGTGCGGTAAGAGTATCCTTTTAAAGATAGCCGCCCTCATATTTCCCCCCGACGGAGGCACGGTATATCTTAACGGGAGGAACATGCAGCGGGTCCCGGATAAGGAGCTTATTGAATTCCGCAAAAACAACGGTTTTGTCTTTCAGGACGCCGCCCTCTGGGCCAACAAGACAGTCTTTCAAAATGTTAGTCTTCCTCTGGAATTCCACTACCCAATGCTTTCACAGGAGGAGATTAAGACAAAAATTGAGAGGACCCTCCATGAAGTCGGCTATAGGGACAGCCTCTACCACCGGCCGGCCGCCCTTTCTGCCGGCGAACGTCAGCTTATCTCCTTTGCCAGGGCTCTGATTATTGGTCCCAGCTATCTCTTTATGGACAGCCCAACCATGAGCCTCGACCATGAGAACGTAGGAATCATAATTCAGCGGATAAAATCCCTGAAGAAGGAAAACCGTACCATGATAATTTCCACAAATAATGCCACCATTACCTCCTTGGTGGCCGATAATATAGTGGTAATGAAAGAGGGAACAGTCCTTATGGCGGATACTTTCGACACCGTAGTGCGCTCTAGAGATCCTGCCGTTCAGATGATCCTCTCGGATGTGTTAAGTAAAACCTCAACCTACGATGATGATATTCTGGATCTTCTCAATCCGTGATACACATCGATTGTTGCGGTATGTTACAATTGACAGGAACAGAAGGTTCCTTATAGAATTCATAGAGATACACAGGGAATATAATGAAGTTTAGAATCCGATTTGCTGAACAAGTAGTGGGAGTATTCGTTCTCCTGGCAATAACTTTTTTGGCGGTTATTTTGATCCTCATGGGGGCGAACCAGCGGTGGTTTGAAAAGAATTTCTACTTTACAAGCAGATTTGTCTCCGGCAAGGGGCTCAATGTAGGTATGCCAATTACCCTAAAAGGCTTTAAAATAGGTCAAGTCAGCTCTATAACCCTGAATGAAGAAAATGAAGTAGATATTGAATTCTATGTCTACGAGTCCTACTACGAAAAAATCCTGGAAAACACGGTCCTTGCCTTAACCTCTAATCCCCTGGGTCTGGGAGGCGGCCTGGTCTTACATCCCGGAAACCCCCCGGCTCCTCCTGTCCCGGAGAATAGCTTCATTCCATCCCTAGACCTAAAGAGAGGGAAAGACCTGGTGGAAGCGGGATTAGTACAACTACCTGAAGAGGAAGACGTTATAACCCAGCTCATTAGCGATATTAGACCAATCCTTAGCAACGCCAACACTACCCTCGTTTCGGTTAACCAGCTATTGGCGACAACCAACAGTACCCTCTTAGGAGATAATCAGGGGCCTATAGGGGACATTTTCGTGCAGGTCGACAACATTACAAAGGAAACTAACGCTCTATTAAAGGAGATCCAGCAAATCGCCGCAAATGTGGAAGAAACCACGGCGGCCTTAAGGGACCCAACAGGGGTAGTACAAACCGTCCTCGATCCCAAAGGCTCTATCGCTACCATTCTTAATGACGATAATGTCCTCTTCGATCAAGTCCAATCTATTTTATATGAGTTAAACTCCACTGTAGAAGAATTCAAAAAGCTCTCCCAATTTGCTAATGAATCCACCCCGCAGATAAGCGGTCTTTTGGAGAAAGGGAGGGAAGCCCTGGACGAGGGAAAGGACGTCCTGGAGGGATTAAAAAACAATCCTCTCCTGCGGGGCGGAATAACCGAGAAGAAGGAACAGCAAACCACCTTTCAAAGCTATAGGGATGAGGATTTCTGATGGTCCAACATACCCTATGGAAAGATGAAAATCCCAAGAAAATCTCATACTCATTTTATCAATCGGGTATCCTCAGTCTCTGTTTTGTCATTACCCTTTGTATTTTCCTTCTCAACTCCTGTTCCTCCGCTCCTAAGGGAAAACCGGAAGAATCCAACGAGGTGAAAAACCAGGCAGCGGAATATACGGAATTCGGCAACCGCTTCTTTTACAAGGCCCAGTACTCTCAGGCTCTCAGTTTCTTTGAAATGGCCTTAGATGAAAATAGTTCGGTATACAACGAAAGGGGAATCGTTCAGTCCTATAATTCCATTGGAAAGGTATATGCTGCTACAGGCCGAACGGATGATGCCATGGACTCCTTTAATCAGGCCTACGAATTAGCAAAAACATTGAAGGACCCTGTTTTACTGGCGGAATGCGAAAATAATATTGGAGAGGTCTACCTTCGAGAAGGCAGCACTGAAAAGGCCTTGGAGATGTTTCTCCAGGCGCTGGACCGAATTAAGGAGGAAACTGAGAAAGAGCTTTCCTTCCCTCCGCGAAAAAAGGCAATTTTATACCACAACACCGGACATGCCTATAAAAAGATAGAGGACCTAGAAAAAGCAAGAGAACTCTTTCAGCAGGCCTTGGAGATAAATCTGGAAGAAAAAGAATTGGAAAACGCGGCGGGAAACTACTACTCCCTTTCCTCTATTTACTCAAAACAGGAGAACTACGAAGAGGCTGTCCACTTTATGAATAAAGCTCTTGAGCTGGATAAAAAAACAGAAAATTCCAAGGGTATAGCAAAAGACCTCTTTGCCCTGGGATTGATTCATGAAAAAGCGGGAAACTTAGAAACTTCTTACGAATTTTTTAAAAAATCTTTTCTTGTATACCGAAGCCTCGATATGTATAGAGAAATTATGGACCTTCTATTGGACCTTGAACGTCTGGCGAGAAAAAACAACCTTATTGAGGAAGCGGAAGTCTATATAACGACCCTGGAAAATCTAAAAAAGCAGTTGGAGAGCAATTAATATGGATTTTTTCAAGAAGGCCGCCATGGGCTATCTTCCGCTTATAAAAATGCTCTCGCTCCTCATGTTCTCTCTGGTCCTGATTGTAGGCATCAGTGTGCTCATTTCCTACCCTCTCTGGTGGCTCGCGTTACACAAAACCAAATTTTTTACCACCGGCGCCCTTATTGTTTTGGGTGCTATCATAGGCTGGGTCCTTCTCATCCGTCCGCTACTACGGAGAAAGGAGTCAGCTATTCAGGGGATAAAAAAGGCAGGTTCAAAGCTGCTGGGGCTACTCCTGCCTTTAGGCCTTCTCCTCGGGGGTTACGGAATCGCGCTCCTTATAAAAACAGGTCCCCTCGTCTTGGGACTCATTCTGCTTCTCCTCTATCTCCTTCTAGTAGGATACCTTCTCTACAATGTTCGCAATAAACAGTAACCATTTTGCGTATACGATTTTTTTATTGTTTCTCTGTATGCTTTTCTTTCCATTGCCTTCTTCCGCGGAGGAGGGCGAACAATCTTTACATGGCTATCCAGAAATTAAGAGGCTCTTCATTACAGATGATCTCTACAAACAGCACCAGAGAGACATTCAGGAATATTATAAAAAACAGGCAAAGGGAGCTCCTCTACCGGCGCTGACACTCTATACCTACACCATTAAAAAAGAGGATGATCTTTACAGTATTGCCGCGAGGTTAAACCTTCCTTATGAAAGCATTGCTAGTCTTAACCACATGGACCGACTCACACCCCTGAAGGAGGGGACCAATTTGCTCATTCCGAACCTCCCGGGGACTTTTCTACCGACCAAACCGAAAACTGAACTGCAATTTCTCATGACCGCTATTACTCGTCAGTACGAAGGGCCTTCGAAAACAATCCGGATACCCGTATCGGGAAGAGAAATTGAGGAGTTTCTCTTTTTTCCCGGAAGAAGGTTTTCTAAAGAAGAATTGGCCTTTTTTCTGGGCATCCTCTTTCGATTTCCCCTCCCTAAAGGCATTATTACCTCCTACTATGGTACTCGGAAGCATCCCTTTTCGGGAAAATTCCATTTCCACGGAGGTATTGATATTGCCGGCCCGCTAGGCACTTCAGTTCTTGCAGCCCGAAAGGGGAAGGTGGTTGCCATCGGAGAAGACGAAATTCTGGGTAACTATCTGGTCCTCGCTCATACAGGGGGATACCAGACAGTATACGGACATCTTAAGAAACGTGTAGTAGGATTGCATCAAACAGTAAATTCAGGTATGATCATTGCGACGTTGGGGAACTCCGGAATGTCCACTGGCCCTCACCTACACTTTGAAATACGACGTAACGGATCTTCCACAAATCCGATGCCCCTAATGTTTGGAAATGGGAGATGAGAAAAAAGCTTATCCCGATATTCGTATGGTGTATCGCAACCTTTTCACTGTTCTCGGTATATTCAGAAAATGTACGGGGTCCGGTGATTGGGACCCTTATGTCCGGTGATACATCCTCCATTGATCTTTCACTGGAAGATCTGGGAATAATCCGCTTGGATACCTTGGATGAATTAGTCCAGGGGATTGAATTGCAATTTGAAATTCCTATGGAAATGCGGAAGTATCGAGACAGTTTCGCTCTTCTCGTCTATAAAGCAGTTCGACCTGTACCATCCGAACAAAACAGGTCCTATTCAGGAAATCGGATTTGTTTCGAGGTACTCCCCTCAAGGCAGACGGCCTACTATCAGATTCCCCTCATACCCAGCCACTCCCTTGTCGGGACCCGGGATACCACCGTACTTCCCCGGGTTTCCTCCGCTGAGTTTCCCCTCCTCCTTACGGTCCTCCCGGTAATGAAAGGAATACCATCCACGGTAAGCAAAAGCAGTATCACTGTAAGGGTAAAGAAAATTTTGGAAGAGAAAGGATATCTTTCCCTATCACTATCCAGCCGGGAAGGGGAAGACATTTCAGAAATGGATCTTCAACTCCAAATAGACGGCAATGATTTTCCCCCTGGGAAGGAAAAATTCATTCTGGATATCGGAGTTCATGAGATAATTCTTATAAAAAACCAGGAAATACTTGCGAGACAGTCTTTCGTTATTGAGAAAGGGCAAACCACTGCCCTTGCATTGGATATAAAGGAGAGAGAAACCAGTCTCTTTGTTGAGGCCCCGGAAGAAACAAAACTCTATTTGGATGGAAAAAAATTAACCAACCCAGGGAAAAACCCTATTACTCTCCCTCCAGGTGAACATACAGTGGTTGGAAAGATCGGAGATTATAGTGTAAGTAAAACTTTTATTGTCGAAAAGGGAAAGTCCTATACAATTTCACTTTTTCTAGATATTTTATTAAAAGAGAACTAATATAGGAATTTTTTTTGTCGATAATGTGAGTGTCGGTAACATTATAGTTCCCCTCCCAGTTTACTATTTTGAACCGGCACCTGGCCGGCCCTTCGGGGTCGGCCGCTTTTTTTCCATTTTCATTTTTATTAAAATATCTCAAGGATACCCTGCCTTGCTGAACTCTGAAGTATCCCCCAAAACGAGCCAAAAGACAGAAATGTAAAAGCAAAGCCGAAAAGCAGTCTTGACACATTCAGAATTGCTGTCTTGACAATGAAGAGTGGTATTTATACCTTAACCTGATGATCCACTCAAAAAAGAAGCTGATTGTTCTTCAGATATTTCTTGTTCTCGCTTTTCTGACCGCCTTGGGCATCGGAATTGGCCTTGGGTTGACCCTGGCTTCTACCAGAAACCTGAAGGCCGCTGAGGAACTCGCTGAATATAAGCCTGCGATTCCTTCTCAAATTCTTGACAGAAACGGTGATCTTATAACCGAGATCTTTTCGGAAGAGAAGCGGGACATTATTTCCATTGATGAGGTACCGAAACATCTTATCTACGCCTTCATTACCCGGGAGGATAGAAACTTTTTTCAGCACAACGGCTTCAGTCTTATTGGGACAATACGTGCCGCCTGGAATATTGTAACCGGAAGCTACTTCTCCGGTGGGAGCACAATAACTCAACAGGTGGCGGGAAAACTTTTTGCGGATCGAACAACCATAACCATTAAACGAAAATTTCGCGAACTCTGGTATGCCTTTCAGCTGGAACGAAATCTGACCAAAAACCAGATTTTAGAACTCTATATGAATAAAGAGTATTTCGGGCATAACACCTACGGCGTTGAAACAGCCTCCCAGTTCTACTTTGGGCACTCCGCAAGGGAAATAAGCTTAGCAGAATCGGCGATGCTGGTGATTCAATTAGCCAATCCCGCCCGCTATTCCCCCATAAACCATCCTGAACGGGCAAAGATAATCCAGCATACCGTCCTTATGCAGATGGCTGAATTGGGATATACTACATCGGAAAAGGCCGAGCGCTCCTTTCAACAGTATTGGAACAGTTACGACTATACCCGATCCAATATTTCCAGCGCCTACTTCGACAATCAGAGTAAAGCACCCTACTTCAGCGAGTATGTTAGGCTGAAACTGGAGGAGATGCTCTACGGCACCCTGGACATAAACAGGGACGGTTTTATCGTGCATACCACCATGGATTTGGGATATCAAACTACTGCGCGGGAATTGATGGATAAGGGACTAATTACCATCAACCGCACCTACAAGTCAAATACGGAGCGTCGGATGGGATATGTGGACGATCAATTCGTACCCATCGTTGATCTTTTAGCCCTTACCTTTAACATCCGGGACATTCGTGTTGCCGGAAAAAAACAAGCCCGCCATGCCAAGGAGTATTTTTATCAGAACATCAATCCCACCCTCAACATGCTCTCTATGATGTTCAATGCCGAAGACATAAAATTCCTCTCCAACATGGCCTATGACAAAACTGAACAAGAATCGCGTAAAAACACCGTTGAAGGGGCCCTTATTACCCTTGAAAACGAGACCGGATATATCCTTACAATGATCGGCGGCAGTGATTTTAAAACGAAAAAGTTTAACCGTGCCATTCAGGCCGAGGTCGCACCCGGTTCCTCCTTTAAGCCTCTCTACTACTCCGCGGCGATCTCCTCTAAAAAGCTCACCCCGGCTACCCTCATCTACGATGCTCCGGTGGTTTTCTGGAACGACGATGGATCTCCCTACACGCCGTTCAACTACATGGGAGAGTGGAAAGGGCCTGTCCTCCTCCGTTACGCTCTGGCAAAATCCATGAATGTTCCATCCATCCAGGTGTTGGACCGAATAGGGTTCGACGCTGCTATTAATCGAGCTGCAGCCCTCTTAGGTATTAGCGATCCCAAGAAAATCGCGGAGACCTTTCCCCGTAAGTACCCCTTAGGTCTGGGAATTATTTCCGTAGCACCGATTCAAATGGCCCGGGCCTTCGCCACTTTTCCCAATGAAGGGAAGCAGGTTGAACCTATAGCCATTCGCTATGTAGAGGACAGGAACGGCACCATTATTTTAGAACCCGAAAAAGAGCTAAGGGCACAGCAAAAACGAAGACAAGAGGAAATACAGATCTTAAGCAAACAGGAAGCGTATATCATGGTCAGTCTTCTCTCCAGTGTTGTCGAATTTGGTACATTGGCGAATCGCAGGAAAAACGTCGGCGGATTTCCCATGCCCATGGCAGGAAAAACCGGGACCACCCAAAATTGGTCCGATGCCTGGACCGTTGGATTTTCACCCTACATGACCACGGCTGTATGGTTTGGCTTTGATATGCCGGGTAACTCTCTGGGGATAAATCAAACCGGAGCTACCGCGGCCGGTCCCGTTTGGGCGGAGTACATGAAGACCATCCATGAAGGGTTAGAGTACAGAGAATTCGAAAAACCTGAAACGGGACTGGTGGAAGTCAACGTGTGCTCGGTATCAGGAATGCTGCCCACCGAACAATGCGATGAAGGAGTGGTTAAAGAGATTTTTCTAGCCGGAACAGAACCGAGAGAGTTCTGCTCCATCCATAAGTTCGAAAAAAGCCGGGACAAGATGCTTTTAGAACGTCTTCAAGAGACAGTCTTAACAGAAAGCTTCACACCAGCTACAATGGATGAAGATGAGGATAGATCTAAGGCTCCCGATACCGAGGAGCCGGAAGACGGCCTTTCTCCGGATGTACTGGAGGGATTAGAAGACTATAGCTTAGACCCTGAGGACCAGGAAGAATACGGAGGCCTGGATTCCACAAATCCACTGTTGGATTAATGCCGGGAGGCGATTATGCAGGTTCGCATAGATGAGATAGTAATAAAAAAAAGGTTACGGAAAGACTTTGGGAATTTAGCGCCTCTTAAAAAGAGCATGCAGCAATTGGGTCTTATGAATCCCATTGTCATAACCCAAAGAAAAGAACTTATTGCCGGGAACCGCCGTTTAGAATCGGCGAGGCAACTGGGATGGGAAACAATAAAAGCGGAAATAATTCAGGACCCTTCCGACCTTCAGCGTCTGGAGATGGAAATTGAGGAAAATGTACAGCGCCGCAATCTTTCCACAGACGAATTAGCGGAAGGGTATTCCAAAATCGATAAACTAAAGCATCCCGGACTTTTTAAAAGAATCTGGGAGGCAATAAAAAGATTCTTTCGCCGTCTCTTCGGCAAAGGAAAAGGAAAGAGAACGAAAAGGTCTTTTTAACCCTGGCACTCTTTATTCTATATTCTATCCTATCCTATTCCGTATATGTCAGATCCGCCGGAGAAAGGGTCACAATTCCTCCGTCATCCTTCTGGACAAAGAGCCGGTTCTTGTTAAAGAGGATAACCGTATATGGCGTTACCGCGATCGAAGATGTAGCGGTAAGCTCAAGATTTCTGTTAAACTTACCGATTTTCCAGTTACTTCCTTCTTCTACCACCGCGTAGATGTTCGGACCGTTTATGAGGACCGATGATTCTTTATATACCTCCGTATCGCTCTTTATTTCCACCTTCAGGTTATTCGGATTGATCAGGAAGAGATTGCTGCTTCCCTCACTGGCTAACACAAGGAGATTGTCCTCAAAAACGTCGAACCTTCTATTCTGGATAGTTGTCACCCGCGAGGTAGAGGCAACGTCCCCGGTAACGGTGTTGAGAAGAACGAATTTCCCCATAGGCTCTCCTTCTTCCTCCCTCAGCACAAGAAAGTAAATATATTCCGCTTCTTCACTGTTTATGGCCTCTTCTTTGCGGGACTCCTCTATTTCCTCTTCTTTTTCCAAGGTTTCTTTCGTGTCCTTGGCAATTTCTTCCCGGTCCTCTTTAATATCCTTTTCTCGTTCCTCTACCTTTTCCTCTCTCTCTTGTACTTCCTCCTTCTTTTCCTCCACTTCTTCCTTCTGTTTTTCTGCCTCTTCTTTCTCCTCTTCTACTTTTTCTTTCTCTTTTTTAAGTTGTTCTTCATCTTCCTTTAGTTCTTCTTCTTTTTTCGCGAGTTCTTTCTTCTCCTCTTTGGTACCGCTCTCTTCCACTTGCTGCTTTTCTTCTTCCAGTTCCTCTTTCTTTTCCGCTATCTCTTTTTCTTTCTGCTCGATCTCCTCCTCTTTCTTTTGTATCTGCTCTTCCTTCTTTGCTACTTCCTTCTCTTCCTCAGCAATTTCTTCTTTTTCCTCTTCTAAATCTTCCTTTTCCTTTTGTACTTCTCGTTCTTTAAGCTCTACCATCTCCTTTCGGGATTCCACACCCTTGTCTTCCCGAGACTGTAAATCCTCCTCTACCTTTTCCTCCGTTAATTCATCCGAATCCAAAGATCCCAGGTCGCCTTCCGACCTTGCCTGCTTTGTTAGGGGGATGAGAAGCATAGATTGTCCCGGCCACTCATCGTAACGAGTGGACAACCCCGCCTTATCCGGTTCTAGTTCATTTATAACGGGATCTTTGTAGCGTTCCCGAAAAAACCCCATGTCTTGCCTGTAGGCGGCATTGTAAAGGGTAACAAACTCCGCCAATAGGAGGCTGTCTTCACGATTGTACTTGTAGTAGGACATGAAGTATCCGGCAATCATCCTACGCAGGTTGTCGATATGGTCCACCTCCGCCGTAGGAAGGATAATAAAAATATCCGCGTCAAGGCCGCTTTCGATCTCCGGAGAAACAACTCTCATTACCCGGTACTTTCCCCGGTAGTCCCCACGTTCCTGGTCCTCTAAAAGGAGCTGGTTTCCCAAATACTCTCCTATTCCAATAATCTCTTCAACAGTATCTATTTCGTCATGGGGACCACCATAGTTGGTAAAGGAAATATCCCCGTATTTTCCTCGGCTCAGTTCGTCGCTGTTAACTTCAAGTGCAAACAGAGATAAAGCACCCGTGAAAAAAAACAAAATCGCGGCAATTGTTATTCTTTTACTATTTCTTTGTATCTTGTACATCTATTTCCCCCATGAAATCTTAGATCTCCACTCTGAGTATAAACCCAATCCGTCGTGGTGTCCAACAATAATGTGAATCGATCATGAATCGGCCCTGAATCGATCCTCAATTGCTCTTTGCGCCGTAATGCGATCGGAGGACCTCAATGGCCTCCTTCCGTATCGTCTTTGAACAATCACCTTGGAATACCGCGAAGAGGAAGTCGAAGGCGGATTCATCGGGAAAATACCCGTTGTATTTCTTTATCCTTCCAAGAGAAGTAACAGCGGCAGCTATAACGGACTGGGGTCCCCCTTTTTTTACTGCTTCTCCGGCTCGGCGGGTAATTGCAGCCGTTACTTCACCGGTTACATCACTTCCTAATTTTCCCAAGGCAAGAAAGGCAGCGGCTAAAGCCGCGCTGTCGTATTCGTAGTTTACCATAATTAGCAGGTCCTGCTTGGAACGTATGTCCCCCAACTCCCCGAGGAATCCGGCGGCCTTCAACCGGATATCCGGATAATCATTTATTACTTTTCCATCCTCGTACATAGGCCGATTAAAGCCTTCGGAAACCAAATAGGAGAGGAGATACACAATATAGAGTTTTGAATGGTCCAGTTTTCCATCTGCATATTTTTTTTCTATCTCCTTTAAAAACTGCTCTTTATCTTTGTATTCCGGAGAAAGAGCTAAATAACGCAGATACTGGTAGTCTACATTGTGTTTAAAGAGTTTCTCTATTTCCAATGGTGTCATGGAAACCTGTACCCTTCCGGAGTGGTCCGGGGTACTTCCAAATTGGGGCCAGGGGGTCTTGCCCAGGAGTCCTGCTCGAAACCCGTAAACAATCCAATCTTCTCCACCGGTTAAAAGAAGTCCTTTCTCGGTTAGGAGGGGACTGCTTTTTTTCCCCCCGGTTGTGTTAAATTCCTTTACCTCAAAACTCTCCGTGTCCACCATAAATCCTCTGCCCTTTTTATCAAAAAGATAGAGTATTCCTTGGTCGTTGATTGCCGGTGTTGTGGCGGCGGGGTTAGGGAGGGCCCTGCTCCCCTTCAGTTTCCCCTCCCAATTATACACCATAACCTTTCCGTCCCCGCTTACACAGACCACACCCGACTCAGAAATAATTGGCGCTGACTCCAGGAGAAAGTAAGAGCCTACATACACTTCCCACTGTATTCTTCCCTCCGGATCGATCTTATAGAGTTTTCCCCGATCGGTCTGAATGTACAGATTTCCCTCTCCGTCGATAGTCGGCCGGTTCGGTGTACCCTCTAGAGTCAAGGACCAAAGCTCCTCCCCCCAGGGGGCGAGGGCCTTTACCGTCTCATTCTTTAATGGAACATAGAGGACCGCCTCCGTATTCATAGAGGGAGATAAGAGGATGGGATTGGAATAAACCTTCTTCCATCCCACTTTGCCGGTATGTGAGAGACTAACAATTTCTCCGCTCTTCAGGGTGTAGTATATCCTTCCGTTTGGTGCTACTACCGGGTCTCCCGCGGGATCGTCTCCGCCTTCAGGGCTGTAAGTCCATATTACCCCACCCATCCGGTTGAAGGCCTTAAGCTCTCCCCCGCGCATTCCCACATACACCGAACCATCACCGCCGACGGCAAGGGACGCCGCCGGTTTTCCCTCAAGCCACTTTCGCCAGATCATTTTCCCCTCGGCAGTTAAAGCATAGAGATACCGGTCCTCTGCCGCGAGGAACACTCTGTCACCGGAGGAAGCAGGCCTGCCCAAGATCTTGCCGGCACAGACGTGGCGCCAGAGAAGTCTGGGAGTAATCATAAGGTTTTGGCTGAAGGAGAGCGATGGACACAACAATACGAGGAGCATAACAATAAAAAACATGGACAACGGCGGCAGTTTCTTTGTGGTGGTTCCCTGGTTAATCACTCTTTTTCCCATTTATCCACTACTCTTCCTATTGAGGATTGCCGCAACCTCGAAATGGGGTGTCTGGGGGAAAAAATCGTAGAGGTTTATCCAAGACACAGTAAACCCGGCACGTACAGCCTCTCCCAAATCCCTGGCAAAGGTGGCAGGATTGCAGGAAAGGTAGACACAATCATCCAATACACCGGAAAAAAGGTACTCCCTAACTTCCTTGGATAGCCCCCCCCGGGGCGGGTCCAATAGAACAAGGGAATTCCTTAAGTCCGGTTTGGTTTGTATCCACTCCTCCACTGAGAGGGGTATATATCCGAAGCGCCTACTTTCAGGCCTGTTCTTCTCAATCCACTTTTTAACGGTAAGGTCTTTTTCCACCACCCAGCTTTCATGGAAAAAATCGGAAAAGAGTACTGAAAAAACCCCCACCCCGCCATAAAGATCGAAAAACCTTTCCCTGTTTTTAGGTATTGTATACATAAGATCGGAGATTAAATCTTGAAAGATCGTACAATTACTCTGAAAAAAGGACCCCGGGGGGAAACTGAATTCTCTATCCAACAGTACTACTCGCGCTTCTCTGTCCCTTCCCTCAATAAACGTACCCTCGGATGAGGAGAAAACAACTCGACGGTCGGTCTCTCTCTTTAAGGTCCCGCCCGCTTTTCCTCTCCCCTCCAATCTTCCCCTCCCTGTAGTGAAGAAATCCTCAGGATACCGGAAAACCTGATTTATCCCCTCCACAACTACAGGACAGTATTGGATTTTTACAACCCTCTTTCCACTCCTTTTCATGAAGCCAAGGCAGGACTCTGCAGGATCAAGACACTCTCCCCTATGCACTTGGGCCCTGTTTCTGTACCTTAAGGGAAGCGAGGACTTTATCTGAATGTCGCGGGGGAGAAGATCAGCCAGGTTCACCTTACCCACCCTAACAAGAAGATCCAGGAAAATATTCTTTTTTACTTCCAGTTGACCCTTGTAGGTTATATGTTGAAATCCACATCCCCCGCACTCCCCCTCCAAAGGGCAACGAGGGCTCGTTCTGAACTGGGAAGGATCTAATAGGGAAACTAGGTTTCCTCTGGCGTAATCTTTCCTCTCCTCAGTAATGATGACCATTACATGCTCCCCCGGAAGCGTTTTGGGAACAAACACTACCTTTCCGTGAATTCGGCCGACTCCATCTCCTCCTGTTGCGCAAGAATCTATAGTTACTTCAACTGGATTCATATCCATGATAGTAGTATATTACAGTGAAGTAGAGTAGGATCAAGTCCTTTTCGTATTTCTGATGGTGCAAGTCTATTTGACTTTTGAAACTAACAGTGCTGAAGTTCTTGGAATCATTGTGTACAGTCAAAGGAAAGTAATGGAAAAAAAGGTCTACGATTACAATCCGGGAAAGGTAAAAAACCAGATTCTCACTGCTTTAAAAAAGCGGAAGAATGCATCCACTGTGGCAGATTTACTATCTGAAACAGCGCTCCCCGCCTTTCAGGTGAATGAAACGATCCGGGAAATAGTGGATGAATACGGCGGACACATGAAGGTGGCTGCCTCCGGCGAGGTCCTCTACTACTTTCCCCAGGGATTGAGGAGCCGGTACCGAGGACCCGGTATAGCAATGAAAAGGTTTTTTCAGAAATTCCTCTCTCTTTCCGCTCGTGTATTAACGTTTCTTTTTAAAGTATGGATCATGGTAATGCTGGTGGGATACTTTATCCTCTTTATTGCTCTACTCATTTTCGCATTTGTCGCCTCTATCGCGGTCTCCACTGCCTCTCGAGGAGAAGGAGGCGGCGGAAGGGGCAGAGGAAGAGGCGGTTTCGGTTCCTTTTACCTTACTACCATGGTATTTGACCTGTTTATTCGCCTCATTTTTTACAGTAGCGTATCGAAGGCTTATAAAAAACGAGGAAAGAAACGGCCGCTTCATATTTCAGTCTTTGCCTATGTCTTCGGTTCACCGAATCCAAATGCCAATTGGGAAGAACGGGAGACCCAGGAAGTTATTGCCTACATACAGAGTCATAAGGGAACAATTACCAACACTGAACTTCAGACTTTAACCGGATTGGACTCAGAAAGCACCCAGCTTTTTATGAATCATCTCTGTCTGAAGTTTGAAGGTGAACCAAAGGTAAGTGAGAACGGCAGTCTCTTTTTCCAATTTCCCAGTCTCATGATGACAACAGATCGTCCCCGTCGCCCGGAATCGATTAGGGGCATGGATAAAAAGATTATCCCCTTTAGCAATAACAAATCATCTACCAATAAATGGATTACCTTTTTCAACGCTGTTAACCTTGTCTTCGGAACATACTTTTTCTCCTACTCCTATCTGGTTGATCAGATCCAAGCTACCGACGGATTTGCTTTACTTTATATCTATACAGGGCGGCTCCTTCTTAATATAACCGAAAACCCCATACCCGTTCTTGGAATCGGTCTTGGAGTAGTCCCCCTCCTCTTTGCTTTCTTTTTCTATCTAACTCCGCTTTTACGGAGAATGAAAGATAGGCGAGAAAACCGAAGAGTTCAGGAGAGGAACTTCAGAAGAAAGATCTATAGAAAGGTTTTGGAAAGACCCGAAGAACTGGATATAAACACCGTACTCCCCTCTGGAAAAGAGGAGGCGCCGCCTAATTGGGAAGCATTTCGACAGAAAACGATAGATCAACTAGCCGCGGAAAAAGAAGGAGAGGTGGCTCAAGCTGAAGGAATGGACGGCGAAGCCTTTGTATACTCCTTTCCCGGAATTAATCGTGAGGCTATAGATATGGCGGAGATCCGCAGAAAAACGGATACTTCCACCTTTGAGCTGGGAGAAACTGTCTTTGACTCCAAACAATAATCCGATCTGCCTCTTGAGACATGCCTCTTGAGATTTTCTTACAATGTGCTAATTTAGATGTGCCCATTTTGTCTTTTCCGAGAGAGGATGCAGGTTTCACATTTCGGTATTTTTCCGCAGAAGGTCTTTCCGTGCCGCACAATTAGCGCGTGGAATTCACTGAATACCCTGGAGATCCCTTCTTCCCCGAAGGTCAGCTTTAGCGAACTCTCGGCCAGGCTCCTTACCTTTTCGTAGGGTGTATTCTCACGTATACATCCTAATCGATAAAATAGGCGTTTCGTGTAGGCGTCAACTACAAAGACAGGTTTTCCATATCCATAGAGAAGAATGGAATCCGCGGTTTCCATTCCGATTCCCCAGAGTGCCAAAAGTTCCTCTCTGGACGGTTCTTTTGAGTCCCAGGAAGAACGAATAAACCTTGAGGCAAGGAGTTTTACTTTTTTGGCCTTTTGATTGTAGTACCCGCTGGCTTTTATACAATCCGCTAGTTCCTCTGCCCTCAAAGCCGAAATTCTTTCCGCACTAAGGACCTTTTTCGCCATCATGCTTTCCATTGCTATGACAACGTTTCGCCATGCTGTGTTCTGTGTAAGGACCGCTCCAACGGCAATTTCAAAAATATCCTCTTTGTTAGGAGTACCCGGTTTGCTCGGATGATATCCATAAGAATCATAGGATCCGGAGTTTCTCTTGCTTAGAATGGGCCACCATCCCTGAGGACCATAGGCGTGCAAAAGCAGCTCATATGACTGTTCAAGCTCTATTTTATTACAGGGATACTGCATCTCTGAGTTCATAATAGAAACCTTTCCTCTTCAGCTTTCCTCTTCAGCTGACTGCCAAAATCAATATTTATAAACGGACCCAACGGATATGTAAAAAGGACCTCTTCGAATAAACGAAAAGGTCCTTAACGTGTGCAGATTTACATCCTGAGATCGCTGAGGCCCCTTTGAGGGATACTCAGAGTTCAGGAAATCTAGATAGAATGGGCCAACACACTTTGCGCCGCGGCAAGTCGCGCGATAGGCACACGGTAGGGAGAACAGGAAACGTAGTTCATACCCACCAGATAACAAAACTCGACAGAAGAAGCTTCTCCGCCGTGCTCGCCGCATATACCAATCTTTAAGTCCTTCTTGGTTTCTCGGCCACGCTCAACTCCATATTGGACGAGCTGTCCTACTCCGTCGCGGTCCAGAGCGGCAAATGGATCGTTTAGAAGCACCTCATTCTCCAAGTAGTATGGCAGGAAGGACCCGACATCGTCGCGTGAGTAGCCGAAGGTCATCTGAGTCAGATCGTTTGTCCCGAAGGAGAAAAAATCTGCCCAGGTAGCAATCTTATCCGCAACTAATGCCGCCCGAGGAATTTCGATCATGGTACCGATTTTATAATCAATTTTCATCTTTTTCCGATCAAAGACCATCTGTACCACATCTTCCGTTTTCTTCCTAAGAAGTTCCAGCTCACTTTCGGTCCCCACCAGGGGAATCATGATTTCCGGTTCCACCTTGCCGCCGGCTTTTGCTACTTCGCAAGCAGCAGTAATAATCGCTTCCACCTGCATTTCGTAGATTTCAGGATAGGTTACGCCTAATCGACAGCCTCGATGCCCAAGCATGGGATTGAATTCCTTCAAAGCCGAAATTTTGTTTTTCAGTTTGGGTACACTAATACCGGTAATTTCCGCAAGCTCCTTTATGTCCTCTTTTTCCGAGGGAACAAACTCATGGAGAGGGGGATCCAGCAATCTAATGGTTACGGGAAGTCCATCCATAGCTTTGAAGATTCCCTTAAAATCCTTCTTCTGATGGGGAAGAAGTTTCTTCAAGGCCTTTCTTCTCGCCTCTTCATTCTCCGCGACGATCATCTCACGGAAATTCTTCAGTCTTCCCTCTTCGAAGAACATATGCTCTGTTCTACAAAGACCGATACCTTCGGCGCCCATCTTTCTGGCTTTTTTAGAATCTTCCGGTGTGTCAGCATTAGTTCGTATGGTAAACCCCTTTAGGTTAAATTTCTTTCTGTTCGCCTTATTCCTAATCTCATCAGCCCATGTTAAGAAGACATCCAGTTCCCCTTTTACTTTCGGGTCTATAAGGGGAAGGTCCTGGCCGAAAACCTCTCCGGTTGTTCCATCTATGGTAATCCGATCACCCTGCTTGTACTTTTTATCGCCGACAAGCATGTTCTTTTCGGAAACAATAACTTCCTTACACCCGGCAACACAGGGCAGTCCCATACCGCGAGCAACTACTGCGGCGTGGCTTGTCATTCCTCCGGTGGAAGTAAGAATACCCTGTGATGCGTGCATTCCTCCAATATCCTCAGGAGAAGTCTCTTTCCGCACTAAAAGGACCTTCTTCCCCTGGGCTACCCATTCCTCTGCCTCATCGGCGGTAAACACGATCTGGCCGGAAGCCGCGCCTGGGGAGGCGTTCAACCCTTTTGCAATAGGTTTCTCTTTCTTTTTCTCTTTGGGATCGATCATTGGATGAAAAACCTGGTCTAATTGGGGCGGGGTTACACGGTTTACTGCAATTTCTTTGGTAAT
>CAYXSD010000026.1:0-4838 GCA_964466335.1 uncultured Spirochaetales bacterium
ACTATGGCATGCTATGTCGTGCCACTAGTGTACTTTAGTTCCCTTTAGGTGGTTTTTAAATCGAGTGTAGGCCTCGTCATAGGCGGTCTTTGTCTGCGGATTGGGGGGGACCTCCTCGGCTATCCTTACCATCTTCTCTGCCGCTTCAAAGACATCAGGGTAGACACCCAGGGCCGCTGCCTGGAGGATCGCCATCCCCAGGGAGGCGGATTCGGGGGAGCTCATGGTCTTTACCGGGAACCCGGTTATGTCTGCCCGGATCTGGTTCCAAAGCGGGCTTTGTGCCCCGCCGCCGAGGCTCCGGATTTCGCTGAATTCTTTATCTCCTTCGCCGGTCCCTCCGGGCAACTGTTCCAGCTGATACCGAAGGAGATATCCCATAGATTCCATAATAGCCCGGATAAAATGCCCCTTCCCGTGGTGCATCTCCAAACCGGTAAAAGAACCTCGGCGGCTCTGATCCAAGGGGAGCGTACCCGGGCCTCCCATGAAGGGAAAGAAGAGAAGGCCCTGGGCGCCGGGGGGCACCTTAGATGCCAGAGCGGTAAGATCGTCGTAGGAGGTACCGGCATCGAAGAAGGTGGACCTAAGCCATTTTAGACTCATGCCGCCCACGGTACACCAGGCCATGAGAACGTACTTCCCCGGGAGGGCGTGGTACTGGGTGCTCATGGGAAGGGGAGGTTCGGCGGGGTAGGAATCCACAGTCTTGCAGAGGGCCTGGGCGGCACCGATGGTTTCGGTGATGATGTCGGGCCTCAGAGCCCCGCAGCCGATGAGACTGGCTGTCTGATCCATGGCCCCGGAAATTATGGGGATACCCGGAGAGAGCCCCAGGGTGGCCGCGGCCTCGGGGGAGAGCCTGCCGACTATAGTGCCGGATTCCGTAAGAGCGGGAAGCCAGTCCCTGGAAACACCGCAAAAATCGAGGACCGGGGTATACCATTCTTTTTTCTTGATATCCAGCATATACGAGGAGGTCCAGAGGGCGTAGCTTCCACGGGGTGCTTGGAAGTCCCCCGTGAGCCGGTACACCAGGTAGTCCTCCAAAAGATGGACCCGCCGTATCCGGGAGAAGATATCCGGTTCATGCTTCTTCATCCAGAGGAGCTTCGTAATAGGCCAGGTTGCCACTACCTCGGTCTGGCCGGTATCGTAATGAGAGCCCAGGGCCGCCCGGATTTCCTCCGCTTCACTCTCCGATCGGTTGTCCATCCACACAATGGCATTTCTAAGGGGTCTTCCCCTATCGTCCAGGACAACAAAGGTCTCCCCCTGACTGCAGGCACCCAGGGAGATGACCTCATCACCCTGAATTCCCGAATCTGAGAAGACCTTCCGGGTACCGGTACAGATTTCCTCCCAGTATGTCTCAACCGGCAGTTCCACGATGTTTTCTCCCGGGGTAATAAGGGCATACTCTCGGGTGACCGCGGAAGTAAGGTTCCCCTGGGTGTCGAAGAGACATACCTTTATTGATGTTGTCCCGATATCGTAGGTGAGAAAATAGCCTTCCCTGGTTCCTTTCATTTCCACACTCCTTGTATTCTCTAGTATACTCTATTTGCTTCATTTTCTTAGCGAAAATTGCTGAGCCTATTCTTCCCTGTTGCAATTTCACCTGCTCTCATCTGACACTCATCCGTCTCCCATCATCCGCCTCCCAGCTTGACAGAACGGATAATCTTAGGTAAAATGCAAGTTGCACAAATAATAGTGAAAATTGCGCCGTATAATTCAGTAGATAGATCCTGCCGTTTGGGCTGCTTGACAGAGCTCGAAAAAACAGTAATCTATACTTCTGTATATAACTATATAGGTATAGAAGGAGAAGAGCAATGCACATTTCTTTTCAATTATTGGACGATAGAGAGATCAATGAGATCCACCGAGGCTCTTTGGAAGTCCTCGCGAAGGTGGGGATGAAAATAGAATCGAAGGCCATGTTAAAAGGCCTTAAGGATGCCGGGGCGACGGTGGACGAGGCCTCTTCCACGGTACTCTTTCCGGAAAAACTGGTGGAAGAGAGTATAGAGGGACAGAGGAAGCTTTTGGCCTCGGGAAAGAAGCTCCACCTTATAAACGGAGTTACCTCGCAAAAAACCGATAAGAGGGGTGTCCAGGCCAAGATCAGCGGGGGATGTGAGAAGTATCTTGACTGGGGGACAGAGCAGTTCCTCCAGGCTTCGGCGAAGAAGCTTTTGGAGTTCATCCGGTTGGGACAGAAGATCCCGGAGGTGGATTTTGTAGGAAATCCTATTGTTATGCGGGAGGACATGGACGGGAAGGCCCTCCCCGAAGCCATGCGGAGGATAAAGACCGCGGCCTTAGTGGCGAAACACACGGACAAGCTTGGCTCCATGGAGGTCTGGGACGAGAGAGAAATCGATCTCTTCATGGAGATGGGGATTATCTGCAAGGGGAGTGAAGAAGAATACCGGGCGGACCCCTGTTTCGTTACCGCCAAGGAGACCATAAGCCCCCTCTTTCTGGACAAGGACGCCGGGGATATCCTCCTGGCCCTGGCAAAGCGGGACCTCCCCTGTACCATGATTCCCATGCCCATTACCGGAATGAGCACGCCCATCTCCATGCAGGGAAACGCGGTGGTGGGAAACGCGGAGATTCTGGGGGTCATTATGGGAATCCGCTCCGTCTATCCCGAGGCTGTAGTGGGCGGCGGCAGCATCTCCGGAATTATGGACATGCAGACCAGCGTTGCCTCTTTCAGTGCCCCCGAGGCGATTTTGCAGGATATCGCCATCGCCGAGGTGCAGGAGCGCCTCTACGGTCTTAACTACCTTCTGGGAACGGGCTACACCGACGCGAAATTCCCCAACTCCCAGCTCCTCTCGGAAAAAACCATGAAGACCCTCCTTACCTATCTCTCCGGGCGATACACCTATCCCGTGGGGCTCTTGGATGCAGGATCAGTCTTTTCCGCGGAGCAGGCCCTGGTGGACATAGAGATTGCCCGGTATGTCCACGGCCATTTTGAGAGCAGTTTCTCCATCGGGAGCTTGGATGAAGTACTGGAAGTCGTGAAATCCGCCGGAGTCCGGGGCAACACCATTGGGGAAGAGCACACCTTTGCACATTTTAGGGAGAACTGGTTCCCCTGGATCATGGACCGTTCTTCCTTCGCCTCTATAGAGAAGAACAAGCAGGAGGACATCTACAATCGAGCTCACAATAAGGTGCAGGAGCTCCTCTCCGGAGATGGTTTCTGGGAATTGGAACCGGAGAAGCAGCGGGCTATTGATGAAGTGGTAAAAAAGGCGGAAACTATACTGATGTAAGATTTTCAAGGAGCCTTCACCATGAATCAACCTAGTCCCAATCAACCTACTATTCTCTTCATCTTTCCCGATCAGCTGCGGGCGGATTTCTTAAGCTCCTACGGCGGAAAGATGATCGATACACCGAATATCGACTCTCTTATAAACGGGGGAATGCAGTACAGGCGGGCCTATTCCGCGTCACCTCTCTGTGTCCCCGCCCGGTCCTCTCTTCTTTTAGGGATGAACGCGATAAAAACCGGTGTCCTGGACAACAGCAGTTTTATCCGTCCCGACTACCGGGAGACGGGGCTTAGGACCTGGCCGGAACTCTTGAACGAAGCCGGATACACCACCTGCGCGGTGGGGAAAATGCACTTCTACCCATGGGATATCGATATGGGTTTTCAAGAGCGGATTATCGCGGAAGACAAGCGGTGGCCCGGGATCGAGGACGACTATCAGCTCTTCTTAAGGGAGCGGGGTCTTGAAAAGCACCATGCCGATACCCTTGAGGGCTACCACAAAAACAAGGGAGCGGTAATAAACAAGTTCTCCCGGGAAGAATCGGTGGACCATTTCGTGGCAGTCGAGGCAGCCCGCTGGATTGATGAGTATAAAAAAGACGCCCCCATGGCTATGATGGTGGGCTTCCCCGGGCCCCACTGTCCCTACGACCCCCATCCGGAGTACCTGGAACAGGTGAGGGAGGAGGCGGTCCCCTATCCCATACCCGCGAAGCCGGAGGTGGCCCCGAAAACGGTGAAGCTGAACCGCGGTATGAACCTCCGTCCTTGGAACGGTATCGACTACAGGGATGCTACCCCTAAGCAGTACAAGAAAATCCGGATCCACTACGCCGCCCTGGTGAAGCAGCTGGACGACGAGGTGGGGATAATTATTCAATCCCTTAAAGACAAGGGTATCTGGGACAACACTGTTGTCATTTTCGCCGCCGACCACGGAGATTTCCTCGGAGACCACGGCATGGTGGGGAAAGGCGCCTTCTTCGACCCGGCTATGCGGGTCCCCCTGATCGTGAACACCCCGGAAACCCGGCGGCGGAGAACAGGGACGGGGACGGAGGAAGCGGACCCGGAGCGACAGGTAGTAGATGCCCCGGTGCAGCTGAGGGACATAACCGCCACCATCCTCGCCTTAGCGGGGGTCCCAAAGCCCTCATATATGGACTCTGTAGAGCTCCCCGGGGCAATCACTCACTCAGGTACGATTTACGCCCGGGATTACATCTTCGGTATGCTCAATGACGGGTACGCTGTGCAGCGGGATAACCTGCGTCTGGGGGTCTACGAAAACGGCGATGTCACCCTCATCGATTTGGAGAAAGACCCGGAGGAGATAGAAAACCTGGCCAAAGACCCCGCCTATGCGAAACAGATGGCCGAGCTGTACGGCGTTCTCTCCAGGGAGGTCATCTCTTCGGTCAATTTCGCCCACGGGGAGAAGAGGGTCTACTCGGCTCCGCCCACGGAAGACGAGAGCTTTGGGAAACGGGGGTGGGAGAGAGCTTATCCTTTTCCTCTGTCCCTCGAGAATGGC
>CAYXSD010000026.1:4938-26175 GCA_964466335.1 uncultured Spirochaetales bacterium
GGTAATCCGCGTTTAATGTCCTCCAAACGGTCTTCGAGAATAAGGGCCACAGCCTCTCGTAGGCTCTCTTTTGCCTCTTCTACCGTCTCGCCCTGGCCGTTTGCACCTGGCACTTCCGGACAGATAGCCCAGTACCCACCTTCTGGAGATTTCTCTATAATTGCTATAAGTTCTCCCTTCATACATGTTCCTCCATCTCAATTATAACAGTGGATGGGGTCGTTTGTCTCGATTGAAAAATTGATTCTTCAATACCCCTTCGGATAATTTAAAAAAAGGCGTGTGCTTTTCCTCTTACATTTCCTCTTACTTTCCTTGACACATCTATAGAAGTAGTATAGATTATATACATCTGTACATAAGTATAGAGTGGTTGAGATCATAATGCACAATTTTACACGGAAGTATAACGGAAGAGACAAGAAACTATGTATAGCATGAGTAGGAATATCCCTCCCCACGGGTCGCACCCTGAGAAGGGTCTGGTACAGAGAATGAAAGAACTTGGGGACGGAGGAACGATCTCCGGAAAATGGCGCCCCAGCATTACCCTTTCCAGTTTGGAAGCGGGAGATCTTATTATGCTTGGAACCGGGGCCTACACCCCCCTTGAAGGGTTCATGAATAAGTCCGATTACAGCGCGGTCATCGAGAAGATGCGCCTTAGAGACGGGACCATATGGCCGCTTTCCATAGTACTTTCCGCATCCGCGGAAGAAGCAGAGGCTTGCACACCGGGTGCCACTGTCTGGCTGAAGGAAGAGGGTTGGGAGCAGCCCATGGGAAGTATCCAGGTGGAGGAAGTTTTTGCCCGCGATAAGGAGAAGGAGGCGGATCAGGTCTTCGGGACCCAGGACACCGCTCACCCCGGGGTGAAAAAGCTTATGGAATCCAAGGATTACTGTATAGCCGGTGAGATAACCCTCTACTCCGAGGGCGATCTCCCTAAGCGGTTTCCCGAGTATGCCCGGCCGGCGGAAACCCGGGCCCTCTTTGAGGAGTTAGGCTGGGAAAAAATCGCCGCTTTCCAGACCAGGAACCCCATGCACCGTTCCCATGAGTATCTGACGAAAATGGCCCTGGAGACTATGGACGGCATCTTTATCCACCCCGTGGTGGGACGATTGAAGGAGGGTGACATCCCCGCGGAGGTAAGGATTGCTTGTTACAAGAAGCTTTTGGCCGCGTACTATCCGCCGGAGCGGGTTGTGCTAAGGGTATTTCCCCTGGAGATGCGCTATGCCGGCCCCAGGGAGGCGGTCCTCCACGCCATTATTCGGCAGAATTTCGGGTGTTCCCACATCATCATAGGTCGGGACCACGCGGGAGTGGGAGACTACTACGGGCCTTACGAGGCGCAGGATATCTTCGACGGAATCCCTAGAGAAGAACTGGCCATTGAACCTATAAAGGCCGAGTGGGCTTTTTGGTGCCGCCGCTGTGCTCAGATGGCCTCGAAGAAAACCTGTCCCCACGGAGAGGATCAACACCTCCACATCAGCGGTACCAAACTCCGCTCCATGCTCGCCGCGAACACCGATATCCCTGAAGAAATAAGCAGACCCGAAGTGGCAGCGGTGCTGAAAGCGTATATAGCGGATAAAAAGGAAAAACGGAGAGTCAATATATGAGTAAGAGTACCATGAAAAAAAACGTAATACTGGTAACCATCGACACCCTAAGGAGGGACGTCTTCGGCTGCTACGGAGCCGCTGAGAGCCGGACCCCCTTTATGGATTCCCTTAAGGAGCATTCCCTTAAGTTTACCAATTCCTATGCCGCGGGGCCCTACACCCAGGCCTCCTTTCCGGGGATCCTTACATCATCCTATTTCCTCGAGTTCGGAAAGCAGAAGAAACTGCCGGCGCGAAAGCAGCTCATCTCGGAGGTCCTTAAAAAAGAAGGAATAAAAACCGCCGGGTTCCACTCCAACACCTACTTAAGCTATTACTTCGGATACAACCGAGGCTGGGACATGTTCTACGATTCAATGCGGGACGATGTAAGCGACCACTACCCCTACATCCGGGGAGACGGCATAAACCAGAGGACCCTTACATGGCTGGAAAGCTATGTAAAGAAGGAGGACTATGCACCTTTTTTTCTCTGGGTGCACTACATGGATGTCCACGAACCATACGTGGCGGAGGAGAAGTACCTCTCCCGGGTGGATTCTTCCCTCTCTTCGGACCCGGACGAAATGTTCGGGCTTTTCAAAAACGTCATTCTTCCCCGGGACCTCTCTGATCCAAAAAAAGTGGACACCTTGAGGAAGCTCTACCATGCCAAGGTCTTAGAAACGGACGACTACGTGAAGGAACTCTTCGCAGGGTTCGACAACCTGGGCGTCCTGGATGACTCGGTGGTCCTCCTTACCTCCGATCATGGTGATGAATTCGGCGAACACGGCGGATTGTCCCACGACGGGAAGATGGTGAACGAACTCATCCATGTACCCTTTCTCATCTATGACCGGGACCGCAAGGCTTCCGAAGTCCGGGATGACGAGGTCTCCGGCGTGGACATTCCTCCCACTATCTGCGGTCTCTTCGGTGTGGAGAGGGGGGAACGCTTCCTGGGAAGAGACCTTCTGTCGGATACCGAGGGGGACGGAGGCAACGAGATGAACGAGAGGGACGGAGGAAGCCGGGCTTGCTATGGCGAGGCCATGGACAAGTTCGGAAACAAAGAAAAAGAGACGGACCAGCCCCTCTACTATCTGCTAAAAGACGGGGTAAAAACGATCTACCGGGAGCGGGACAAGGCCCTGGTTATATTCGACCTCAAGGAAGACCCGGAGGAAAAGAATAATATCGCCTCTTCTCATCCGGAAGCAGAAGAGTTAAAGGCAGAATTACTGAACACTAGAAAACAGTACAGAGGAGTCTAAAATGGGAGAACTAACCACAGAAAGAAAAGCGGAACTGGAAGAAAAGGTAAAGAAATCCAAGGATGTGTACGCCGAGGCCTTCAAGGATTTCCCTCCGGAGAAGACGCGGATTATCTGGTCCGGCGGAAAGGACAGCACCCTGATGCTCTGGATAGCCCGCGAGTACTGCCGGGAGGCAGGAACGGCCCTGCCTAAGGCCTTCACCATAGATGAGGGAGACGCCTTCGAGGAAATCGACGAGTTTCTGAAAAAGTACTCAGAGGAGTGGGGGGTCGATCTCGATTGGGGCCGAAACGAGGATGTCCTCAAGGCGGCCAACTATACCCTGAACGAAGACGTGGTTGTGGCTGATCTGGATGAACGGAACCAGGCTGAAATAAAGAGGATAGGGTTCGATTTAGAGCGTTTCCCCTTCGAGGCGGAGTCCTATGTGGGAAACCACCTCATGAAGACAGTAGTTTTCAACAAGTACATAGAGGACGAAGGAGTGGAGGCGGTCTTCCAGGGGATCCGCTGGGATGAACAGGCGGCCCGGAAGAATGATCCCTACCGGGAGGACGTGAAGGAGGACTACCTCATCCCCACACATACCAGATTCAGGCCCATTCTCCACTTTACCGAACGGGATATCTGGGATGCTGTTTCCGCCTTTTCCATCCCCTATTGCCCCCTCTACCAAGAGGGGTACCGTTCCCTGGGGGCAAAAACGACGAGTATTAAATCGGTGGAAACCCCCGCCTGGGAACAGGACCTGGAAAACACGGAGGAACGGGCCGGGAGAAGACAGGACAAGGAAGAGGCCATGGAGCGCCTTCGGAAACTGGGGTACATGTAAGGGATGTAGTGGGATAAGGAATGATACAAAGCTGGAACGGCGGTACCTTCGGTCTTCTCTTTTTGGATGCTCCTTTTTTGGAGGAGCAGGTGGAGGGATTTAAGGAGAGGGTACAAGAGAACAGCCGATGGATGGCCAAACGTTTGGGGGAGGTGTTTCATCCGAATAGGATTTCCTTTCTAGACCTTGGAATCCAAAACACCCGGAAAGAAATCGAAAAGGCCATAAGAGAGGCGGAAGATTCGGGCTGTCAGGGCCTCTGTCTGGTCTTTCTCTCCTACTCTCCCAGCCTGTCTCTCGAAGAACCCCTCTGTAACACCGATCTGCCCCTCCTCTTTCTGGATATCACTGTGGTGGAAAGCTTCATCCGTAAAGGATCCCCGAAGGAGATGCTTTACAACCATGGGATTCACGGTGTCCAGGACATTCTAAGTCTCCTGGTCCGACGGGAGAGGCCCTTCTTCCTGGTGACCGGACATTTGGAGGACCCTCAGACAACCGTCGATATCGCTCGCGGCAGTGCCTCCATGGTTTTGGCTGATAGGTTTCGTCGTTCCCGGGTGGGGACCTTCGGAACATACCTTAAGGGAATGGGGGATTTTCAAGTCTCCCGGGATATCCTCCGGGAGCGGTATGGTGTGGAAGTGGTGGATCTGGACAAGGAGGAGATCGCAAGGATGTTTAAGGAAGAATCAACCGGGGACGTGGAGAAATGCTCGGCGGAGATTAGGGCGGAGTGGAACATCCCGGATTCGGACCATATTGATGAAGGCCTTCTCAAGAATTGCTGCAGATTCGAATTAGCAATGCGGAAGATGCTGCAGAGACATCAGCTTAACGCCCTCGCCCTGAACGCGGAGGAGTATGCAGGCGCCCCCTGGGGGGACTTCGTGCCCTTCCTCACCTTCTCCCGCTTAATGGGAGAGGGCATAGGGTATGCCGGCGAGGGGGACATCCTCACCGCGGCCCTGGTGCAGACCCTTCTTGCCGCCTATCCTGAAGACGCAACCTTTACCGAGATGTTCTGTCCCGATTGGAAGGAGGACCTTATCCTCCTAAGCCACGTGGGTGAGGCGAACCACCGGATTGCGGGAGCGCCCATAAAGGCGGTGCAGAAGCGCTACGCCTTAACACAGACGGATGCCTTAGCCGCCGCCTTCCCCTACAAACCGGGAAGGTGCATGCTCGTGAATCTGGTGCCTCCTTCTGCCGGTGGAGAGTGTACGCTTATTACCGTGGAGGGAGAAATGATAGATGAGGCTCGCCTGGACCTGCCGAAGAGCGGGGAGGGAAGTTTCTCCGGCGTTATTCGCGGATGGTTCCGTCCCCGCCGGGGGATTCGGGACATGCTTAAAGAGTACAGCTTTGCCGGGGGGACCCATCACCTGGGCCTGGTATACGAGGAGGAGCTTAAAATACTAAACGGGTTTGCCCAAGCCCTGGGTTGGAAAGGGGTAAACCTGTAATCTATACGTATAAATCTGAAAAAAAGTTACGTACAACGTAACGGAGGAATACAAAATGGCTTTTAAAAGAACAATGCCCGATGATGTGCTCATCCACGATGAGTCAAAAACCTATAAGGGATACACTCTCTTCGCTCCCATGATGGAGCGCTACGCCTGGCTGGTGGATATGCGGGGCAGGGTGGTGCACTACTGGGAAATGGAGCACCCCCCGGGGGTCCACGGTAGACTTCTGAAAAACGGAAACCTTATGTGGCTCGGCCGGGGAGAGGGCGCCCTGGAGGACCTTGGCGGCGGGGCGACCTATCTGATTGAAGTGGATTGGGACGGTAAGGAGGTCTGGCGTTACGACGACCGGTACCTCCATCACGATTTCAAGGTCCTGGATAACGGCAATATCATGATTTTACGATTCGTTGAGATCCCCAAGGATATCCAGAAGAGAATAAAAGGCGGGGTCCCGGGAACGGAGATGGAAAATGGCGAAATCCTCGGCGTCTCGGCGGCGGAGATAAACCGGAAAGGAGATATCCTCTGGGAGTGGAAGAACTACGAACATTTCGACCCGGACAATGACATCGAGTGTCCCCTGGCTAACCGTCTTGTCTGGGGGTACACCAACTCTATCGATGTTTTTCCCAACGGCGATGTGCTTCTTTCCTTCAGGCACCTTAACACCATAGCGAGGATCTCCAGGGAAACAGGAGATATTATCTGGCGCTGGGGTCCGAAGCAGCTTTTAGGACACCAGCACTGTGCCACGGTCCTGGATAACGGCAACATCCTCCTCTTTGACAACGGTATCCACCGGAAGCCCATGAGCCCCGGAGATCCCCACGAGATCTCGAGCTTTGCCACATCCCGGCCGGTGGAGGTAAACCCAGACACCGACGAAATAGTGTGGCAGTATATCGATCCCCTCCATACCATGTATACCAACTTCTGCGGAAGCGCCCAGAGGCTCCCCAACGGAAACACTATGATCTGCGAGTCCCGCACAGGTACCATCTACGAAATAACCTACGATAAGGAAATCGTGTGGAAGTACGTAAGCCCCTTTGTTGTGCTCCGTCCGGAGATCTGGGGGTGGAAGGAATCGAAACTCATCTTCCAGGCTCACCGCTATGGAGAAGAGTTTGAGGGGCTTCAGGGTAAAGACTTGGACCCGGAACGGTACGAGTGGTTCATTCGGGAGAAACCGAAGGAAGTGACCGATGAAGAAGAACTCATATCCAGCCGGTTGAGCCGGGCGGGATATTAAGGATAGTTAAGGAGATAAAAAGATGACAGGTAAAAAGATTCGTTTGGCCAGGCTCTTCAACGGAAATCTGGAGAAGGAAAATATTATTATCTCGGCGGTGGACCACGGAATGTTTCAGGGTGTCCAGCCGGGCCTGGAGGACATGGAGCCGATCCTTGGGATTGCCCAGGATGCTGATGCCATCCTTCTGGGACCGGGTATGATCGGGCACTACGAGAAGCATTTCTACCGGGCAAAACCGACGCTGATGACCCGTTTAAGTTTTACCACCTCTTACTGCTTTCCCTGGGACTATCACGACGGCGACACGGGAGAGATGTTTACTCCCTCCTACCTTCAGTCCCTGGGAGCGGATGTCATCGTCTCCTCTTTCCAGCTTAAAACAAAAAGCCAGGGGATCGATGCAAGGAACGCGGAGGTATGGGGAAACATTGTGGTGGAAAAGGAGCGTCTCGGGCTTCCCTTGATGGGAGAGTTCCATCCCCCGGTGTACGAAGGGGTGGATAAGGACGAGTGGCATGACCTTATTAAGAGCGGCTGCAGGATTTTGGCCGAACTGGGGGCGGATATGATAAAGACTTTCTACACCGACGAGCGTTTCGATGAAATCACTTCCTCCGTCCCCGTCCCTATCGTCATTTTGGGATCGAAGAAGCTTCCCCGGGAAAGGGACGTCCTGGACTTGGCGGAGAGGGCGGTGAAGAATGGCGCTCGGGGTGTGGCTATCGGGCGGAACATCTTCCAGGCGAAGGACCCGGCGGCCATGTTAGAGGCGCTGAAAGGAGTGGTAAAATCAGGAAAGAGTACAGCCGAAGCGGAGACGCTCCTGGGCTAGCATGGGTATTAGAAGATTTTCCGCTTCCCCGGGACGGCAAGTAACCACGATGCCCAAAAACCAGGATGGTAAAAACCCTTGCATTTCTGTATAATGGAAGGCAGGTATGACAGATCTAATAGATAAAACCTCCCAGATTCCCTACTATCTGCAGCTTAAGAATATCCTTCTGGAGAAAATAAAGCAAAACGCTTTCCCCAAGGGGAAACTTCCTTCGGAGAATGAACTGGCCGAGAAGTACGGAATTACGGTAACCACGGTGCGGAAGGTCCTTTCGGAACTCCAGAACGACGGAAGGATCTACAAAGTAAAAGGTCTCGGTTCCTTTGTGAAAAAGCCGAAGATTGAGCTGGATATTGCCAGGTACTTGAGTTTCGGTAGACTCATGAAGGAAAAGGGGCTCCAGGAGGAGATTACCCTCCTGAAGAGGGAGGTGACTGATTTCAACGAGAATTGGCTCAACGGATTTACCCTGGATAATCCTGGTAAAAAGGTAATTCACATTGAACGGACCAGATCCATCGAGGACGAACCCATAGCCATTGAACGGCTTTTCTTCAACGAGGAGATCTGTGCTCCCATGCTGGAGAAAGCGGAGGACACCCTGATATACGATTTTCTTATAAACGAATTAAAGATAGACTTTGACCGTATCGAGGAGTATCTGGAACCTATTAACCTTTCCAAAGAGGACGCCTCCACCCTGGGGGTAAAGCCCAACTCCGCTGCCCTGCTCATTACGAAATTTTCCTTCGACCATGAGAACACCTGGCTCGAGTACAGCACCACCATTATCCGGGGAGATAAATGCCGGTACCACGTGCACCTGAAGTAGGTATGCCGTTGCGTTTTTCCATTCAATAGTTATAATAGGTACACCATGAAACCGGAGGACCGTCAAAACAAAATTCTTGCCATACTCAGAGCTATGCAGCAAGAGATCAAGGTAGAGGACTTAGCTGAAATGCTCGAAGTATCTCCCCTGACGATTCGCCGGGACCTGGACCAGCTTTCCACGCAGAGGACCATTATTCGCACCCACGGCGGGTGTATCGCCGTAGGAAGGGCCGCCTTGGAGACGGAGTACCATCAAAAGGTGGCCCTTAACTTCGAATTAAAGCAGGCCATAGGCAGTGCTGCGGCCAAGCGAATCGGTTCAGGAGAGACCCTTCTTATGAACGACGGTTCCACCACATTTCATCTATCCTCCCATCTTGGCGGAGTGGGTCCACTTATCATTTATACCAATTCCCTGGCCATGATTTCCGAACTCTCCCGGTTTCCCGATATCCGTCTCATTCTTTTAGGCGGGGAGTACAACAATGAGAGCTACTCCATGCGGGGGAGTTTTACCCAGCAGATTTTAGAACCACTCCACTTCGATCAGGTAATCCTGGGCGCCGATGCCGTTAGTGACGAGGGCAGCTGCACTGTTTCTACCCCTGAAGAGGCCCATCTTACCCGGATCATGCTGAGCCGGGGGACCAAAAAAGTACTTTTAGCGGACCATACAAAAGCGGGGAGGCAGGGCCATGTGGGCTACAGCTCTCTTAATCAGTTCGACCTCTGGATTACCACTACCGGCATACCGGAGGAAAAACTGCGAATCTATCGGGAAATGACCGAGGTCATTCTGGTAGAACCCTAAAGATAGGGTTTTATTTTCAGGTCCTCTGAACAGCCCCGCCGCTTCAAATAGAAAATAAAACTATCATGCTGCTTGAATTTGTACAAAAGATGTACTATAATACGTACGTAAGGGGTATTTATGAGAATAACCAATGTAAGTGAATATCGTAAAAAACTATCCCAGTTCAATAAAAATGTAATTGGGAACCACGAGCCATTAATTATTAGGCTTCCCGAAGATGATGATGTGGTAGTTCTTTCGAGGAAGGATTATGAAAATCTGCAGGAAACAGTCTATATTCTTAAAGATAAAGTTACCATGGCCAGCCTTCTAGCAGGAAGAAAAGCTGCCGCGGAAGCGCCGGAACAGCCCTATGGGAAGGATATGAGCTCGGTGTTTTCCGATGTCTTGGAGGATTGAAATCAGTAAACAGGCGGAGAAAGATCTTGCCTGGTTGAGGAAAAATGATAGGGCCCTCTATCTAAAATGTTTTGATCTAACCCGAGCGGTTGCCGCGGACCCTTTTTCCGGAATAGGGAAGCCTGAACATCTTAAGCTGCTCGGAGGAAATGTATGGAGCCGTCGGGTAAGTCTGGAGCATAGAATGGTGTACGAGGTTTTTAACGGTTTCTGCCTCGTTGCTGCCTACCGCTACCATTACGAGTAAGCGGGTTATCCATATCCCCGGATAAACCTGCTTGACGCTTTAACGTCATATTGCTAAAATGTTATAGTGTTATAGCTATAGTCGGAGGTACTAGTATGACGAATGAGACCAAACGGGTTACTGTTTATTTTAATTCTGATCTTCACAAGGCATTACGGTTAAAATCTGTTGAAACATCCAGATCCGTTTCAGACTTGGTAAACGAAGCCGTTAGAGAGGTCCTCTCGGAGGATGCTGAAGACCTGGCAGCTTTCGATGAGAGGGCTGGAGAGGAACTGGTCAGTTACGAAGAAATGATCAAAAAACTCAAGAAAGATGGCCGTATATAAAGTCTTTTTCAAAAAATCCGTCCGGAAAGACCTCTCAACCATTCCGAAAAATATTCTAAAAAAAATCCTGAGTCGTATTAATAGTCTAGGAGAAGAACCCCGCCCTGAGGGTTGCGAAAAATTAACGGGGCAAGAACGTTATCGTCTGCGCCAGGGGAAGTATAGAATTCTGTACTCTATTCAAGATGATGAATTGACAATCTGGATCGTAAAAGTTGGTCACCGAAAAGATGTGTGCCGTTAAAAAGAAGGAGGGTGGTGTTTCTCAACTTTGAACTCGTGTTAAACCGCCGGCATTATAAAGAGGAGGGTGACCCTTTTTGCTCATTTCTCCCCAGCACAAGGAAGTACACCACAGGGCTTACGGCTAGGAAGAGACCATATACGATAATACCTTGAGAGAAAAATCCCCGGTCGGCCAACCATGTAAGGACAGATGGAAAAACACCGTTGCCGAAGAGGAAGGCAAAGGGAATGATGATAGAGATCATGCTGCTCTGGACCCGTGTCCCTGGAGGGCTGAAGCTGTCCAGGATGAGGTATCCTAGGGGCGGGAAGATGGCGAGCAGGGCGGTCTGGAGCAGGAGAGAAATAACAAGTATCCCCTGGTTGGCAAGACCGGAAATTGCCATAAAAATACCACCGAAGGAAAATACAATGGTAATAAACCCTCCGCTACTTATTCTGCGGATAACCCAGCCCACAGCGAGGAGGGCGGGAAGAACGGCGATTCGGGTCAAGCCGGTTATGGAATTCGCCTCTCCCAGGCTCATCCCCTTTTCGGAAACCAAGAAAGTGGGAAGGATGGAGAAGAAGCCCAAGGTGGAACCGTAGAAAATAATAAAGTAGAAGGTAATAACCCAGAACTTCTTTTGGTTAAAAAGAGATCGGACAAAGGTCAAATCCAGCCGTTTACCCCGGTAGTGGATCCCCCGGCTGGTGAAGATGAAAAAAATCCCCATGCAGAGATGAAGGGTACCGGTAAGGAGAAACATCTCCCGCCATGTAACTAGTAGCAATAATCCGTTCACTATAAGGGGAAGGGTAATAAAGGCGATATTGGGAGCCATTTCGTGGAGAGCAATCCTGGCGGGTGCTTTCTCCCTCCCGTAGGCTTCAGTAATAGTGGCCACCCCCGAGGGAAGGTATAGTCCCGAACCTATTCCCACCAGAAGAAAACCGCCCTTTATTATAAAGATACTGCCTGCCAATCCGATAACCAAGGCCCCCGAAGATGCGCAGAGTGAAGAAATAATCAGGGTCATCCTATGCCCTAACCGGGAAGCGGGTATACTGGAGAGGAGCATGGTAGTAAAAAATCCCAGGGCCATGAAAAGGAAGAATTGTCCTGTGGCCGTCTTGCTTATTTCCAAGTCTTGCTGGATGGTGAGAAAGAGGGGAGACAGCATGAGACGGATCATGAGGTTGGTGTAGAAGAAGATAATCAGGTTCAGAGTAATTAAGAAGGCCGACTGATTGGGAGAGCCGGAATCTTTCTCTTCAGGAGCGGGCTGCGAATTTTCGGTATGCTTCATTGTCCGTTACATCGATTCCTTTTTCTTTTTCAGCTGTAAGCGTGTCTATTCTGGATAGAATGCGGCGGAAGTTTTCATTCTTTTCCTCTAAAGGAACGTTTACGAAGGGGTCAGCCTCCACCGGCCGGCCTCTCCCGTCGATGATAATCCCCTTCTCTCCCCCGTCTAAGGAGTCGAAGTAACCCCGGTAGCTTCCGTATCCGGTAACCACTATACCTGTTTTCCCTCCGTAGTGTACAGCCGAGGGAAAATAGTACTCATTGTAGAGATCCGTCAGTTCGCTGTTCTCCCACTTAGGATCGTCCCATCCCACCCCTTTATCGCTGATCCCCGGGTAGAAGCCATGCCCGGAATCTATAATGGTTTTTATCATTTCCGGGGCGATCTCTTTGGGACTCATGTGGCCGTTCAGGGCGCGGAGCCGGGAGATATCCTTAATCTGCTCAAAGAAGGGCATGAAGTTGCCGCAGCTGTGGAAGTAGAGTCCGCCGAAGGCTTCGGAGATCCTGCTCAGATAGGGGGTGCCGAACTCGGCGTAGAGGTCGGGGGTCATATTGATGACCTCATCTTCGGAAACAGCTATTCCGTCGGCGGAGCCCACGGCGGGAAATAGGTGGACCGGATGCGCCGGAGTGGGGACTAAGGCCAATTGCCGGGAATAAAAATCGATGAAGGTTTCGGTAATGAGGTCCAAAAGATAATGCACTTCCTTTTTGTGCTCGTAAAGACTGAAGTAGAAGTCGTTGGTGTCCCAGAGGAGGTCAATCACATCCAGAGGACTCTGCGGATCGGTAGTACCGACGGGGACCGCCCCGCCGGTTTTCTCGGCCCAGAATTTCAGGTTGTTCAGTATCCGGGTGAAGGTAGGGCAATCGGGGTCCGGTTTTTTAAGGTTGTACACATCTTCCGGCTTTTTAATAATCGGTCTTGCCACCACAGGGTCGCCGTTTTGCTGGACGTAGGTCTCCGCTCCGAAGGCCTCCGCCAGGATGGTCACCCCTTCGAATGGGTCTAAGTGGGCCACATAGTCGGTTTCGATCTCCATGGAGCAGATGTTCTTGGCCAGGGCGGTCATGAGGTTCTTCTCAGTGTCGTAGAAGAGTTCATGCCGAGGAAAGAGGGTGGTTTGTGCCACCTGCCACACCGGCATCCTGTCCACAGCCTCCCCGTGGAGGGCCCGGGTTAAACGGGTAAGGGAATCGTTCATCCGACTTTCCTTCTCCCCGTAGAGTTTTTCATGGAGTTTTACAAGATAGTTAAGCTCCCTCTTTATTTCCGCCATGTATGTCCTCCTTTTCCTCTTTCTCTACCCAGTTTCAGCTCGGTTACCGGGGTCCCTGCCTTCGCTGGTCATGTCTTCGTTGGCCGTATAGGCAGTGAACTTGAATTGTAGGGGAGACAGGAGAATTTATCAATATAAATTGGGAACTTTTCGTCAATTTGAACAAAAGATTGATGTGAAGATTGACAATTACCTATGTCATGGTAGAATAGTACAGTATTCGAATTCGGATCATAGAATTCTGTTCCATGATGAATGAAAAGAAACACGGAAAAAGGCATGCATGGTTAAAAATTTTTCTAGTAGTAAAGACCTTAAACTCTCTGAAAAACTTATCTTTCGAGTAGTGTATCATCATGGACCGCTAACGAAAAATGAAATTGTAACATATACCGATGGTTCACTCTCTACTATTCAACGGTTACTTCACAAATTAGAAGAGAGTGAGGTTATTCTTCCTGGAGAGTGTAAAAAGGCCACTGGGGGGCGCAAATCAAAGAGTTATAAAGTGAATCCCAATGCCTTTTACGCTTTCGGTGCGTATATAACATGGGATGTCTACGGTGTCGGACTTGTATCTATTGATGGTAAAGTGCTTAAAAGTATGGAAAGGAGGACATCTAAAGACCTTACACCTTCGGAGGCTGTTGCATTTCTACATCGGGCAGTGGAAGAAATTATTGCAGATACGGAAATAGAAAGAAATAGAATTCTCGGAATGACATTTTCTTCTCCGGGACCTCTAAAGAAAGATAAAGGTATTCTCTATAGTCCTCATCATCTAGAGTTATCCTATTGGGAAGTGGTCCCTATAAAAGACATGTTGGAGATTTCGACAGGTTTTTCCGTACTAGTAAATAACCTTTCAAATTCTGCTCTCTTTGGCGAGTTGATGAATCATACAATAACCACAGAATTAAGAGCAGCCTATATTCTTATCGATAAGGGTGTAGGGACTGCAGTTTTTATTCCGGGAATGGTGAATGTGAACGGGGAAGACTCAAGCGATCATTTAGGGCACATGATTATAGACGTTGATGGAGACCCTTGCATCTGTGGTAACCGGGGGTGTCTCGAGACCTTTGTCTCCATTGGTGCCTTAAAAAGACGTTTTGCTGCCTCTTTCCCCACCGAATTTGAAGCTAAACAAGGAGAAGGGAACATATCTGTGGCAAAATATAATGATTCATGGGAATCTTCAAAAGAGCTTTCAGAAGTAAAGATTATTGTGGATCAGCTTTCTAATAATGAGTCTGCTCTATCACACGGTCTCCTTAATGAATGTTCAGAAGCTTTGGGAGCGGGGATTAAGAACTTTGTTACTATTATTAGACCTTCTAAAATATTGATGGGTGGTCGAGTGGCTAAACAGATGCCAGATCTGGTAGAGCAATCGATTGAAAAAGCCAGAGAAAATCCCTTGTTTCCCATGTTCAACAATATAGATTTTTTGTACAGCGACTTCTCCCCGGAGCTTCTAATCCGGGGCGGCGCGTACCAGGTATTTGACAACTATATCGGTTTAATAAAGCCGGTTTCTATGTAAAGCAATAACAATATGTATTCAACGAGGAGCTAAAAAAAATGAAAGCAATAATGGTTATGTTCGACTCTTTAAACAGGCATATGCTCTCCAACTATGGGTGCGAGTGGACGAAGACCCCCAACTTCGACCGCTTGGGCGAGCGGTCTGTTGTCTTCGATAACTCCTATGCGGGAAGTCTTCCCTGTATGCCCGCCCGGCGGGAACTCCATACCGGACGGTATAACTTCCTTCACCGGAGCTGGGGACCCATCGAGCCATTCGACGACTCTATGCCTTCTATCCTTAAGCAGAACGGAGTGCACACCCATCTTGTAAGCGACCACTACCACTACTGGGAAGACGGGGGCGCCACCTATCATCCCCGATACAAAAGCTGGGAGATCGTCCGCGGCCAGGAAGGGGATTCCTGGAAGGGAATGGTGAAGGACCCACAAACGCCGGAGCAGCTGGGGCGATACTGGAGACAGGACTGGGTGAACCGGGAGCATATCGTAAAGGAAGAACAGATGCCCCAGGCACAGACCTTTAAGAAAGGGTTAGAGTTTATAGAGACCAACAAGGACCAGGACAACTGGTTTCTTCAGATCGAGACTTTTGACCCCCACGAACCTTTTTTCAGCATGGAGGAGTGGAAGGAACTCTATCCCCACGAATACGAGGGGCCCTTCTTCGACTGGCCCGAGTACGCCAAAGTAGGGGAGACGGAGGACCAGGTGCGGCACCTCCGTTATCAGTATGCCGCCCTCCTTAGTATGTGCGATTCTTATCTTGGGAGAGTTATGGACACCATGGACAAATACGACCTGTGGAAGGACACCATGCTCATCGTTAATACGGACCACGGATACCTCTTAGGAGAGCACGGCTGGTGGGCCAAGGTGGTTATGCCCTTCTACAACGAGATAGCCCATACCCCTCTCTTTATTTGGGACCCCCGATCTGGAAAAGCAGGAGAGAGAAGGGAGAGCTTAGTCCAGACCATCGACATTGCTCCCACCCTTCTCGATTTCTTTGGTCTTGCTCCAACAAAGGACATGACAGGAAAGGTCCTTAAGGACACCATTGATCGGGACGTATCCGTTAGGGAAGCTGCCCTTTTCGGGATGCACGGCGCCCATGTGAACTGTACCGACGGAAGATATGTCTACATGCTGGGTCCCGCTGAGCCGGGGAAACACCCGGTGTACAACTACACCGTTATGCCTACCCATATGCGGGCCCTCTTTACCTTGGAGGAGTTACAGAAGGCCACCTTCTCGGCGCCCTTCGATTTTACCAAGGAGGTCCCCCTCCTTAAAGTCCCCTCCGGGGAAGGAAGTGTAGGCGGTCCCGGAGGAGAATCAGTCCAGGCAGCCTTGGACACAGTCCTCTACGACCTGGAGAATGACCCTAGCCAGGACCATCCCTTCAGAGACGAGACGATCGAGAAACGCATGAAGGCACAGATTAAATCCCTCATGGATGAGCACGATGCTCCCAAAGAGCTCTACACCCGGATGGGATTGGAGTAGGGGATGGAAGAGAAAAAGGCTGAGGTACTGCTGGGATTCATACCCATTGGGAAGTTCTGTTTCAGCCACGAAGATGCAATAAAGCAGAAGAATAAGACGGAAGAAGCGTTGAAGGAGCTCGGTGTTTCCTATTTCAATGTGGATGAAGTTGTGGAGGACGGGATTGTCCGCTCCGATGAGGACGCCGAAAAGGTGGTAAGGTATATCCGGGGACTTCCCCGCGAGGACCAGCCGGACGCCCTTTTCCTGCCTCACTGCAATTTCGGGACGGAGACCGCCGTGGGTATCTTAGGGAGGGCCTTCAGAAAGCTCCTCCTCCTCTGGGGACCCCGGGACGAAGCCCCCCTTCCCGACGGCGCCAGGCTTAGGGACAGCCTCTGCGGGGTCTTCGCCTCCAGCAAGGTCCTCCAGAACAGCTCCGTCCCTTACACCCATCTTACCAACTGCCGGGTGGAGGACCCGGTTTTTAAAGAGGGGATCGACCGGTTCATCCGTGCAGCAGCCGTGGTAAAGCGGTTTACCGGAGGACTCAGGATAGGTATCCTCGGGAACCGGCTCCCCTTTTTCCAGTGCACCATGGTGAACGAGAAGGAACTCCTGGAAGCTTTTGGAATTACCGTAGTCCCGGTAAACCTTCTAAAAGTGGTTTCTAAAATCAAAGAACGCGAAACCTCAGGATCCGCTAAGTACGCGGCGGAAGTAAAAGAACTCAGTAAGCATGTAGACCTCTTTGAAATGACCGAGGATGCAATGATAAGGGTCCTCGCCTTCAGAGACGTCCTCTTGGATATAGCAGAAGAGGAACGTCTGGACGGCCTTACGGTGGAAAACATTATCGAGCTTACAAAGGAGATGGACACCCACCTGGTCTTCGCCCTTGCCTCAGTTACGGAAAAAGGTATTCCCGCGGTTATAGAGAGCGACATCCATGGGGTTATATCATCCATCATTGCTCAGAGCGCCGATCTGAATGAGACCCCCACTTTTTTTATGGACCTCACCGTCCGGCATCCGGAAGAGGAGGACGCCGTCCTCCTCTGGCATAACTCCGCGCCTCTCTCCCTTATGGACCGGGAGTTCTACGCGTCGGAGGATAACTCCGGTCACCCGACCTCAGGTACGGCATCCTCCGAAGCCTCTACGCCGCAGCGCCCCTCCATCGGGTCTCACTGGACCATGCCGGGAATAAACCCCGGAGTCTGCAACTGGAAGCTTAAGGAAGGGGAGGTGACGGTACTCCGTTTTGAACGGGGCCGGGAGGGTTACCGGCTCTTGAGTTTTAACAGCCCGTCTATCCCGGGTCCCTTTAATAGGAACACTTACCTCTGGGTTAGCGTGGACAACTGGGATTCTCTGGAGAAGAAGATCATCTACGGACCGTATTTACATCATGTTGCTTGTGTGTATGGAAGCTACGCGTCGGTGCTGGAAGAGGCCTGCCGGTATATTCCCGGTCTCGAATCTGATACCCTAAATACGTGAAACAAGAATCCATATAAGCGAGAGAGTGCATCAATATGACAAACGAAGAAAAAGAACATCGATTTAAACACCCCGATCCCGAAGAACCCTATCTGGACAGGGGCCCGGTCTCGGATGTTACGAAGGATACCCTTATATCTGTTACCTATCTCGGCTCTCAGGGCAAAGAGCGTCCCCTTGTGGGGGTGAGTACCCCGGGAGCTGACGGCCCGAACTACTTCCCCGGTGAGGAGGGCTGGGTTCATTCGCCGGGAACGGTGGAAGCCGGAAATAACCGCTGCGTGTTTTGGAGCGAGTTTGTTGATACAGATAGAAAACCGTGGCTGCTCCGGGCAGCTCCTTTTTCCGTGGCAGCGGCCGCGGCCGAGGGTCTTGGTAAAGGAGAAGTCCTCTATAGATCGGAGGACCCCGTTTCCCGGGTGAAGGCCGGGGCCTTGCCTGGGGGCAGGGTTTTCTTTCTCTGGGAAGAGCTGGGAGAGGAGAGGATAGTTATTCGTTCTGCAGTGTGGGACCCGGATGAAAAGAGTTTCAGTGATCATACACTATCAGATCCTTCCTTCGATGCATTCAGGCCGGACCTGTGGATCGATCTTTCAGGACCTGATGCCCGGATCTGGGCGGTTTGGGACCGGTATCGCGATGAACAGTACGAGGTGGTCCTCTCAGCTGCCGTGGTCGGGGCAGGCGACTCGGGAAGTGCCTCTGTCCCTCCTTCCCCTGTCTTTCAGCTCCATTCCGTATTCCGCTGCCGGGGGGAAGATTGGAACGCACCTCGTCTTCTTGGGATCGCCGGGAATGTCGAAAGCAGCGAAAGCAGTGGAGAGGGACGGAGGAACGGAGCCGGCAGTACTATCTTCTGCATCTGGAGAAGCACTACCGAGGTTTGGGACGATCGGGGGATCTTCGATCGTTGTTCCGCGGTAAAGGGAGTGAAGATCGATGGAGAGAACATCGTGTTCCTCGAAGATCCCGAACATCCGGAAAAGCAGACAGGCACCTGCTCTATACCCGAGGCGGAGGGGAAGAGAACGGTCATCGGAGACCTCCGCGAAGGGCTTCTCGCGCGGGAGTTGACCAAGGGATACGTGGGCCTAAGGAGGAACCCTCAGATCTTTTCCTTTCAGAGGGTACCCTGCATCGCCTGGGAAGTACGTCCGGAATCGACAAAGACGTCGGTAAAAGGGCAGCTGGTGGGAAGGACAATAGGAGAAGATGGTAAGGTGAGACCGGCCGTGGTCCTGCACCGGGGCGGCTACTGCTATTCCGTGCCCAAAGTAGTTGAACCCGAAGGTAATCCGGGGGAGAAGATCCCCATTTCCTTTTTTGAGTTTGAGAGGGAAGGGGAGGAAATACTTCAGTCCGCCTGGGTCGGCCGTCCCGGTAAAGGGGCAGGGGAAGAGTACAAGCTCCGATATTCCGACTGGAACCGCTGGCACAGAGAGGCACCGGATATAGACCGGCAGGGGAAGGGGTATCCCTCCGAAAATATACTGATGAACGATGCCGGAGGGACCTACAACCTCTACTGGGGAGATACCCACTGTCATACCATTATGAGCCCCGACGCCGAAGGTGACCCGGACGAGTTCATCCACTACGCCAGGCGTAATGCCGGTCTCAATCTCCTCGGCATGGTGGACAACGACTTTTATCCCCACAAGAGTATTACCAGATGCGAATGGGAAATAAAAAAGGCCCTATCAGACCGCTTTTCCGTTTCCGGGGAGTTCCTCTGTCCCCCTTCCTACGAGTACACCTACCACGATCCCTCCCTATCCCCCGATTTTAACCATCGATGTGTACTCCACTTCCTGGAAGGGGACCTTATAAAGAGGACCGATCCGGGAAATCGGGAGATTGAGAAGTTCTTAAAGCGGATAGACCCGGAAAAGACCCTGGTATACATCCACCACTGCGCCTATCGCTTGACTACCCCGGAGGTGGAGCGGAACGCGGAGGTGGTCAGTTCCTGGCGGGTCTGCATGGAGGAGACAAATTTCACTCTGGAGCAGTTGAAAAAGGGACAGAAAATCGGCTTTATCGGTTCCAGCGATACCCACCGCCAGGTCCCCGGAAGGGGAGGGGCCCTGACAGGGGTCTTTGCCGAAGAGTTGACCCCCGAAGCAGTCCTGGACGCCTACAACAACCGGCGGCTCATTGCCACCCAGGGGAGTAAGGTACTTATCGATTTTCGGATCAACGGTGTTTTTATCGGCGGGACCCTCAAGCGGAAGGGAGGGGACCAGGCGCCCCTCAGTATTACCTGCCGAGTCCAGGGGCCCTCGGATCTGGAGAGAATTACCATTATCAAAGACGGAAACCCTCTACTGGAGAAGGAGATCGACGGCGTGGAAACCGAGTTGACCATAACCGATTCGGAGATTTCCCGGGGGGGACATTTTTACTTTGCTAAGGTAAAGCTTAAAGGTGAGCCCTCCCTTAATATGGAGAAAAAGGGAGAGGAAAAAGGAGAGGCAAAAGGAGGGACAGAGGGCCCCGAAAGATACCGCCCTTTTACAAACGAAAGCCTCTATCCCCACAATCTTGCCCGGGGACGGGGGGTCTTTGCCTGGACGAGTCCCATCTGGGTGGAGGAATCCTAAGAGGAGGAAGTGACCATGACTGAGAAGACTGAGAAGACTGAGAAGAAAAACGGGAACCCGGGAGAATCGGGGAAGTACAACCTCTACTGGGGGGACATTCACAATCACTGCGGGATTACCTACGGGTACGGAGGCTTGGAGAACGCCCTGGAGGCGGCCAAGGGACAGCTGGACTTCTGTCATGTTACCGGACATGCCATGTATCCGGATATGCTGAAGGGTGTGGAGGAGTTAACCTACAGTAACGATTATCATCTGAAGGGGTTCGAAAAGCTTCGCGACCGATGGGAGACCGTTCGGAAGACCATGGCCGAGGCCAATAAAGAGGGGGAGTTTGTTACCTTTCAGGGCTATGAGATCCACTCCCGTCTTTTGGGAGACCACCATATCCTCTCCCCCGAGGATGATCTTCCCCTTATCGAAGCGGATTCGCATATCGAGCTGGTGGAGATCTTAAAAAAGAGAGCCCCAGAATCCGGTGGCCCGGACCCACGGGAGGTAATTGCCGTTCCTCACCACGTGGCCTACACGCCGGGGTACCGGAGTATCGACTGGGACTACTTCCGGGAAGAGATTTCCCCGGTGGTCGAGGTCCACTCCAAACACGGCTGCGGAATGTCGGAATACGGTCCCTATCCCTACCTGCATCAGATGGGTCCCCGGGACCCACGGAATACCGTCTATGCCGGTCTTTTAAAGGGGAAGCGCTTCGGGTTTACCGGGTCGACGGACCACCATGCAGGCTACCCCGGTTCCTATGGAGACGGAAGGGTGGCTGTCTTAGCGGAAGAGAAGAGCAGGAAGGCCGTCTGGGAGGCGCTTCTTTCGCGGCGTTGCTACGCGGTAACGGGAGACAAGATCGAGTGCGATTTTAACGTGAACGGTAATCCCATGGGGAGTATCATTTCTCCCGAAGAGAAAATGAGGATTGCCCTCTCTCTTCGGGGCTCCGCCCCGCTGGAGATGGTCTGGATCTATAAAAACTTAATCCCCTGGAAGGTCCTGACCGGGAAGGACCTTGCAAACAGGACATCAGCGCGGGGGAGTTCAGCGGACAAAACCGCCGTGCCGGGACGATATAAGGTGAGGCTGGAAATGGGATGGGGTAACAACAGGGAAGGATACGATTGGAAGGGAACGGTACGTATAAAAGACGGCCGGCTTATCGCTGTGGAACCCTGCTTCCGGGGACAGAGCATCCTCGCCCCCAGTAAGGATATTCCCGAAGACGATGAGATAAACAACCTCAACAATCGGGTGGAGTATCAGTCTGAGGATGAGGTGCGCTGGCAATGTACTACCTTCAAGAACCCCTCCACCCAGCATTCCCAGACTAACGCGGTCATCCTGGAAATTGAGGGGGAC
>CAYXSD010000026.1:26275-28755 GCA_964466335.1 uncultured Spirochaetales bacterium
GGAAATTGAGGGGGACAGAGGCACGGTCCTGGATTTTTCGGTTAACTCTATCCACCACACCGCTTCCCTGGAAGAATTGGCTGAGGCCGGGCGGTCTTTCCATGTTAAGGAATGGACATCCCAGGCACTGCTTATTCATACCGCAGTCCCGGAGGATTCGTACACATTCCGCGGCGAATGGGAGGATAGTGAAGTCCGGCAAGCAGAAGCCCGGGCGACCGACTTCTATCACGCGGAGGTCCGGCAGAGCAACAACCAGTGGGCCTGGATTTCCCCGGTGTTTGTCCAGGGGTAGATAGTAGATCTATATAAAGGAAAAAATAGTCTATAAGTCTTTGGACTTCTGGGTAGTGATCTGAAAAAATTCTTTCGAGGTTACAATCTTGGGCAAGGACTGGTTAGTTGAAGGGATTAACCGGAATAACCTCTTCCATGGTATCGAAGTCTTTTGTATTTTCCGTGTAGAGAGTTTTTATGTTATAGCGGAGTAAAAAAGCCGCAATCTGCATATCGAAATAATCCTGTTTGATACGGCGGTATTTTTCGCAGAGCTCAAGAGCCAGGGTTATTATATCCTGCGTTAGGGGTAAGACAGTAATACTCGGTAGGGAAGCTATACCCTCAATTTTTGCTCTCGCTTGCTCCGGGGAATCGGGATTGTCCATTTTGGGACCTGTGAGATTCGGATACATTTCGCTCAGATTCTGAACACTGGTGTATGTTTTCCGTGTTGTATTAGTATGAGAGGTCTCTTCTACATCGGTTTTACAACCAAGGACAATTTCGTGAGCTCTCTGATATCGCGGGTCCTTCGAAAGTGTGGCGTATATGAGTATATTCGTATCAATAAAAATACTCTCATCATCGCTCGGCATAGGTATCCTTTCTTGAAAAATTTCCCTCAAATCTCGACGGTGTTGTGGGAATCGGTGAATATTTTCTCATATTGTCTTCTATATATTCTAGTGCAGCCAGTTCCAAGACCTGGCTTACGGATCGATGATACTCTGCGGCTAATTTTTCTATAAAGTGTATGACTTTTTCATCTATAGTAATACTAATATGCTTCTTCATAATACTAAAGTATTACTTGTTAATTATTCTGTCAAGATCCCTTCCACTATTTTCTCGGAAACCGACACTCCTCCACCTGGTAGTTTTTTACCGGTTATTGTCTGCGGCCGGGATACTTTATTTCCTAAAACCGTAATAGAGACGATTCAAGCACTTCCGGATTGACCACAGTTTCCGGAGTGTTTCCCGCTGCCGCGGTTATTACATCTTCTACAATGCTTCTTCGCATATTCCAGAGGGCGTCCTCGCTGTACCAGCCCATATGGGGGGTTATAATGACATTGGGTAGTGTAAAAAGCGGGTGGTCCGCCGAAAGCGGTTCAGGGTCCGTTACGTCCAGGGCCGCTCCTCCCAATTGGCCGGAGCGGATGGCTTCCACCAGAGCTTCCGTACGAATCAGACTGCCCCGGGATGTATTTACCACCAAAGCCTCCTTTTTCATAGAGGCAAACCTTTCGGCATTGAAATATCCGATGGTTTCTTCTGTTGCCGGGATATGTATAGTAATAAGGTCCGAATCCTTAAGGAGTTTTTCCTCATTCACTGGTGTATGTCCCTGTCCCGCTATAACCCCATCATCAATAAAGGGGTCATGAACCAAGACTGTATCGCAAACTCCTTTAAACAAATCAGCAGCGGTTTTCCCGATTTTACCGAAGCCGATTACTCCAACGGTCTGGTTGGCTAATCGCCGCTGGGGCATTGCCTTGGTAAGTTCCCACCCTTTTCCTCCGGGAAGGGGCGCGGCGGCGACCTTTTGCTGTTCTCCGAGTTTCAGAAAAAGCGCCAGGGAAAGGGTGAAACTTAGTTCAGCTACTTCCCTGCTCCAGAACCCCGGCTTGTTAGCACAGACAATACCGTGTTCTGTTGCCGCGGCGGTGTCTAGATTATCGTAGCCGTCGCCGTGTCGTATAATAAGCTTACATCGGGAAAGTTGAGAGATCACTTCCCGTGGTATTTTTGCCTGGTCTACTACTAAAACATCCGCTTCTGCTGCCGCTTTAACAATTTCAGAGGGCCCCGCTTTTCGCAGCTGGAAAGCATGGAAGCTAATACCCGCCTCATCGTACTGGTTTTTTTCCCAATTCAGATCCGGTTCAACATAGTCGGTTACAACGCAAGTAAACATAGGTTCATCCTTTCTGATTTCTTTATGATTATGTAAGAATAGTAAATGTGAATTAACGTGTTATGAAACCACAGACCAAATGATAGAGTTTTATAATAAAACCCGCAAGAGCACGACAAGAATGAAGGATAAAGGGTCCCTCTGTCAATTTCCTTAGTATCCTAAGATTCCTTGGAGAACCAGAATCTGAACTGAGTAAGGGTTTTCTTATCAGTTCTTGTGCTGGTTATACTGTATTCGCCGTTTAGCTGGCTTAAGAGAATAAGCACCAGCTGAA
>CAYXSD010000027.1:0-15296 GCA_964466335.1 uncultured Spirochaetales bacterium
AGAGTAAAGTACATCTTTTTTTTTTGGATGTTTCGGTATACACTTTAAGAGAAAGGAGGTAGGCATATGAGACGAACAGTACCTATTATTGTATTCCTCTTGGTGGGCAGCATAGGGGGCGGCCTCTTCGGCGCCGACCTTCTTGTTCCAGAAATGGAGATGATAACCCGCGGTTATATTGAAGAGGGGCGGTTTCTCCTGGGCAGCCGGGGTACCTTCGATATTCAAATCGGTAGTAGTTACCCCCTGGGGGCAAGGCTCGTCTTCTCCCTGGAGAGTGACAATTTGGAGGACATTTACGTGGAAGCTCCTGTACTTTTTAAATCTGCCAGTATCAGCGCGAGAGAAATCTTTTCCATCCCCCTTAATGTTACCCTTTTTACCGGAATATATGATCCGCTCTGTAACGGCGATATCTTCCCCGATCGTTTCGGTTCAAAACCGGTGGGGACCGTGTATAAGGGGTACATGTACTTTCCGGACGGGGTCCGTTATGACGGCATTCATCAGATAGCCGGGACCGGCATAGGTATTGGTACGGGAAAGTCACTCTCGGATATTTTTTCCCTAACCGCCTACGTGTATCAGGACGGTTTTCTCGAACCGGGAGACTATTCTTTCGATATCAGGGCCGCCATCGACGGTGAAGCTATTAAGCTGGAATCCTTCGTTGGTATGTCCTTTCCCGTAGGCACGGCAGGCTATTATAGAATGGGTCTCCTCTTTTTCTACGACACTGGGGTAATCGGGGAGTTTCTGACCCAGATTGGTGTTCCTCGATGGGACCCCTTTTCCGACATCTTTTCCATTGATCTTTTTTACTTTCTCTTTGAACCAAGGGTCCGTTTTGAGAATTTTTCCCTTATCCTAACTATGTTCTGGCACCCGAAATATTACCACCAAAACGAAACTGGGGAGCTGGGTGACATGGACCTCAATACTAACATCCAGCTGGGCGATTCTTTGGAATCTCAATTCTATGGAGGTTTGGAGGCGGGGCTAACTTTCCGCACGGCTACACCTGAGGACCCTTTCAAAACTGTTCTTTCTCCCTATATAACAGTCAATACTCCCGGGGTGGAGTGGAAATTTAAGATACGCAGCACCGTTTTTCCCTTATCGCCGGATACCCTTTTCGAGGCTTTTATCGGAGTAAGAGCGGAGTTCTAAAGTACCTAACTACGGGCCCTTATAGTAGAGCAATACGTAAGAGTAGAAGTATTTCAGACTTCTACTCTTAGTATTTACCTCAAATTCCTTGAATAACAAGCAAATTCAATTCAGGCACTTTCACATTACTCCATTTTACGTATTGGATGATGTGAAAGTGGTTGTATTGCGTTATCTATGGCTTTGACGGATACGTGCTTTGATAGAAAAGGGGAAACAAGAAAAACAGGGGTCTTATCGAACGCAAGACCCCTGAAACAGTTTTTATCTTTTGCTAGTTCTCTTTTTCTACTTCTGCAACTTTAGAGAGTAATTGTTGTCTTACTCGGTAGTTGTTTCTTCATCAGCGCCTTCGAGAGATTCCTCTTCCTGATGCATCTTCTTCCTTTCCAGATGCCTTAAGATCTGGATTTCACCAAGTCTCCTGAATTCAGCGTTTCGTCTGGCTTCTTCTCTTTCCTGGAGAATCCCCCATACTGCTTCGTTATTTACATCCGTATCGAGGGTGAGAACAGCCTTATCGTATACCATGGTGACATCCTTGATATAGGTTATAAAATCACCACCTTCCTGGCTTTTGTCTCTTAAGAACCTGATTCCCTGAAGGTTATAGGAAGGGGTGGCCTTAGGATAGAGCGGATACCTTCTCATTTCACGGTCCCGGACATCCTCGATGTAGTTGGGATTTGTCCAGGTAAGGGTCCGCCATCCGTCAAAGTGCAGATTCCCCATAAAGAGGCTTCTTGTCTTATTGTTCTGGTCTTTCAGAACAACTTCCATGCCCTGGGGAAAGTTAAGGCCGAGAACATTCACGGAAAGCGATTTAATAACTCCTACATTCTTTAAAACGCCGTAGCCGTCGAATTTGGACCCCGAAGTATCTTCCTCATCGGGCACCAGTGTTCCATCCTGTTGAACGATGGTTTTCTGCATATACATGGGAATTTCAAAAGGGGGTTGTACAATTGCCCAAGAGTGAAAGGGTTCGGTGGGAAAATGCACCCGTACCCCAAGGACCTTCTCTCCGGCAAACCGTTTAGCATCCTCGCGAACAGGAACTTCCTTAGCTATAGATAAGGTCATGTTCATAACGGTGCTGGACGAAGACGCTAAATCAACATCCCAGTTGTCTATAGCCAGGGATGTCTTCATGAGCATTTTCTCTTCTTCCGTAAAGCCGGTGCCGGCTTTATCTCCGAAGTCGACTAAAGTCGCCTCATTTTCATTGGGTTCCTCAGCGTCCCCCATGGCGTAGTCAGCCGCCAGGGTAGAGAAGTCTATTAAAACCGCTTCTTCTGCTGAGATCGAAAAACTAACGCAGAAAAGTGCTATTAATGTTAGAAGGACGGACCGTTTCATTTATTACTCCTTTAAAAGATAATTGCAGTATTTGTTTAAAATTATACAAAACCAGTTCTTTTTGTCAACGACTTTTCTTTTTTTTGTACGGTAATCTGCTTTATTCTAGTAATCCTTTGGAATTTGCCCGTTTACCATGACCACCACCTCCTCAATTTCAGGAAAATTAAAGGAAATTCCGTATATAAAGGAATCGATCATTTCGTAAAAACTTAAGGGGACTTCATTTTCCGGAAATAACAGCGAACTTGAAAAATTACAGTAGAGTTTGCCCTTCCGGACTATGAAAGAAATAAGCTCAGAGTCCCGCGGCAGAAGCCGATTCAGGGAGATATCCATAGGTCCTAGGATAAGTTCCTTACAGTAATCTCCTATTCTTTCTTCTGTATTGCCTTTTTTTGGAATTTTCCGGGCCTCTCCGGCTATTTCGGCCTCCCGGCCTGTGGGAAAGAAGAGGACATACTCCAGATATTGATCTTGCAGTTGGTAGACCACCACTGAAAGGACAATAACCAAGAGAAGCAACACTCCGCTTGCAACCGAAAACCGGTGACATACTTTCATTTCTTGCTATTACTCCGTAAAACCGCTGGTCTGTTCAAAATAATCTATAAAATCACAGATCCCATTATAGATGCCCCGGGTAAGGGCTTGCAAGTGGTCCTCCTCCCCCAGTAGTTTTGCCTCCTCGGGGTTGGTAATAAACCCTATTTCCACCAAGACACTGGGCATATTGGCATTTCGCACCACAAACCATGTCTCGTCTTTTAGCCCGCGATTGACTGAGACTTCCCCGATTTCCGATTCAATGCCCTGGAGGATCCTTTGGGCAAGAATGACCGATTCCACAGTGTACTCTTCTTCCAACATGGTATTAAGTATAGGAAGAATTTCCTTAGTCTCCGGGTCAATCGACTTAGGGTCTATCAATTCACGACGGTAATCCGGGGGCAGATACCAGACTTCGAATCCTTTGGCCTTGGAGTTTAAGGAGGCGTTCGCGTGGATAGATACGAAGATAATTGCTTCCGATGTATTCAGATGTATATTATTGGCCATTTCCACTCTGTCCTCCAGACTCGGATAGGTGTCCCCGGAGCGGGTCCGCAAAATTTTCTTGTCCGGATATCGGTACTTGAGAAGATGGAATATATCATTTGAAATATCCAATACAATGTCTTTTTCCTTTAGGGTCAGAACAGTCCCGTCCGTCTTTTTGTGTGTTCCTATAGCACCGGAATCTTTACCGCCATGGCCCGGATCGAGGAGGACCGCGGCAATGCGAGGGGCCGTACCATCCTCTCGGGGCTCCTCTATCCGTTCAATAATTGCCAACGCGGTACTCTGGGGGAAGAGGATATCTCCATCTTCACGACGTACCGGACCGATCTCGATCTTCTCTTTGTAGTTGTGGACCATAGTGGAAGAATCAATAGAAAAGGTGAACCGGTCTTCCCCGCTAATAATTACCCCCATATCAGTGTAAGGGTCCCACTGGAGCCTCCCATTCACCCTGTGAAGAAGACTGAAGAGGGACATCTCAGCAAAGAGAGGGGTAAGAAAGAAAAAAAAGATAAGAAAAAGCGCTGCAATTCGTGCAGGGAGGGGGCGCCGTTTACCTCTCATTATGTTTTCCTCGCATTGTAAGAGTACTTGTATTAGGAGGTGCCGGCGGCGACGGTCTTTTGACACTCCGGCCAGTACTGGGGATTGGCCAAGAGCCACTGTACCAGACGTTCCACTGAAATGGGTTCATTATGGTAGAGTTCTTCGTATATCCTAGAAATGAACTGGTAGTCTTCCGGGGTATCCAAGGTTGCCTCAACATCGCAGAGTGCGTATGCCGGGGCGTAGGGTCGAAGAATGGAGAAACGATTCCTGCGGAAGTAGAGAAAGGGGCTAACGTGTTCCCGTTCATAGGGGTCTGTGGCCTCTTTATCCGCGGCGAGGAGGGATTTTGCCTTTAGAACCTCCACCCCCGTACCCAGGGGCATTCCCAGGAGCCCGCAAAAGTCGGCTCCCCGTTTCTCGTGGATTTCACATGCCCTATCAGCTAAGGTCCAGGAGACCAGCGGATTGTCCCCGGTTGCACGGACGATTCGGTCGGGTTTCCACTTTCTGGCAGCCATGGCGAACCGGGAAAGCACATCGAACTCCGAACCGGAGAACACCTCGAACCCGCATTTTTCCGCGTAGGGCTTAAGGGCCTCTCCGCTTGCGTAATCGGAAAGGAGCGCGAAAATATCCGCCTTCATTAGCCTTAAGGCTTCCATGGCATGTTCTATTACTGTCTTTCCGGCAAGTTTTATCAAAGCCTTTTGGGGCAGCCGCGTAGACTGCAAACGCACTTGTAAAAAAACCGCCGTTATTCCGGAATTTCCCATAATTCTGTCACTCCTCTTGCGTCTCTTTGAAACCTGAATGCATTAAGATTGACCCACTCCTTGACTGCCTTGAACTCCTTCCAGGACCCAATTATACCACTTCCCGCCTTGAACCAGTAGGGTAAGAACACCGAAAAAGGAAGGATGCCTCTGTCATTAACGAACCTTACAGAGAGGTTTTTCAGGAAAAAACGCTTATATTCCTCGTTTGGAGTGGTGTCTTCCGCCGGCACCTCCCCTTCATACCCCAGCCTAAGAGAGCCGTTGCAGATAATCTTCTCCCCCCACATGTGTACCCTAAAACCAAAGTCCATTTTCTGCCAGTAAGGATGCTCGATTGAATAATCGTACCCGCCCGCCTTGGTAAACCGCTCCTTGCTGTAAATACCGATGTAATCGAAGGGAAAGAGGGAAGAAGTGCTCTCTTTTTCGCAGCGAAAAGGAAGGACCTTTAATTTGTTTCGGTGGAAAGCGGGAGACATAATGCTTGGCACCGGCTCTCCACTGGAATTGGAAATGACCGGAACAGTACAGAGATGGTCTTCCTCCTGGAGTTTGTCAATAAACCTGGTGGAAAGAGTACTGGTAAGGAGCTTTACATCGTCCCATATAATAAAGATATACTTCCCGTGGGCCTCTTCAATTCCGATATTTACCTTTTCCCCCTGGGAAATCTTTGAATGCACATTGAGGAACCGAAGATTTGGATACTTCCGCACTAACTGTTCCTGATCATACCCGGGGCCGGGTCCTTCTACACTAATGGTTTCCAGATTTCCCATATGCTGAATTTCCTCAAAGAAATCCTTCCTATAGAGTCTTCCCCCCCGATTAAGAATGCAAAGTGAAAGGACGGACGGCGTCCGCTGCTGTTTATCCACTTTTTTTCCGCCGACTACGGTATAAGGAATTCGAATTTTTTTAGAAGTTGTAGGTATAGTATTCATCACATCTTTTACAGAGATCAGGGTAGGATTGGTGCACGTGGTCCAGGTACAGCTCTCTCCCCCTCTCCCAGATGGTATCAATATCCTCCTTGAAAACATTGCCTAGAACATACTCCAACTTAAGGTCCTCCCGACAGAGGGGCACGGTCCCGTCCAGAAGAATACAGAAATCCCGCTTCATGTGCCAACAGGGATACCGATGGAGGGGAGAGAGGTCGGTTACCTTCCGTTGAGGTAAATACTCGCAGAAATGATCGTATTTCTGAACAATGACGTTCTCCGTTTTTCCCTTCCAATGTTTATAGAAACGCTCCACTTCCTCTTCATTCTCCTTCATCCGTACAGTTTGGATGTAGGTATTCCTCGGGAAATGGGAGAGGAAATACTCCGCGGTACTGAATGCTTCCTCAAACCCTTGTCCCCTCAGTTTTTCATAGGTCTCCCTCTCCAGGGCATCCAAGGAGATAATGATAATGAGACGGTCTATCCAGTGCTTAGTATCCTCTACCGCCTTTTTGAAGCCTTCCCTCTTCTCCTGGTCCCAACCAATTCCGGAGGTCTCCATGCACAGTGAGAAATCCGGATTTGAAAGGACCTTTCCGGCCAATCTATGAATCTTGCTGTGGAAAGCGGGTTCTCCCCAGAGACCAAGACCGATAACCGCCTCCTTGGAGTAGGATGATATTTTCAGGAGGATTTCCTCCACCTGCTCCTCGGCCATTTCGTCTTCCCGCTTAAGAATATCTCCAGCGGCGGACGGATAGGGACAGTAGGCACAGGCCTGTGGACAGCCGCCGGTAAGCTGGAACTGGTAGTAAGCCGGCAGGGTCCTTAAGAGGTCCTGCCGTTCGGGGAACAGTTCCATTACAGATTCCGCGTCCTTTCCGCCTGCTTCGATAATATTGTCCGTTTGAAGAGAGTTCAGCTTTGTGTCTCTGGTAAGAGATATCCGCAGATATCGAAGGTCCTCAGAAGAGATTTCCGTTTCAATATCAAAACTGTTTATGTCCTTCTGAAACACTTTGAAGAGGAAGTCCCTGGAAATGGGCCCGCTGTTGTCCTTTGCCAGGACTTTTAGGGTAGAAAGGACCTCCGTTTTAATGATTTCCGGTGTCAATCCGTAGGGATATCCGTCGGCAAAGGTGTACTGAACAAAGTATTTTCTGTGTTTGTCATGCATACTCCGGGATAATGTTGGATCCAGCAGGGGGCAATCCCCGGCAACAAAAAAGAGGTCCCTATACCCCTCCCCAAGATCAGAAAGGGTAGAAACGAGGGCTTCCACCGTCCAGTCTGCTTTAGTAATAATTTGAGGGTCGAGACCTTCTTTCACCTCACTAAAGAGGGTAGTTTCATCGATTCCCCTTTCTTCCAATAAACTGTCCTCGAAGAGGACCCGGATAGAGGCGACCTCGGGAAACTCCTGTACCTTCTTAAGGACTTCCTTAAGCGTTTTCGAATCGTACCCTGCAGGGCTGAGCAGGCTTATAACACAACAATTTTCCACAATGTTATTATCGACAATTCCCCGGCCCCTATCAAGGACGGATCTCAGCTAATTCAAAGTTCCTAAATAGAGCTGTGCGATGCTTCCCAATTTTTCTCCCCTGTTGTAGGCTTTCAGAAATGAAAGAGAACGGGAAAAACACCTATAAAGTATCTGAAATTACCTCGTTGATAAAAACCACCCTGGAATCGAGCTTCGGATATGTGGAAGTAGAGGGAGAACTTTCCAATTTCCGGGCCTCAGGGGCAGGCCATTTGTATTTCACCCTGAAGGACGAATCGGCAGCAATATCGGCGGTCATGTTCCGGGGGAGAACAGGAGGGCTGCGTTTTACTCCGGAGGACGGAATGCTGGTGGTAGTTTCCGGCACTGTTTCAGTCTATGAGAAGCGCGGTGTTTACCAGATAATCTGCGATTCCATGCGCCAAGCCGGAATCGGCACCATCTTAGCCCTCATTGAAGAGCGAAAAAAACTCCTCGCCGCGGAGGGGCTCTTTGACCAGGAGAGGAAGAACCCTATCCCCCTCTTCCCTTCCCGGGTTGCCGTGGTTACTTCTCCCACCGGCGCGGCCCTCAGAGACATTATTCAGGTCCTCAGCCGGCGAAACGCCGGATGCAATCTGGTAGTACTCCCCGCTCAGGTCCAGGGAGATGGAGCAGCGGAAAAGATCGCCGCCCAGATCCGAAGGGCCAATATGTTCAAACTTGGGGAAGTACTGATTGTGGGGCGCGGAGGCGGTTCCTTAGAGGATCTTCTTCCGTTCTCCGAGGAAGTAGTGGTGAGGGCGGTAGCAAATTCAGAGGTCCCGGTCATTTCCGCGGTAGGTCATGAAATAGATTACGCCCTCAGCGATTTTGCCGCGGATGTTCGAGCCCCCACTCCTTCGGCGGCGGCTGAACTTGTTTCAATAAATCGGGAGGACCTCCTCCTTAGGGTCATCGAAATGAAAAATACCCTGCGCAGCCAGATGGAATATCGGACTGAACGGGTGCGCATGCTGCTGGACCAATTTTCAGCAGACAATCTGGAGAGAAATTTTAGGATGCTGGTCCAACCCTTTCTGCAGCGATTGGACGATGCCAAAGAGGATATCTTGTCTGGGTTAACAGATCGCGTACGAGACTATGGGTATCAGGTCCGCCTCTTAAAGGAATCCCTCCTCTCCAATTCGCCAAAGGAGATCATGAAGAAGGGCTACGCCCTGGTAGAGGATGAAAGGGAGGGAAGTCTTGTCCGTTCCGCTTCCCAGACAGAGGCGGGAAGGGGCATTGTTGTGCGATTTTTCGCAGATAGTTTGCGGGCAGATGTGAGAGAAACAGAGCCGAAAGAAAGCGAAGATAAGAACAAAGGGGAGAGAAAGGAGGATAATGAGGAAGTATGAAGGACTTTGAAAAGAGACTCGAGCGGTTAGAGGCGATATCGGAACAGATAAAGGACGGTGAGGTTCCCCTGGATAAGGCAGTTTCCCTCTTTGAGGAAGGAACAAAGCTTGCCCGTGACCTGGAAAAGGACCTCTCCAAGATTGAAAGGAAAATAGAAATCCTTCAGAACGAACCTGATACACCGGAAGACACACCGGATTTAAGCCTCTTTCCAGAGTTGGAGGAAAACAGCTAGGATGAAAAACAGGATTTAGGGAAAGTCCTCAGGAAAGATCACCCTGTCTCCCGGGGTAATGCCGAGGCGTTGGAACTCCCCCCTCTCCACTTCGATGGCGTACCGGACAGAGTAAGTGGAGAGTACGGGGTCCAGGGAGAGGGGCTCCATGTCTTGGATTTCCCTAATAACGCCACTGTTCCCGACAAAGGCTATGGAAAGGGGTATGGTGGTGTCCTTCATCCAAAAGGAGAGTTTCTTCTCCCTCTCAAAAACAAACATCATACCATGGGAGGGATTAAGGGATTTTCTGTTCATGAGGCCCATAGCCCTCTCTTCCGGGGTTCTGGCCACCTCTAAGGTAAGAGTTGCTCCGTTTACCTGTACAGTTATTTCCTCTAAGGAGGAGCCTCCACTGCAGGCAAAGAGGAAAAAGAAGATCGGGATGAGGAGTATCTGCAGAGAAAGAACAAAGATTTTTCTATTACAGAGTATTCTATTACAAGGTATAGGAAATAACCGGTTAGAACTCATCGATAAAAGTATCTCTGTTAACTTTGCTGTAGGCCTCCTCCACCTTACTTTCCTGCTCCAGCTCACGGAAGACCTCCATATCAATATATTTTACTGTTACCGGCCTTTCAAGGGTAAAACGAAAGTCCTCTGACTCCCAGAGGACCAGCTCCGGACTTACGTCCTTCGGTTCCCCGTATTTCTCTTTCAAGGAGGTAAACATGCTGTAAAAATCAATCTCTTCCCTGTTCAACTGAAGAATAATGATGTAGAGAGAGTCCTGATAGAATTGGAAAAAGGCGCGATCTATGTAGGTTATCCCCGAACAATCTATAAGTGTTCGGGTTGGTTCATTCAAAAGACTTACATCCGAGTCACCGCGATAATCAAAATATCCATCCTTCCGAAGGGCTTCTTTTACCTCGTCCATAGACATTCCAAGGGTGATAGAACGAAACCCCTCCGGAAGGGGCTCCTCCGCTGAAGCTCCCATAACGGGAAGCAACAGTAATAGGAGCAGCACGAGGAAACCTGCGGGTCTAAACGTTGATACTCTGCCTTTCATCGGTCTATTTTGTTTCATGGTATACTATCCGGGATTTTTTCTCCCCTGTGAAGGGTAATCCCAAACATCTCTCTATTCAGTATCGGATGTTTTCTTCTCTATCTAAACGAACTGGTCAATTCAACAGTGTAAAGCTATTTATTCGACTTGAGCAATCTTCTTTAGAGAGGTACAGTTAAAGGAGAACATGAAACAAGAAGTTCGAATAAAAAACTGTTCGCCCTCCTCAGATCCTTTCGCTCCTTTCGCACGTTGTATATCAGCCGGATTATTGCTTTTAACCTGCTGCCTCATTTTCATCTTTTTGGCCGGTTGTGCCACTTCGTCGGGGAGTACATTCGAGAAAACTCAAAAGAGCATTACAAAAGAGAAGGAGTCTTATGATGAAGGAGCTGAAAAAGAAGAGAGCAAGGAGGGGGTCCTCCTAAAGGTTACTACGTCCCCCTCCGGCGCCTCGGTATGGCTTAACAGCTCTTTCATGGGCACCTCCCCTTTGGAACTTACAGAAGAGGATATTGCTGAAGGCCAGTACAACTGCAGGATCCTAAAAAAAGGATATTACCCGGAATCTCAGTGGGTCCGGCTTTCCCCGGAACGGAAGACAGTACTCCATGCCGACTTAGAGGAGATTACCGGATATGTGAATGTAAGAACCGTCCCCCGGCACAGTGAGGTCCTCTTCGGGGAAACCAGTTTGGACCAGGGGATGAATGAACTTCCTGTTGGTATCTATTCTGTAACTGTTCGGGCCTTCGGGTATGAAGAAGAAGAGTTCTCCCTTGTTGTAGAAGAAGCTAGTGTCTCGGAGATCCGAGTCACCCTAGAGCCGGCGAATTTCCGAATAAAAGATTTTTCCGCTTCCAAAAAGCGTTTCAATCCAAGAAATTTCGGACATCTTGGCAGGACAGTCTTTCGCGTAGAAGTTCCATCCCCGGGGGAGGGGACAATTACCATCTATAACCAGATCGGTGAAGCAGTCTGGTCCTCCCCGGCGGGCCCTCTTACCACTTGGGTAACAGAGGTGGAGTGGGATGGAAGAGACGAAAAGGGAGACTTCTGCGTTGACGGTACCTACACCGCACTGCTTCAAGCCGGAGGAAGGGAGGCTGCTCTCCACGAGGAACGTTTCGAGCTTACATTGGACAGTTCCCTAGTCTACCGTCTTCGGTCCCAATGGTCCGGTCCCTCCGGACTCCTCTACTGCCCAACCCCTGATTCTGCCCCTCCAGGAACAGTAACAATAGGGAGCCTCATCCTTGGCCACGTGGAGGAGGTACAGGGTTCTATTGCTTCCAGAATTCCCGCGCAACTCTATAGCCGGGTGGGAATTGTAAAAGGGCTGGAGGCCGGGATTCAGGCCACGGCAATCTTCAACTCCACCGGGACTACTCCCTTCTCTTTTGGCGGTTCCGTGAAATATGCTTTCCTTACCCAATCAAATACCGGTGTATTCTCCGCTGCAGCACTGGCCAACGCAACCTATCAGCATGGAGACGCTGCCGATACGCAGACCAATTTCACCGGATTCTCCCTCGGTGTTCCTCTGGGGCTTCATATTGGGCCGGTGGGAATTGTCATTACTCCCCAGCTGGTCCTCTCTCCTCTGGGGATCCACTACGGCGGGAGCGCTAAACAGGGGTTTTTCGTGTGGTCTTACGGAAGGACCGGATTGGTTCTTGACCTCCCCGGTTTTTCTGCCGGGCTCTCTATGGCCCTCCGTACCCACCCTTTCAAGGACGGTTTTCTCCTTCACTATCCTATCTCCTTGGGTGCTGAAGCCCATTGGATGCTGCCGAATACTCCCATTTTCCTCTCCGCCGGGATCGCCGGAGAAGTCGAATCTGGAAGGGATTTCTACGTCTTAGGAGGCCTGGGTGGGGGGATAATACCGTGAAACTATCTCCGGATCGGAGGCTTCTCCATCTTATCCGCGCCTTAGGAAAGGTGGAGTCCCAAAACCGGCTTATGGCAGCATCGGATAGAGAGATCGCCCTCTCTATGATGTATCTAAAGGACTTTGAACGTGAGGAACTCTTAGCTCTCCTCCCCCAAAAAAAGGCGACCCGGATTAGGGAGGAACTTTCCCTTCACAACCGTCTGAGGATCCGCTACGACCAATACAAAAGGACCATCGAGCATCTGACAGAGCAGCTTGCCAAAACTGGGGAAAGAGAGAACATGAAAAGCTATTTAAGACCCTACAGATGATACAGGTGATTCATCTATAAGTCTCAGAAAATCCTCCTCCGTAACAAGTTCGACTCCAAGCTCTTTTGCTTTTTTCTCTTTACTCCCCCCGCCTTCGCCTACCAGCAAATGGGTAGTGGAACCGCTTACCTGGGTTGTCGTCTTTCCTCCCCTTCGCTTTACTTCTTCCATTGCCTTTGAGCGGGGTTGGAAATGCTCAAAGCTTCCGGTAACACACCAGGTCTGTCCTTCGAATATCCTCTTTTCCTCAGGGGTCTCTTCCGGTTTCTTATCCGCGGCAAACTGAAGCCCCACACGTTTTAGGGCCTCGATCCTCCGCTGCATCTCCTTCCTGGAGAGTTCCTCGATAATGGTGGCCGCAGTCTTTGGACCGATCCCATGAATTGCCTCCAAAGCTTCTGTATCTCCCCTGTCGGCCACTTCCAAGAGCGTATCCACACTGGTAAATCCGGCATCCAGGAGGAGTTCCGCCGCCTTTTGCCCGAGCTCGGGGATTCCCAGGGAGCGAAGGACCACCGGATAGGGCTGGTACTTGCTTTTCTCTACCCCCTCTTTTATCAGGGCTACCTTCTTCTCCCCAAATCCCTTTACCTCTTCCAGGGAGTTATAGTCGCAGGTATAGATATCGTCCACATCTTCCACCATTCCCCGGTCCAGAAGGACCTCCGCCGTTTCCGGACCCAGGTGGTCTATATCCATCTGCCCGGTTCCGATAAAGAAGTAAATCCGCTCTTTCACCTGAACCGGACAGTGTTTATTCACACAAAAGTGGTGGGCCCCCCTTTTCACCAGAGGCCGGTTACAGGAAGGACAGTTCTTAGGCATTTTCCACACTGGTGCCGCCTCGGGGGATTTTTCAAGCACTTTTTCCACTGCGGGAATGACATCTCCTCTTTTAGACACTGCCACCGTATCCCCGGGGGCGAGTTCGAGAAGATCTATATAGTCCTGATTGTGGAGGGTCACATTGGAAACAGTGGAGCCGCCGATGGTAACCGGTTTTACCCTGGCTACCGGTGTTATCCTTCCGGTCCTTCCCACCTGCACATCGATGGTGAACACCTCGGTGATCCCCTGGGGAGAATCGAATTTGTATGCCAAGGCCCATCGAGGATGATGCCCCGTAGCGCCTAGGGCCTCCCTGGCTTTTAACGTGTCCACCTTTACCACTAAACCGTCTATTTCATACCCGAGTGTCTCCCGTTCTTTTTCTTCTTCCACAATATGGTCTTTCAGGTCTTCGAACCTCCCTACATGCCAATGCGGGTGCTCCTCCTTGACCAGAGCGCTTCTCTCATTATTCTGGGAGAAAAAACCCATTCTCGGATTCACTGGAAATCCATTTTCTTCAAGGGTCTCGATCACCTCGAGATGTGAACCCAAAGCCGGGGCGAAATATCCCTCGTACACAAATAGCGAAAGAGGAACTTCGGCCACCTCGGAGCTCTTTAATCTGCGAATAGTTCCGGCGGCTAAATTTCGCGGATTTGCGTAGGGTTCTTCCATAGTACTGTTGATTTCGCGAAAGATATTAACGGGTAGAAAGATCTCCCCCCTGACAGCGACAGTTATAGAAGATGACAGGCGAAGTGGAACGGAGCCGAGGGTTTTTACATTCCCCGTTACGTCGTTACCCGTATATCCGTTGCCTCGGGTAACCGCCCTCTTCAAAATTCCCCCTTCATAGTAGAGAACGATGGATACACCATCTATCTTCTCCTCCACAAAGAAGGCCGGTTCCATCTCCACTGCTTTACTGGTCTTGGACAACCAGGAGTATACATCCTCCACAGAGTAGGCCTTGTCCAGACTTAATACGGGAATGGTATGCTCCACCTCTTTAAGGTCGGCGCTTAAGTCGGAACCGACCCTATAGGTTGGGGAATCTTCCCGCTTTAGCTCCGGATAGGTCCTCTCCAATTCTACAAGGCGATCAAAAAGGCGGTCGTACTCCATATCAGTTACGGATGGAGCATTTTTTACATAGTATTCGTACTGATACCGCCGGAGGAGCTCCGATAATCTCCGGACTTCCTCCGCGGCTTTTTCACTCTCCATAGATAGTAATAGTACACAGGAACCGCGCCGGAATCAACGGAATGAAGTAGGGCCGCTTTCAAAATTATCATTTTTCAGAGCCTCAATTGAAATCTTTGCTCTTTCGCAAAAATGCATCGGAATAGCCCCTCGCCTTTAGGTCGAAGAGCACACTCCCCGTTTCATCTTCCGTGATGGGACCTACAAGGACTTTATACATGCCCTTTCCCCTTTTCTCCGGGTAAATGCGAGTGGGATAGGTTAAAGACACATTCTTTTGTGCAGCCTTCGCGGAAGGTTCTTCGGCATAAGCGCCGATCTGCAGATAGTAAAGGTCCTGTCCCTTTGGGACATCCGGTTTTTTCACCACCTCGGGTATTTTAGCCTTGGGTTCTTCTTTGGGTTCTTCTTTAAGGTCCGGTTCTCCCGCCTCTTCTAAGGCCTCTTCTTCTGCAATTTCTTCTTCGGTTGGTTCATCTACATCTGCCGATGTCACTCGAGGGCCCTTCTCTTCAACGGGCTTCTCATCTTTTTCTTCTTCCTCTGCTTCCTCTTTCTCTGCCATCTCTGCCTGCGGTTTTTCGGGTTTTAGCTCCGGCTCCTTCGCGAGTTTGTCCGTGTCCATTACATCATCGAGAGGAGGGGTTTCCTTCTCTTCCGGTACCTCTTCTGCTGCTTTTGGAGTAAAATCTTTTGGAGGTTTCGGTTCCGCCGGTTCCAAGGCTAATTCGGCATCTTCGGGGACTTCTTTCTCCGGTTCCACACCGTTTCCGGTGACTTTAGGTCCTTTCTCCTCGGACTCTTCCGTTTCCTCGGTTTCCTCCGTTTCCTCGGCCACGGCTACTTTTTCCTCTTCCTCAGGAATATCCGGTTCCGCGAGTGCAAACTTCGGTTCCTCTTCCTCGCCCGGTTCCACGCCGTTTCCGGTCACCTTAGGTCCTTTCTCCTCGGGCTCTTCCGTTTCCTCAGTCTCCTCCGGTTCCTCGGCCACGGCTACTTTTTCCTCTTC
>CAYXSD010000027.1:15396-28448 GCA_964466335.1 uncultured Spirochaetales bacterium
CTTCCGTTTCCTCAGTCTCCTCCGGTTCCTCGGCCACGGCTACTTTTTCCTCTTCCTCAGGAATATCCGGTTCCGCGAGTGCAAACTTCGGTTCCTCTTCCTCGCCCGGTTCCACGCCGTTTCCGGTCACCTTAGGTCCTTTCTCCTCGGGCTCTTCCGTTTCCTCAGTCTCCTCCGGTTCCTCGGCCACGGCTACTTTTTCCTCTTCTTCAGGAATATCCGGTTCTACCATAGCATGGTCTTTATCCTTCTCTAGTCCCGGGGTGGGAAGGGACTCATCGATTTCCGGTTTTTCCGGTGGCTGGTCCTCTTCAGCCCAGGCCATCCCCGGTTCCGCGGCTTTTTCAGCGTATTCTCTTGCCCCTTCTTCATCCACCTTTGGCTCTTCCGGCTTCTTAGGTTCTTCCGCCTCCGGAAGGTCTTCGCCAAGGACAATTACCGGTTCCGGAGTTTTCACCTCCGGTTCCTCTTCCGGGCCTATCTCTGGTTCTTTCTTAGGTTCTTGTTTAGGCTCCGGCTCAACCTTAGGAAGCGGTTGTTTTTCTTTCTCCTGCTGCTCCTCTTTCTCTTCATCTTCCAAAGGAGGTACATAGGTTAAAGATTCCGTTTCCTCTCCTTCGGCGGCAGGATTTATGTCCGGATCAGGATGGTAAGGCTGGTCCTCGAGTTCTTTCTCTGTATAGGCCGTAGCAGGAATAGTAATGTTTGCCTTTACCCGCGCAACCTCTTTCGGTCCTATTCCGAGGGCTTCCGCGGCATCCTGTGAGAGAAGAAGCAGAATATTGCCGCCTTGGTCCATTCGATCGGTTACCACCAAGGTTATGGAATTGCCGTTTTCCCTGTTTTCAACCTCTACAATAGAATTTCTGGGAAAGGTATTGGAAGACGCGTAATATCCGGAGGCCGGGAATTCTCCATAGCGTGCCATCGAGGCTACTCCCTCCCATACAGATTGGGCAGACAGTAGTCCTCCGGTTACTATCAGTAGGGTACATATGATCATTACTATACGCTTCATATTATTCTCTCCTCTCCGTACATCCCTGTATCACGAATGGCCTATTTCCAATCATGGAGTACCATCCGGGCGATTCTCTGGCCTAGGGCAAAAGAAAGTTCCTCCTTTGGTCCATCCACTTTATTCGGAGGCATCTTTCCTTTTTTTATAACCTTCCCGTTTTGTACTCGGGAAAATTGAAAGAATATATCCTTAAGTTCATGGCGATCTATTGATCCTGCCTTCTTAAGGTTCTCATTTCCCTCCGACTGAGGTGCTTTTTCCGGATCTTCCGCCGGTGAACACACCACTTGCACCTCCAAAAGAAACATTGCTCCTCCTGATTTAGCCATTCGTAAGGATTCTCGTTCTCCGGCAAAGGGCAAAGCGGGCGCCTTTTCCACACCGGAGTTAAATACGATATGCCCGTAATCGAAAAATTCATTCATAATTCCGTCTTCCAGGGGTATTACGATCTTATATGCTTCATCCTCGTCTGTTACTGTCGCGGCTGTATAACGAACGTATACCATGACAGTTTCTGCCTCAGCCAAGCCTGGAAAAGCAGCCAGCAGCAGAAACACTGCTCCTAAGAATAGAGTTATCGGTTTCATGGGCATCTTTCCTCTCTTCATTTATCGGCGATATATGCCACTTTTTGAACATCGAATATAAAAAAGTACTCATTGAGGCTCTTTCAAAATGCTATTTTTCAGAGCCTCAATATTGGGTTACGTCACTCCATATTGCGTTCTTAATGGGAGTTGATAGTATCCTGCTTCCGTGATATTTTCAGTGAGAACAAGGCTAGGGAATAATGCCAAGAGTATTGACCCAATCCAGGAGACAGAATGGAAGAGAATCAGAAAAACGGCCAATATATAGAAGAAACCGACACCATTTCACTGCTCGATATTGTAAAAGTTCTGGTAAAGCACTGGAAATTCATCTTTTTCTCCACTGTCATCGCCGGCGCGTTAATTGTGGGGTATAACCTCTACTGCATGAGGTCGGAACCGGGCGCTCCTTATAACAGCCTACCCACGGTATACACTCCGGAGGTAATTGTCAGGGTACAGGGGGAGGGAACAGGATCAACCTCGGGATTATTAGCAAATCAAAATCTTATTACTATAGCATCCGGCGGTTCCTCCTCCTCAGCCAACCCGCAGATTCAGCTCGCAATTAAACTATTGAATGGCGATACACTGATCGATCAGGTTGTTAAAGAATTTAATATCATCGAAAAATATAATATCAAAGACCAAATCAAGTCCAAATCGAGGAAAGCTATTACTGGATCACTTCAAACTGAATCAGACGATCAAACAGAGACGTTGACTATCGGCTTTACCCACACAGATAAGGTGTTTGCAACAAACATTGTTAACAGAATCCTGGAACTACTTGAAAAGAGATTCAAAGAACTTACCATAGAACCAATTGAAACAAAAAAAGAGTTTTTGGAAAACCAACTTAGGGAAACGGAAGAAAAACTCTCTGAAGCTCAGGACCAGCTTCTCGATTTTCAGCAGAAACACGGAATTGTCGGCGCCTCTGTCTCCTCCTCAGGCATGGCGGCAGATTTGATATTTGCAGAGTACAAAACACGGGAGGAGCGGCATCGAATTACCCGGGAATTCTTAGAAATTGAAATCCGTCGGCGAAACCTGGAAGAGCTGTACAAATTATTCATGAACCAACTAGAATCTACTAAAATAGAGATTATGGATAATACAAAAAATTTCCAAATAATCGAAGATGCCGAAATTCCTGAGGTAAAATCCGGACCAAGCAGGGGTACCATATCCATGATCGTGACACTTCTTGTGTTCTTTCTCAGTGTGTTTCTCTCCTTTATTATGGAGTACTTTGAGAAAGTAAAGCAGGACCCTGTGGAAGCAAAAAAATTGGAAGAGATAAAGGACAATTTTAGAATTCGAAAAAAGATAAAAAATAGATGAAATGGAATACTTTGCTGTTCAGGTAAAAACCAGGGGCGAAGATAAATTCCTAAAACTTGCCCACTATATGATGGAAACCTACCATCTCTACGAGAAACTCCAGGGCAAAATGCTCTGGCCGCGACGCGAACTGAGGATCCGCAGGAGGGGAAAATGGAAAAATTCTATAAAACCGATCTTCCCCGGATACATCTTTCTCCAAACCGAGTCTATCCACCCCGATATCTACTGGACTCTTAAAAGGATCGACGGGTTCTTTCGTTTCCTCAAAAGCAACACCCAGATTGAGCCCTTAGAAGGACCGGACCGGCAACTCTTGGCCCATTTTCTCTCCTACGGAGAAATTGTGGAGAGGTCCAAAGTTTCCTTTGATAAGGACCAAAGAATCCGAGTAGCCCAAGGACCAATGAAAGGCCTGGAGGGTAATATTGTTAAAATTGATAAACGAAAGGGCCGGGCAAAAGTCAGATTAAAGATGTACGAAGATTTTTTCCTGGTGGATTTTGGTTTCGACCTTCTTGAACCAAACAATAGGTAAGGCTACAATCCAGAAAGGCCATGGCAAAAACGGAAACAGATAGAGATATTATCAACACTAATCTCCTGAGGAAAGAGACCACCGGATATGTAGATGACTACATGGACCCGGATATGCTCTTTGCCGTAGTACTCCGTGCGCCTACTGAAAACGGAAGGGTCCTTTCCTTCGATTTTCCACAACCACATCCACCATCTTTGGTAACATTTCTTCCCGAAGAAATTGCCGGCGAGAATACCCTAAGTCTCTTTGAAGAAAAGATGCCGATCCTCTCAAAGCGGTTCTACTACCAGGGAGAACCGGTAATGCTCTTAGCCGGTAAAAACGAAGGGGAACTTATCTATTTCAAAGACCACATTACCGTCTCCTATGAATCCCTCTCTTCTCTCCCGGAGGAGGAGCCCACACACCACCGGAAGAGGGAGATCACCGCAGGCAATCCCGCGAAGAGTATGAAGAACGCGCACAAGATTATAGAGGGTAGTTACTACATAGGCTCCCAGGATAATCCCTACAACGATCCCATGGGCGCCTTTGTTTGCTTTGATGACAATCGGAAAAAGGACAAACTGCTTATATACTGTCCCACGCAATTTCCCTACCATGTCCGTAAAACAGTGGCGGAAGTCCTTGGCTGGGAGGAGGAACAGGTTTCCGTGAGAGTAACCGACATCCGCTCCGGTCAGGACAGTAAACTCTGGTACCCCTCCCTTGTCGCTGCCCACGCTTCGTTGTTGGCAGTCAAATCGGGAAAACCCATCCGGCTCATTCCTCCCCCGGCGGAAAACAGAATTTACACGATAAAAAACAGGGTGGTCACCATAAAGCATACCACCGGCGTGGATAAAAAGGGAGCTCCGATGGCCCTTAAGATAGAAGCCGAAGTAGACGCGGGGGCTTATCCCGTACTGTCGGGGGAGGTCCTAGACCGTGTTTGTATTGGCGCTCCGGGGGTCTACACCTGTAAAGACGTCTCTGTTACCGGAACGGTTTTTCGAAGCAACACGGCACCCTTAAGCGCCTTCTCCGGGCTCGGTCTCTCTCAGGCTTTCTTTGCGGCAGAAATACAGTATGCCAGATTGGCAGAAATCGCGGAATTAGACCCCTACACGTGGAAAATGGATAACCTAAGGGGGCGAAACAATATGTTCATTACCGGCGGGTCTCTGCCCCAGGCCCCTCCCTTGAAACATACTGCCGAGAGGGTGGTGAAGGATTCGGATTTCTCAAGAAAATACGCCGCTTACCAGATTAGAAAAAAACGAGGAATTGAAACGCCCCTTGAATTCCCCATTCGCAGAGGGATTGGTCTTGCTTTAGGATATCAGGGGGGAGGATTCCTGGGAAAGGGAGAAAAAAAAGAATCCTACTCAGTAATTGCCAGGTTGGAAAAGGAAGAACAACTCTACATCTTTACCTCCGGCGTCACAGGGAACCCATCCCTTATCAATCTGTGGAAGCGTCGGGCAGCTGATATTCTGGATGTGGATGAGAAAAACGTCGTTTTGGAATTTCCGGATACGGATTTCATTCCTGATTCGGGCCCCTCAATCCTTTCGAGAAATATTACCGTCATTACACGGTTAATTGAAACGTGCTGCAGTACCATTCAAAAGAAACGATTTCGCTCTCCCCTGCCTATCGAGGTAAAACAAACATATCGGATTCCTGCCGCTGTCCAATGGGACCAGGAATCATTCCAAGGAACCCCCTTCCCTGCTCTCTCCTGGGGTTCCGTAGTGGTAGAACTGGAGATAGACACAGTGACCCTGGAAACAATGGTAAGGGGTATCTGGTGCTGTGTAGACTGCGGAAGAATAATAGACGAATCTCTGGCCCAAAAAAGTGTTGAGTCCGGCATCCTTCAAACCTTAGACTGGATTACCGCGGAACGTTCTATTTTTTCCCTCTCCTCGGGAACAAACCAGCCTTTTTCCTTTTCCAGGTCCTACTCTGTTCCGGATATCCATATTGAATTTCTCACTTCTAACAAAAAAGCCCGTCCCGGTGGTGTGGGCGAGTTACCGGCCAGCCTCCTCCCGCCGGCTTACGTTACCGCTCTCTCCCAAGCTACGGGAAGCTATTTCGATACAATACCCGTGCATCCGGAACTCATAAGGCTGTATATGGAGGAACCATGATTATCGGATTTACGTTAAATGACAGCTCCGTCACATTGGACGTGGAACCTCATAAACGGCTGGTGGATATCTTGCGGGAGGACATGGGGCTTATAAAGACAAAAGCAGGATGTTACGGGGGGTACTGCGGGAGCTGTTTGGTCCTTTTTAATGACCGGGTAGTACCCTCCTGTCTCATACCTGCTTTCAACCTTCGGGGGGATTCCATTATCACCATTGAGGGGTTTGAGAAGACCCGGGAATATAAGGATATAGTTGAAGGGTTCTCTCGGGTGGGATATGAACCCTGCAAATTCTGTAAAACTGGGAAGATCTTTTCCATTCATTCCCTCCTCATGGAAGAGCATGACCCATCGGAGAATCTTATTATGGAGAGGGTATCGGGAAACCAATGCTGGTGCAGCGATAATGAGCATTTAATTGCGGCAATTAAAATATCGGCCCTCCTAAGGGCAAGAAGGAAACGTGAAAGAAAAAAGTAGGTCCCCCCACGCGTATCTTCCCACTTCCTTACAGGACCTCCTCTCCCTGAAGAACGAGGAACCAACAGCTCTCCTCTACGCCGGGGGCACCTATATTCTTCGGGACCAAAGGAAGCATATCAACCTTCCCGGCACGGTACTCTCCATGGAGAAAATCGAAGAACTTTATCGAATCCACAGAACGGAACGGTATCTGGAGATAGGGGCGATGGTCCCTATAAATACCATTCTGGAGATGGGAAAGTACGTCCTTCCTCCGGCCCTGGGGGCTTGTTTAAGAAGTATTACCCCTCCGGCCGTTCGAAATCTGGCTACCTTAGTGGGAAACCTCTGTGTGCCGCAGAACAGGATGGATTCCTTTCCTCTCCTGCACATTATGGATAGTCGAGTAGAGATTAGATCCTCCCAACATTCCACGTGGATTCCCATGACTCGTTTTTACAACCCCCAGGGAGGGATAACCCTTGAGGCTAATGAAGTGGTAACAAGGATCCGTATACCGGATGAACAGTGGAACAAACAAGTATACCGGAAAATCGGTTCCACTAATGCTCCGTCAGCCAACAGTGTTTCCCTCTGCGGACTCGCAACGGTGCAGAAATCGGTTGTTGCGGATATTCGATTTGCCTTTGGAATGCTTGGCCCTGTCATTATACGCAGCAGAAAGCTGGAGGCGGAAATCCTCGGACGCCGTTTGCCGCTGGGAGAACGGGACAGAGAGACCCTGGAAGAGATGATAACCCAAACATGTAATCAATACAGAGAAATTATTACCCCCTTTCAACGCTCAAGAATTCGCCGGCTGTTCCTCTGGTTCCTTACCTCCATCTCTGTGGACACATAGCTTTGCCAAGCCCGGACCCGGCAGGAACAATTGCTGATCCCGTAAGCACACCGACAGCACAACACTTTACAGAGGCAATTCCAAGGAGTATAGTTTAGTGAGGGAGGGGTAAACGAAATGCCTGATTTCGTTCATCTTCATAATCATTCGGATTATTCACTACTGGATGGGGCGGCCTCTATTGCTTCGCTAATAAAGAAAGCCCAATCTCTGGGAATGAAGCATTTGGCCCTTACCGATCATGGGAATATGTTCGGGGCGGTAAAATTCTACAATGCCTGTAAAGAGGCCGGGATAAACCCTATAATCGGCTCAGAATTTTATGTTGCCCCCGGCTCGAGACACATAAAATCCGGTACTGAAAAGGGGAATAGGTACTATCACCTCCTTCTGTTAGCAAAAAACACGAAGGGCTATCAAAATCTCATGAAGCTCAGCACCTATGGCTACACCGAAGGATTCTACTATAAACCGCGTATCGATTGGGAACTTTTGGAGTCTTACAGAGAGGGCCTTATCTGTTCCACCGCTTGTTTGGGCGGAGAGGTCCCCAGTTATATTCTGGAGGGTAAACGGGATAAGGCGGAGGAGACGGCCATTCGTTTTAAGGAACTCTACGGGCCGGAAAATTTCTACCTGGAACTGCAGGACCACGGCATAGAAGGTCAAAAAAAGGTAAATAGAGCTCTGGTGGAGATGTCGAAGGCACTGGATATTCCTCTCATTGCTACAAACGACATCCACTACACCAACAAGGACGATGCCAACTCCCAGGACCTCCTCCTCTGTGTGGGGACCAACAAAAAGAAACAGGAAGCTAACCGGATGAAATTTGAATCCGGTGAATTCTACATGAAGAGCGGAGAGGAAATGGCCCTGCTCTTCGGGGAGCTGCCTGAGGCCCTCAAAAACACATCGAAGATCGCGGAAATGTGCAGCCTGGATATCCCCATGCCGGGGCCTCTCCTCCCGGAGTATTCTATTCCTAGAGACTTTGACACTCCCGAACTGTATCTTAACTCCTTGGCATTTACGGGACTTAGAAACCGCTACTCTGATGTCACCGATGAGATGGAAAAACGGCTCCAGTATGAACTGGACGTGATCAACTCCATGGAATATACGGGGTACTTCCTCATTGTGTGGGATTTCATTCAGTACGCTCGAGACAACAACATCCCCGTGGGCCCAGGCAGAGGTTCCGGAGCAGGTTCGTTAACCGCTTACTCATTGGGTATTACCGATATTGACCCCCTAAAATACGGACTTCTCTTCGAGCGCTTTCTGAACCCTGAACGGGTCTCCATGCCTGACTTCGATATAGACTTCTGTTACGAACGTCGGCAAGAGGTAATTGACTATGTTACCGAAAAATATGGAAAGGACAGGGTCAGCCAGATTATTACCTTCGGGACCTTAAAGGCCAAGGCGGTAATCCGGGACGTAGCACGGGTATTGGACATTCCCTATGCCGAAGCGGACAGGATCGCTAAGCTGGTGCCGGCAACCCTCAATATGACCCTTAAAAAGGCGCTGGAGATGGAACCGGAACTCCAAGAGCTAAGAGAAAAGGAGGGAGTATATCGGGAACTTATAGACGTGGCCACACGACTGGAGGGCTTAAACCGCCATGCCTCCACCCATGCGGCGGGAATCGTCATTGGCAAGGAAACCCTCACCAACTATGTCCCCCTCTATCGAGACCCCAAGACCGAATCCATTTCCACCCAGTACACCATGGACATGTTAGAACCCTGCGGTTTGGTAAAAATGGACTTCCTTGGATTAAAAACCCTTACCATTATTAAAAACTCGGTTAAGCTGATCCGAAAGAGGGTACCTGATTTCGATATCGAAGCTGTCCCTGAAGACGACGCGGCGACCTTCTCCATGCTGGGAGAGGGAAAATCTACCAGTATTTTTCAGTTTGAAAGCCAGGGAATGCAGGGGATACTCAAACAAGCTAAGCCCACAAAAATAGAGGACCTCATTGCCTTAAACGCTCTCTACCGTCCCGGCCCAATGGACAACATCCCCCAATTTATCGAATCCAAGTGGGACCCCGCCAAGATAACCTATCCTCATCCATCTTTACAGAAGGTCCTGGAAGAGACCTACGGTGTCATTGTCTACCAGGAGCAGGTAATGGAGATAGCCCAAATCGTGGGAGGGTTCTCCTTAGGACAAGCGGACATTCTGCGCCGGGCCATGGGAAAGAAGAAAGAGAAGGTCATGGCCACTATGAAGCAGGATTTTCTGAAGGGCGCGGAAAAAAGGGGCTATTCCCGCAAGGAAGCGGAAAAAATATTCGAACTTCTCATTCCCTTTGCCGGGTACGGGTTTAATAAATCCCACGCCGCCGCCTACAGCATTTTAGCCTATAAAACTGCCTACCTTAAAGCGAATTTTCCCGCCGAATTCATGGCGGCCAATCTTACCAATGAGATACACAACCAGGACAAGCTCTCCGAGTACATACAGGAGACCCGTTCTCTCAATATAGAAATCCTTCCGCCGAACATCAATCTCTCGGAAAAGTACTTTACCGTGGTGGAGGGAAACATTGTATACGGATTGGTAGGGGTGAAGAATGTAGGCACCGCGGCAGTGGATGAAATTATTCTACGGCGCAGCGAGGGGGGAGAATACTCGTCCCTCTTCGACTTTTTAGAACGGGTGGACCTAAGGGTAATAAACAGAAAGGTCATTGAGACCCTCATTGTTTCCGGGTTGTTCGACCACCTGCATTCCGGGAGAGCGACCCTCTTCCATAACTTAGACGCCATTCTGGAATTTGTGGGAAAGAAAAAAGAAAGCCGCCTGGCCGGTCAGGGTTCTCTATTCGATCCTGACGAATATCAGGAAATGCACACTCTCCAACTGGAAGAGATGGAGGAATGGCCCCATAACGAACTCTTGCGGTACGAACGGGAAAATCTGGGATTTTTTATTTCCGGTCATCCCCTGGACCAGTATCGAGAAGTCTGGGAAAAGGCTGTCAATATTGATATTACTACTCCGGAGAAATATGCCGGTAAATCAAGGCGTAACCTCATTGGACTGATAAAGAACGTAAAGGAAATACAGACCAAAAAGGGCGATCGCATGGCCTTCGCGGAATTGGAAGACTATCGGGGGTCGATGGAAATCATTTTCTTTCCTGAAATTTGGGGGAAATACCACTATATGATTCAAAGTGAGCAGCCGGTGGGCATTGTGGGGAAAGTGGATACCAAGCGGGGGGACCCGAAATTTATTGTGGAAGAGGTAAAAAAACCCAATGAGCTTGAAACCCAGTCCTGCCGGGAACTTCATATTAAGCTTTCCATCGATTCCTGGGGCGAGGACAATTTAGTAAATCTCCGTTCCCTCCTCATCGATCATCAGGGGACCTGCCCTGTTTTCCTCCATGTATTAGATGAAGGAACTAAAAAAGAAGTGGTGGTAAAGGCATCCTCTCAGCTTTTGATCTCCGCTGAAGAAGAAGTACTTGAAAAACTTAAATCCTATCCGAAAATCGAAGAAGTCTGGAGGATCTGATGTTGTCCGGCATTATGCAGTTCATTAGTGTTATTATTTCCATTTACATGCTCATTATCTTCATACGAATTCTACTCTCCTGGTTTCAGGGCCCCAACCTGGGACGCCCCATGGAGATACTTATCCGAATAACCGAACCCTATTTGGCATGGTTTAGAAGATTTTCCTTTCTCCGCACTCAGCGGTTCGACTTTTCCCCCATTGTTGCTCTGGTTACCCTGGGGATCCTGCAAAATATTGCCGCTACTATCGCTGCCTACGGCAAGATTACCCTGGGGATCCTCTTAAGTCTCATTCTAGGGGCTGTTTGGTCTGTTATTGCTTTTTTCATGACCCTCCTAATAATCCTTATTATTATTAGACTTATCGGCCTTTTCCTGCAAGCCAATACGGTTTCCCCCTTTTGGATGACCCTGGATTCCCTTCTGCAACCCATTTTGCTAAAGATACTTAGCGTGTTTAAATTCAAACGCCCCTTAAACTACCAGGCAGGCTTGGCAGTTTCTCTGGGAGTTATCCTAATTGTTAGAATTCTTGGCGGGATACTCTTTAACCAACTGGGAGTGCTCCTTATAAAGATGCCCTTTTAAGGGGGGACCGGAACTCCATGTTTCTCGGAGAGCTGGAACAATCAGTTAAAACCATAAAGGGAGTCGGACCGGCTTCGGCAAAGGACCTGAGCAATCTCGGTATCCTTACCATTAACGACCTCCTTACCCATTACCCCAGAAACTATGAATACCGCGATGAGCTAGTACCCTTTTTTCCTAAGGAGAAAAACTTAGCTCTTCCTAGAAGAGTTACTACGGTAGCGGATATTATTGCGCAGGACTACTTCGGTTTTGGAAAGAAAAAGACTTTAAAGGTGTATGTAAAGGACGAGTCGGGAACGGCCTCTCTTCTCTGTTTTGGGAGGAATTTTCTTGCTGCTCCTCTCAGCCCGGGCAAGAAGATATTTCTTACCGGGACCTTTCAGTATAAGTACCAGGAACTGCAAAGCGGAAGTTTTGAATTCGAAGAGTACTCGGAGGACCCTAAATTCTTTAATCGGATCCTTCCTGTCTATCCTCTATCGGGAAAACTTACCCAGGGGTTTATTCGCAGTCTCCTCGGACGCACAATCCGAACATACGCGGAACATCTGGAAAGCGAACTCCCGGAAACCCTAATGGCGAAACGCGGGCTTATTTCTAAGGCCCTGGCCTTGAAAAATATCCACTTCCCCAAGGACCGAGAAACCTTGGAAAAAGCAAAACGGACATTGGCCTATGAGGAGCTCTTCTTTTTCCAGCTCCTCCTTCGGCAGCGGGTCCTGCAAAGGGGAGAGAAACGGCGGGCACCTAGGCAATTGGGAAATGAGTTGGAACGCTCCTGCATCTCTCGACTTCCCTTCTCCCTCACCGAAGATCAGGTAAGGGTCCTCGAGGAGATAAAAGCCGATCTTTCTTCTCCAGGACAGATGAATCGGCTTCTTCAGGGAGATGTGGGCTCCGGGAAGACCCTGGTGGCCTTCTTAGCCGCCCTCTCTATGATCGAAAAGGGGTACCAGGCTGCCTTTTTAGCACCCACGGAGCTTCTGGCAAAACAGCATGCCGAAAATGCCGCCCGGCTTTTGGAACCCATTGGTATTACCCCTACCCTTCTCACCGGCGCTACTAGAGGAGAGAGAAGAAAGACCCTTCTACATGCAATCCGTGAAGGAAAGACAGAGCTCATTTTGGGTACCCATGCCCTCTTTTCGGAGAACACTGAGTACGACAACCTGGGTCTTATAATCGTGGACGAACAGCACCGGTTCGGCGTCCTTCAGCGTACCGCCCTTACCCGAAAAGGAGAAACCCCGGACATCCTTATGATGACCGCCACACCCATTCCTCGAAGTCTCGCGCTCACTGCCTTTGGCGACTTGGATATTTCTACGATTCGCAGCCTTCCGCCGGGGCGCAAGCCTAGTATTACGCATCTTGCAGTACAGGGGAGGGAAAAAAAGGTCTACGACTGGGTAAAGCGCGAACTCAATAAGGGAAGGCAGGCTTACTTCGTCTATCCCCTCATATCCCCCAGCGATAGGGTAGCCCTTAAGGATGTCGAATCTATGTACCATATTTTAAAAGAGAGAGAATTCCCTAACCGGCGGCTTGGATTGATCCACTCCCGTCTTAACGAAGCGGAAAGGGAGGAAACTATGTCCGCCTTTGCCCTAGGGAAACTGGATATCCTTTTTGCCACCAGTGTCGTAGAGGTGGGAGTAGATGTCCCTAATGCTACCTGCATGGTGGTAGAACACGCGGAACGCTTCGGCCTTGCCGCCCTGCATCAGCTGCGAGGCCGGGTCGGACGAGGTCAGGAGCAGTCCTATGCCTTCTTGATTTACTCCCCCGACCTCACCGAAGACGGAAAAGAGCGATTAAAGGTCATGATGGAAACCAACGACGGCTTTGCAATTGCCGAAGCGGACCTCCACATCCGGGGACCAGGCGAGGTTATCGGCACCCGGCAATCCGGTTATATCCCCTTTTCCATTGCGGAAATCAGTACGGATATGG
>CAYXSD010000028.1:0-7391 GCA_964466335.1 uncultured Spirochaetales bacterium
CCTGGTAGATGTGGTCCTGAAGATATTCGATCCTCTCGGTGTCCTCGTAGATCGGCTCTCCTTTGTTCTCGGGGAGGGGAAATCCGTTCTCCGTAATGTAACAGGGAGGATTTCCGTATTCGTCCCGAAGCCGAAGGAGAAGATTGTGCAATCCCTGTGGGTATATCTCCCACATGGCGCTGTATTTCCCCTGCTTGTCCCGTTTTTCAACAGCTTGAAGAAAGGGATACAAGAAACAGAAAGCATAGCGCATCTGCATATAATAATTTATACCTACAAAATCTACCGGCTCATGAATTCTTTCCAGGTCCTTCTCCATTCCCTTGGGAAAGAAACGTCCAAACCTGGAGAGGACCTCCTCCGGATATCCTCCGAAAAAAATGGGGTCCATGTACATCCGGTTGAGAAAGGCATCCATTACTCCGGCGGCTTTACCATCTAATCCCTTCCACTCCCGATAGGGCCTAATCCATGGTTGGGCCTGGGCAATACCCACCTCTCCGTCTTTAACCCTTTCCCTGCATACCCTTACCCCTTCGGCATGAGAGAGGAGAAGGTAGTGCACTGCTTTAAACATTTTAGAAAACTGAAACCGATACCCCGGGGCCATGTGGCCGGTTCCGTACCCGTAGGTGGTGAACACCATCGGTTCATTCAGGGTTATCCATCTCTTGACCCGGTCCCCCAAATGGGACATTACCGTATCCGCGTAAAAACGAAAGTGGTCCACCGATTCCAGAGACGCAAACCCGCCTTGCTTTTCCAGCCATAGGGGCGCGTCCCAATGAAAGAGGGTAGCCATGGGAACAATCCCCTTCTTAAGAAGTTCATCCACCAATGAACTGTAAAAATCGAGGCCCTTTTGGTTCACTTTCCCCGGTTCCGGGACAATCCTCGGCCAGGCAAGGGAGAAGCGGTAAGCCTGGAGACCAAGCTCCGCCATATGTCTTACATCGTCAGGATACCGCTGATAATGGTCACAGGCGACATCACCATTGTCTCCTCCTTGAATTTTCCATGGTTTGTGGGCAAATTCATGCCAAATGGAAGGGGCGGCCCCGTCCGCCAGGGGGTGTCCTTCTATCTGATAGGAAGCTGTAGCTGCTCCAAAAAGAAATTCCTTTGGAAAAACCGCATTCTCTGAACTCTGTTTTTCCTGTTTTTGACTCCTCCCTTCCTGAGGGCCCTCTTCGGCCTTTTTCTTTGGGGCATCTTTCATCATTCTCGCTTACTCCATGGGGTTTGTTTTTTCCCTCACCGCCGCAAAACCGGGTTTTAGGATATCGTATATAATTTTAATTCGCTCGTCATGGTGGACAAAGGCGGATTTCATGGTATTTATGGTAATTTTCTCAAGATCCCGCAAGGTAAGATTATAATAATCTACGGCAATTTTCATCTCATTCCCCAAACTCGTATTGCTCATTAACCGATTGTCCGTACAGAGCATTACTCGAAAGTTGTTCCTGTAGTAGAGAGGAAAGGGATGGGTATCCAAAGACTCGGCGGCACCGGTTTGGATGTTTGAAGAGAGACACATCTCCAGGGGAATTCGCTTGTCCTTAACAAAATGGGCCAGGGAACCCATTTGTACAATTCGATTTCCCTGTATTACCATATCCTCCACCAGTCTGGTGCCGTGTCCAATACGATGAGCACCGCAGATCTGCAGAGATTGCCAAATAGACTCCACCCCGAAAGCCTCGCCCGCGTGTATGGTAATATTGAAATTTCTGTTTCGAATGTACTGGAATGCCTCCAAGTGCTTCTTCGGGGGATGCCCGTTCTCATCCCCGGCAATATCAAACCCCACTACTCCCTTGTCCCTGTAAGCCACCGCCAGTTCGGCGATTTCCAGTGAGAGGTTCTGGTGCCGCATCGCACAGAGAATCAGACCGTAGGCGGTCCCCGTTTCTTCTTTTCCCCGCTCCAAGCCATGGAGCACCGCCTCCACCACGACTTCAAGGTTCAGTCCCTCATCAAGATGAAGGTGTGGAGCAAAACGAATCTCCACATACTTAATGTTGTCCAGAGCTCTGTCCAGCATAGCTTCGTAGGCAATCCGTTCCAATGCTTCTTTACGCTGCATAACCGTAAGGACGACCCCGAACCCCTCCAAATAGAGGGCCAGATTTTTTCGATTTGCCCCTCGGTGGAGCCACTTAGCTAGATCCTCCGACCCGGAGGCGGGAAGGGTAACTCCGTATTCTTCTGCCAGTTCAACGACTGTTTCCGGCCGCACCCCTCCGTCCAGATGATCGTGAAGCTCAACCTTGGGGATTCTTCTTATCATTTCTTCAGTAACCATAATGCTAAAAGTATACAAGTAAAATTGACTTTTTCATAGAAGAAAAGCTACAATAAACGGACCGTATGTTTTTCTTATTTCAAATGTAACCACAAGAGGGAGAAGAGAATGCCGGAAACAATATCAATCGGGATCATAGGCGGAAGCGGACTGTATAACATGGAAGAGCTCACAGAGAAAGAGGAGAGGATTATTACCACTCCCTTTGGCGAACCCTCCGGACCTATCGTCTTGGGAAAAATCAGGGGAAAACAGGTGGCTTTCCTCCCCAGACACGGCAGGGGCCATGTTTTTACCCCTACCCAGGTTAACTACCGCGCAAATATTTACGCGCTGAAGAGTCTTGGTGTCCGTTTCATCATAGCAGTGAGCGCCTGTGGAAGCCTGAAGGAGGAGTATGCTCCCGGACACATTGTTATTCCCGACCAGTTGGTGGATTTCACCAAGGGTGTACGAAAGCGGAGTTTTTTCGAGAGCGGACTAGTGGCCCATATTGGTACGGCGGAACCCTTTTGTCCCGATTTATCCGACATCCTCCATAGAGCCTCCTCCGGCGAAGATAAAACAATCCATAAGGGGGGTACATTCATCACCATTGAAGGGCCTAGATTCAGTACTCGAGGAGAGAGCAATCTCTTCCGTTCCTGGGGAATGGATATTATCGGTATGACCACCAGCCCGGAGGCATACCTCGCCAGAGAGGCCGAGATTAGTTACGCTATTATGGCCCACGTAACGGACTACGATGTCTGGCACGAGGAACCGGTTAGCACCGAGATGGTCATAAAAACCTTCACGAAAAACATCGAACATGCCCATACCTCCATCGTAAAGGCGGTGGACCTCATTGACGAAAAGGCAGAGTACGATGCCCATTCCGCCCTCCGTGGCGCAATTATGACCCATAAAGATGAAACTTGGGGCACCCAAGCGGAAAAGCTGGCCCTTCTTACAAAGAAATATCTCTGAGGAGGTGAACATGGAGAAAGCCGGAGATCCTCTAAGCGGAAATCCTATAGAGGAGCAAAAACACTCTTTCAGCTTAAAGGGACAGGGTGATACTCCTCTTGCCTGTACCACCTATCTACCAGAGGGAAAGACAAAAGCATCAGTCCTTATTGCTCACGGATATGCCGAACATATGGGGCGGTACAATCATGTGGTCCAAGCCTTTCTGGAGAAAGGTATCGCTGTTTCTCTTTTAGACCACCGGGGTCATGGCCTTTCCGGGGGCCCGCGGGCAAATGTATTGGATTTTGATGATTTCGCCCGGGATTTTGCCGTCTTTGCCGAAAAGGTCCTCGAGGACCAAGAGAAAACGCCATATTTTCTGTTCGGACATTCTATGGGGTGTCCCATCCTCCTGAGATACCTCGATCTCTTTCAGACCCAGGAGCACTTCCGAGGATTAATCCTCTCCGGTGCAGCTCTCATCGTCTCCCAAAAGGTCTCTCCCCTTCTGATAAAAATGAGCGGTCTGATTTCCTCTCTTTTGCCTCACCTCCCGGTAGCTGAGTTCGACTCCGAAGGACTTTCCAGAGACCCCGACGTTATTACCAGATATATGGCTGATCCCCTTACCTATACGAAAAAAACAAAGGCGAGAATCGGTACCTGCCTTTTAAACGCGCGGTCCTTGGTAGAGGGAACTCTTTCGGAAATTACACTCCCCCTCCTTCTTCTTCACGGCGGAGGAGATCGGATTATCTCTCCCGAGAGCAGCCGCCTCATTGCCGATAAGGCAGGATCAGAGGATATAACCCTAACCATCTACCCGGAGCTCTTTCATGAGATACTAAACGAACCGGAATGGCAGACGGTAATGGGGGATATCCTCTCCTGGGTGGAAAAGCATGAGAAGAATGGGGAAAACATGGTATAACTTCATGAATTAACTAGTATAGAGTATACTGATAATAATGAAGGATCAACATTACTATACAAGTTTGTTTAGCAATAACCACGCCGTTATGTTGATAATAGATCCTAAAAGCGGGACCATTGTTGACGCCAATCCCGCCGCCTGCTCCTACTATGGGTATTCCAGGGAAGAGCTCCTCTCTAAAACCATTATGGATATTAATACCCTCAACGATACGGAAGTCTTTGAAGAGATGCAAATGGCCAAAGAGGAGAAGCGAAACTACTTTCTCTTTGACCATCGGTTAGCCGACGGAACTGTAAGAAATGTGGAGGTATACAGCGGTCCCATTACCGTAGAAGAAAAAGCCCTCCTCTACTCTATTGTTCATGATATTACCGGAAGAATGACTATGGAAAAGGCCACCCGGGAGAGACAAAAAGAGCTGAGGGGTCTCTATCGACTAAACGAACTGGTAGATAAAGAGATTTCTCCTTCCGATCGTTGGAACATCTTCGTCTCCTCCGTTGTACCGGAGAGTATGCAGTATACAGAGAGTGTTTTTTCGATTTTAACAATTGACAATGGCGAATATCGGCATAGGAAAAACGAGAAAACTGACCGATATATAGAAGAGAATATCCATATTTCCGGTAAGAAAAGAGGAACACTTATCGTAGGGTATACCGAAGAAAAGAATGAATTTCTGTATCCCTATGAGAAGGACCTAGTCCATGGCTTTGCCAATAAGATCGGTAATTTTCTAACCCGGCAGGAGGCCCTTTCGAGGATAAAATCCAACGAAGAACACCTTAATCGGATCCTGAATAGTATGGATTCTTCTATAATCCAGCTCGATAAGGAAAAAAACATTATATGGGCAAACAGGTCTGCCCAAGAGCAGAGACCGGATATAATTGCCAAGAAATGTTTCAATGTTCTTCCATGTCGAAGAACCTACTGCGAGGACTGCTCCTCCGAAGAAGCGCTCCAAAGAGAAGATACCGTAGAAGTTATTCAGATCTGTAATGAGAACGGTGAGAAGACTTATTGGAATATAACATCCATACCCCTCTTTAATGAGGAAGGGCCGCCACAAGAAACCCTGGATATAATAAGGGACGTTACGGAAACCAGAAATACAGAAGAAAAAACGAAGTCTCTTAACCGACAATTACGAGAGCTTTCCGCCTATCTAGAAACAGTGAGGGAAGAAGAGAGAACAAGAATCGCCAGGGAAATCCACGATGAACTGGGACAAACCCTTACGGCCATAAAACTCAACATGTACTGGGTCGGGCAAAACATCTCTTCTCCATCGAAAAAACTGAAGGCGAAGCTCGAGGGTTCCCTGGAATTAATTGACTTTTCCGTTCAGGCGGTCCAAAAGATTATTTCCGAACTTCGCCCGGCAGTATTGGATGACCTTCAGATCTCCGACGCAATCCGCTGGGAAAGCGAGGAGTTTAAAAAGAGAACGGGAATAGACTGCAGTGTCCTTATTGAACCGCAGGAGATACCCTTAGATCCAAGAAAGTCCACCACTCTCTTTAGAATTTTCCGGGAAATTCTAACGAATGTTGCAAGACACGCGGAAGCCACAAAGGTGGAAATTCATTTTCAACTATTGGAAGGATACATTATACTGAAGGTGAAGGACAACGGTAAGGGTATTACCGATGAGGAAATTGAGGGAGAGACATCCTTTGGGTTGATCGGTCTTCGAGAACGCTGTCTCTCCTGTGGAGGGGAGATAATTATAAGCGGCGCCGAAGGAGTGGGAACCATTATTGAAGTAGTTATACCAAATCCACAGAGGAGAAATCGAGATGCTTAACATACTCATTGCCGATGATCATGCAATAGTCCGAAAGGGGCTTATTCAGGTCCTGGAGGATTTCTCGGAAATTAACAGCATAGATGAAGCTGAAAACGGGTTCGAGGTGGAGGAAATGGTCCGTGAAAATCACTACGATTTGGTTATTCTAGACCTTTCCATGCCGGGACGGGGAGGTCTGGATACACTAAAACAGGTCAAAATCGATAATCCCCTTCTTCCGGTACTCATTCTCAGTATACATCCGGAGGAACAGTACGCGGTACGGCTTTTAAAAGCCGGCGCTTCGGGATTTCTCAACAAGGCAAGCGCGCCGGAAGAACTCGTCTCGGCGATTAAGAAAGTCGTATCCGGAGGAAAGTACATCAGTTCCAGCATGGCGGAGCATCTTGCTTCGGAGATAGAAAAGGACAGTACTAATATGCCCCACGAACGGCTCTCCGACAGGGAGTACCAAGTAATGGTAATGATTGCCTCAGGAAAAACCGTCTCCGAAATAGCTCAAACACTTAATCTCAGCGTTAAAACAATAAGCACCTACAGAACGCGAATTCTAGAAAAAATGGAATTGGAAAATAACGCAAAACTCGTTCACTATGCGTTGCAACAGAATCTCCTCTAATCCATCCCTTACATCGGAAGTGCCGGTACCCAGCAACAAAGAATTAACCAAAATAGAGATTAAAGAGTGATTTTGTAGGAATTCCCCTACAAAAAGAATAGTAAAATTCCTACAGAAAAATAGGACAATCTCCTATACCATTTACCTAAAAGGAGGTGTATTCTTAGATCATCGTAAGGAGATGCTATGTCAGGGGGTAGTTTTTACGGTTCGTTGTATTTGTATGACATAACACCTCGTAGAGGGCGGCACGCTGGAAAAGAGACGCCTTTTGCAGTGTACTGTAAAATGTAAAAAAGTCACCCCACCCTTTCCCCGGACATTGAATTTTTTTCTGTCCGGGGTTTTTTTTGACGGAGGTTCAGTCAAACTGTATGAGAAACAAAAAAATCCGTGTAATGCTTGTAGAAGATGAAGCAACAATCAGAAAATATCTTGCCCTGATTTGCACGAATATGAACTGTAATGTGGTTGCGGAGACCGGATTCGGCGAAGAGGTATTGGCTTTATTTAAAGAGGCAAAGCCGGATGTCATCTTCATGGATATTAAACTGAAAGGAACTGTGTCCGGTATTGATGCGGCCCTTCAAATATCGAAAGAAACAGACACCCCTATTGTGTTTATAAGCGCCTACGATTATGAAGAGCCTGTTAGACAATTACACATAAAAAACACCGTGGCCTTTATCCCCAAACCGGCGGAACCTGAAAATATAGAACCTATTATGGAAAAATTACGACACCACTGTCGAGTTTCTTAAAA
>CAYXSD010000028.1:7491-14206 GCA_964466335.1 uncultured Spirochaetales bacterium
GATCATACGGTTACTATGGCAACCGCCCGCTTTCCGGCGTTAAGAGCAATAATGGGGGAAATATGCATGATGTAGGCGGGTGGTTTTCCAATTACTGCTTCCGCCTCCTCTGCAAATCGGCAGGCTAAATCTTCAGCATCGGCGTGGACAAGGGCGTACTCACGAATCGGTTTCTTTGCATGCATTTGGGAAATAACGTTAAAAATGCGCTTTTTTACAGTGCTTCGACTAAAAGCCTTACCGAATATCTCTGTCTCTCCCTCTGTATTTACGCTTACAATAGGCTTTAGATTGAGGAGTTTCGCCATTATACCCTTCAGCGGGCTCACCCTTCCTCCGCGGACCATGTACTTTAAGGTTGCCACGGAGACAAAGAGCTTCGTCTCTTTCGTTCTTCTCTCTATTGCCGAAAGCACCTCTTCATGCCCCTTACCGGCTTCAATATCTTTTGCCGTTTCCAATACCTGAAGTCCCAAGGCGCCGGAAATGGTCTTCGAATCCACAACACTAATCCTCTTATTCTTTTCCCGCGCAACCTGTTCAGCTATATTATTGCATACCGACCAGGTACCGCTTAAAGCGTTGGAAATATGAACAGATATAATAGACTCGTAATGATCCGAAAGAAATTCATACATGCTCTGTATTACCTGGGGATCAGGCTGGGAACTAGAGGGATATTCTCCCTCCTCATCCATGAGTCTGTAGAAATGGTCCGGCGTAATAGTGATCCTGTCCAAATACTCCAGTTGATCCCGAAAAAGCCGAAGAGGTATCATCTGTATCTGATAGGCGTCCTTTATCTCCTGTGGAAGATCACAAGTGCTGTCTGTAACCAGGGCTATGCTATGCTGCCTCTTATGGAGGACCTCCCATTGGAGCTTCATATCCTCTACCTTCTGTTTTACAATGGTACCATTCTGTCTGGTATACTCCGCCACATCGGCGGGAGTATCGGTGTGTATATGGATGCGAGCGAGAGTTTCTGATCCCGCGACAATGACACTGTCTCCGAGCTCCGCTAATTCATTTTGGAATGTTTCAAGGGGTAACTGTTCCCCTCGTACAAGTACTTCGGTACAGTAGCGATATACCGCTTGCCCTTGGCGGTCCTCATCAGAAAAAGTGAGGGAGATGGGTTCCATCTTTGGAAGTTCAATTATTTCCTGATGGCCGCCCTTAAAAAACCCGGCCATTCCTTGAAGGAAGGCCACAAATCCCTTAGCTCCGGCATCCACAACGCCGGCGTCTTTAAGGGCCTTCAATTTTTTCGGCGTCTCCCTGAGGGACTCATAGGCAGCTTCCATACTGTGGGTAAGAAGGTCCTTAAAATTTTTCACCCTCTGCCCGTAGGTAATACAGTGGTCCGCCCACTCCTTAATTACCGTTATCATTGTGCCTTCCACAGGTTTTGCCATGGCCTTTCTCGCCTTTTGAGAAGCCAGCTGGACAGCCTTGGAAAAATTCGAGGTGTCCAAAGTGAAGGCGTTTCCAATTCCCTCACTTAACCCATTCATAAACTGGGCCATGATCAATCCTGAATTCCCCCGAGCTCCCATAAGGGCCGCTTCCGCCATAGACTGGGCGGTTTTTCCTGCAGAGTCCGAAACGGTGCTATTATCCACAATGGCCCGAAGTGTATAGGCCAAATTTGTCCCCGTATCGCCGTCGGCAACGGGAAAAACATTTATCCTGTTTAGAAGGTCCTTTTCCCGAAGAAGCTCTTTAAAACCGGCAAAAACGGCCTGAAAGAGCTGTTTACCGTCAATAACGGCATCCTTAACAAATGACGACTCGGTGGATTTTCCAATACTTTCACTCATAATTACTTACTATACCTCATGAAACTGATACGTGTATACTCATATTGACGAACTTTTGATAAAATACGAAAGTTTTCCGATAATTGCAAATGAATTCTCGGAGCAACATAACGGAGGCAAATGCTTATGTTTACAATTCCTATTAACAACAGGGATACGGAATATCCCGTTCAACCAACCAAGATAATCGCCTTGGGAATGAATTACCGGGACCATATAGCTGAAGGACTCTCTTCAAAAGGTGAACAATCGGGTAAGGAAGGAGGAGAAATACCTATTCCGGAAGAACCGGTCCTCTTTCCGAAAACTCCTAACGCCCTGCTTCCGCCGAACGGGACCATTACCATTCCCTCTTTTTTATCGGACTACCATTTTTCCAATTGCCGCACCGATTACGAAGGAGAGCTTGCATTCTTTGTAAAAGACCGATGTAAAAATGTACCGATGGAAGAAGTCTTAGATCATATCTACGGATTCACCTGTCTCAATGACGTAAGTCAGAGAAACCTACAGAGAGGAGATACCTCAGGATGGTTCAGGGGGAAATCCTTGGACACCTTTGCCCCCGTCGGACCCTGTATTGTTCTTGCCCAAGATCTTCCGGAATTCCAAAACCTGGATATTATAACGAGAAAAAACGGTAAGGTGGTACAGAAGTCCAACACAAAACACATGATTTTTTCCATCCCCGAAATCTTCTCCTTTATCTCCCGGAATTTCACCCTGGAAGCCGGAGACATTATTACTACCGGGACCCCCAGTGGGGTTGGTCCCTTGAAACACGGAGACAAAGTTGAGGTTGAAATCCAACATATTGGAATATTGATTAATACCGTTGTCGAGGAGACCTAGTAAGGAGTAAAATCCGTAGCACATATGGGACCATTCTATTTCACCTCTGAGATAACCCATTTACTGTTCGAGTCTCGAACTTATTAATCCAGATTATACTTCATCAGCTTTCTGTGAAAGGCATGCCTGGAAATTCCAAGTACCCTCGACGCTTTGGTTTTATTAAATCTCGCTTCCTCCAACGCGCGGGTAAGTATCTCCTTTTCCAGCCGGTCCACCGCTTTCAAATCTAAAGGGACCGAATGTTCCTTTTCTGATTGGAAAGGTCCTTTTTCCGTTTTCTCTTTCTCTTCTTTACCCACAGTAAAGGCAAAATGCTCAAAACCCAAGCTCCCCGATGTTGTAAGGATTACCGCGCGTTCCACCATATTCTTTAACTCCCTGATATTTCCGGGAAAATCGTATTCTCTTAAAGCCTCCATTGCTTCTTTTTCGATCCTCTCTACCGGTTTATTTAATTCCCGAGCAAATTCCTCCATATAGTGACGGACAAGAAGAGGAATGTCCTCCTTTCTTTCCTTCAGGGAAGGCAGATGGATTTCAAAAGTATTTAGGCGATAATAGAGGTCTTCCCGAAATTGATTTTTTTCAATTAACTCATGGATATTCTTATTGGTGGCAGCTAGGACCCGAATATTTACATTTATGTCTTTATTTCCCCCGATCTTTCGGAATTTCATTTCCTCTAATACTCTAAGGAGCTTTGCCTGGGCATTGGGAGAAAGCTCGCCAATTTCATCTAAAAAGAGGGTCCCCCCGTCTGTTTTTGAAAAGAGTCCGTCTTTGTCTTCATTTGCCCCCGTAAAAGCACCCTTTTTGTGCCCAAAGAGCTCACTTTCCATAAGGGTTTCCGGAATGGCGGAACAGTTTACCGGGAAGAACACGCTGTCTTTTCTCGGGCTGGCAAAGTGAAGGGCCCGGGCAATAAGCTCCTTTCCTGAACCGCTGGGCCCGGTAATGAGTACGGGTGCATATGGGGACTCTGCTGCCTTCAGGGTCAATTCAATCACTTCCCGGATCTGTTCACTTTCACCAATGATACTGTCCAGTTCTTTTCTCAGCTCCCTAGAAACAATGTTGTACTGTTGTTGAAGATTTTCTACTCTTCTATTCAGTTGGAGGTATCTATTGGTCCTTTCGATGGAACTGTTGATTTCAAAAATACTTAACGGTTTTATAAAAAAATCAAAAGCCCCCTCTTTCATGGCCTCCACAACAACAGAGGTGTCCCCATGGGCTGAAATCATGATAACTTCCACATTTTTATTTACATCTTTAATGGCTTTGAGTACCTCAACACCGTTTTTATCGGGGAGAACGATGTCGAGAAGCACGATATCCACTGTTTCCCGCTCGAGAGTGCGGACAGCCTCTTCACCTGTGGAGGCCTCATAGACAAAGAATGACTTACGCTCTAGGAACTGGCGCAGCTCTTTCCTAATGAGGTCCTCATCATCCGCAATTAGTACATGTAAGGTTTTCGTTTCATTCATAGCTGCTATACATGCGCACTACTAGATAGTTAAAGGAAAGGAGACAGTTACAGTAGTGCCTTCACCCTCGTTACTCCGGATCGAAATATCTCCCATCATTCCTTTTACAATACCATATGTCACGGAAAGCCCCAATCCGGTCCCCTGATTGGTGATTTTAGTGGTAAAAAAGGGTTCGAAAATCCGATTAAACACATCACCGGGAATACCGCATCCGTTGTCGATAACCTGTACCACCAGCTGTTCCTCCTCCACTCCTGTAGCGATTTCAATATTCCGTTCTCCCACCGGAACGGCAAGAAGGGCATCCTTGGCATTGGAGAGAAGATTGAGGACCACCTGCTCGAAACGATAGATATTTCCGTAGATTTTCGGTATGTCTTCGGATAGGTTAAGAAGTATCTGTATTTGTTTGTTGGTATACTGGGTCCTTACCAGGGAAAGGGCATTTTCAATACCCCGGTTAATGTCGAAGTACTCGTCCATACTTCCCCGTTGGTCCCTTGAAAAGATCCGGATGTGCTCAATAATATTGGATATGCGCCGAACGTATTTTATGACGTCCTCACTCTTCTCCGTTAGGTATTCTCCGTCTATTTTTCCCTCATTTCCTCCCTCCATGCTTTCAAAGAGAAGATTTTCCGCCACCATCCTAATCCCGGAGAGGGGTTGTGCAATTTCATGTGCAATTCCCGCACTGAGTTCTCCTAAAGCGGATAATTTTGCCGACTGGACCACCATTTCCTCGTTCCGTTTCTTCTCCCTCTCCGCTTCAATTCTCATGGTAACATCCATAAGGCTTATTCGTAAAATTCTTTCTTTCTCACCGGGAAATACAGCGGCTCTGGCATCGCAGGGAACAAGGTCCTCCTGAGAATTTTTTATATACAGCTCTATTACCGATTGTTCATCCCCGGAAAAGGCCCTTTCCTCCAATTGGTTAAGACTTCCCGGCGGGAAAAAAACCTCCTCAGGCGTGAGTCCCCTTATCCGAGAGGTCTCCATATTGAGAAGCTCCTGGGCCTTCTGATTTACCTCAAGAAAAACGCCTTTCTGTGTATCGAAAAGGAGGATCGCGTCCGGCGCGTATTCGAAGAGGGTTTTATACTTACTCTCACTTTCCAGCGCCTTTTCGTAGACCTGGGTTCCCTTGAGACTTAAGGCAAATCCGGAGGCCAAAATGGAAACAATACCTCTTAATATCTCGGAGAATCCCAGTGCCCTCGAAGATGCTATACTGATTACTCCCATCACCAGGTCCTCGGTCACAATGGGTACTATATAGGAGGACCTTATCCCGTATTTTTCATTCATTTTTCTATCGAAGGGAAACCTTTTGTTCTGCTCGGAAACGGAAATATTATATGCGGCTTTTCTATTTTCCATGACCTCCAGAACCTGACTCCCCTCCATAGCCGAAATCTGCCTTCTATCGGTAAAACGTGTGCCTTGGGAATAGATATAGATGTCCGCTTCCTCTCCGCCGCCTCCACTTAATAGAATAATAGCAATATGCTCACAATATCTCTTCAAGAAATCCGCGGTTTGCTCCATGATGGTATTTCTATTGAGGAGAAAAAGGTTTTTTTGGAAATCGATAAAATCTCTGAGGAGTTCTTCTTGGTATTTTTCCGCATCCTCTTTAATGTGTTTCTCCGTGGTTTCCCTCCATGTAGAGAGGAAACCGTCACCAAAGGGTACCGCTTGAATATCGAAATACCGCTCTTCCCCCTGATCGTGTATCCCATAAAAGTAATAGGAGTCCTCCATTACGAGAGGCACTTCCATTTCTACCACCTCTTTGTACCGTTCTAGCATACCGTTCTCCACGATTCCAGGCACTATTTCCTTTAGGGAGTTGTTTATATGGTCCTCCTTCGATCTTCGGTTTATTCTGGCCGCCGCGTCGTTTACGTAGACCACAGTGAAATCGACGATTTCTCCTTCCCGGTCACGTACACTGGTGCATATGCTGACCCCATCGAGCATTACATCCAGGGCGGTATAGAGCGTTTTGTTTTCGGATGGGAGCATTTAATCTAATACCCTGTATAGTAAGGGCCTCTGTCCGGGCTTTTCAATACCGATTTCAAGTGCTTTTAAAACCGTTTCTTCAGCGGCATCTTTGTGCTCTTTGCTATTGAGATAAAGCTCCGCGATTGGTTCTCCCATAGTCACCCTGTCTCCTAGTCTCTTTTTCATCCAAATACCCACCGCGTAATCCAATGTATCTTCCTTCTTGGTCCTTCCCGCCCCGAGCATTTGAGCTGCTCTTCCTATTTCCGAAGCATCCATACCCTGCAGATACCCCTCTCTGTCGGATGGAAGCTCGACTATTTCCTCTGCCTGAGGAAGCAGGGTCCTGTCACGAAGGACCTCCGGATTTCCACCCTGGACTTCTATCATTTCCTCCATTTTTTTTAGGGCCCTTCCCGAATGCAACGCTTCTTCCAATAGGCCCTGAGCTTCATCCTCCGAAGAGGCTTGTCCGCCCAAAATGAGCATCCGTCGTGCCAGAGCGTAAGAGACGGCCAAAAGATCTCCTTC
>CAYXSD010000028.1:14306-27593 GCA_964466335.1 uncultured Spirochaetales bacterium
CCAAAATGAGCATCCGTCGTGCCAGAGCGTAAGAGACGGCCAAAAGATCTCCTTCTTGGTCCTTCCCGCCCCGAGCATTTGAGCTGCTCTTCCTATTTCCGAAGCATCCATACCCTGCAGATACCCCTCTCTGTCGGATGGAAGCTCGACTATTTCCTCTGCCTGAGGAAGCAGGGTCCTGTCACGAAGGACCTCCGGATTTCCACCCTGGACTTCTATCATTTCCTCCATTTTTTTTAGGGCCCTTCCCGAATGCAACGCTTCTTCCAATAGGCCCTGAGCTTCATCCTCCGAAGAGGCTTGTCCGCCCAAAATGAGCATCCGTCGTGCCAGAGCGTAAGAGACGGCCAAAAGATCTCCTTCGTACTCTCCTCCCAAAATTTCCAAAGCTTCCCACACCTCTAGGGCATTTCCCACGGCATTTCCCAGGGGCTGGTCCATATTGGTAACAATTGCTTCGGTTGTACGACCGGCCAAGTTTCCAATTTCCACCATTCGTTTTGCCAGTTCTACCGCTTCTTTTTCATCTTTCATGAAGGCCCCGCTTCCTGTTTTTACATCCAAGAGGATGGCATCGCTTCCTGCAGCGATTTTCTTACTCATAATACTCGCCGCGATAAGGGACAGATTGTCCACCGTTCCGGTAACATCCCGAAGAGCGTAAAGCTTCTTATCCGCCGGTACCAGGTTTTGGGTCTGCCCTATAACAGAAAGCCCAATGGTGGAAACATCGTGAATGAACTGTTCCATTGTTCTGTTAACGGAAAATCCCGGAATAGATTCCAGTTTATCCAAGGTGCCTCCAGTATGGCCTAAACCCCTTCCGGACATCTTTGCCATCTTACCTCCGCATGCAGCTACAAGGGGGCCTAGAATGAGGGTGGTGGTATCCGCCACCCCGCCGGTGCTGTGTTTATCCACCTTAATTCCCGGTATGGAAGAAAGATCCACCGTATCTCCGGAAGCCACCATAGAAAGGGTGAGGTCCGTCGTTTCCTGTTCGTCCATCCCGCTGAACCAGACAGCCATAAGAAGAGCAGCTATTTGATAATCAGGGACCTTGTCGTTCACATACCCTTCTACTAGAAAATTTATTTCTTCTCGAGTTATGCGTTTCCCATGCTTCTTTTTTTCAATAATGTCGACAATGTTCATAGCTTTAATCCCCTTCCGTTATCGGCAAAACTCTTCCGCATGTATTCCCGGTCCAAATCCAGTTCTTTCACCAAAAAAATCAACTGTTCTCCTGAAATAAGGTTCTGTTCACCATAAAGAAACATAAGAGCCTTTTCAGCAATGCAATCAACCTTTAGGGCATTCATATTAAAGGGATCACCCTCTTCTCCGTCCACATACTGCCGGGTGAACTGCTTGTACAATCTGGAACGCTGAAGGTCCTCCTTTATCAATAAGAGTTCCTCTTTAAGAGGACCTAAGTCTCCCCCTGCCGCGGCCTCACCCATTGGTTTAAGATGAAGGTACGTATACTCCTTTCCCGGAAGATAGTGATGTTTTTCACAACGGGTGCAGTAGTTCGGCTGAAGGGGTCCGGCCTTTACCGTATCTCCTCCAATAACGATAAGAGGATCGAAGTACAGGGCCGGACATTCCTCGCCCTCTATGTTGTAGTATCGGTATGTGTAGAGACTATCGGCGAGGCATTCCCTGTGTTCGCAGTAAGCGGTTAAAGGGAACACGTCCGTAGCGGTATCCAGCAGAAGTCTTGCGGTAGCGTTGAATATATCTTTACGAAAATTAAGAATAAGGGTAGGAAAAATAAAGACCAGCCCCCGCTTCACAGACTCATCGCGAATTACATAGGCCAGGCGTTCATCAAAAAAGGAAGCCTCATCTATAATCCAAGTGCCGTGTTCCGGATGGTCTTTCATTATTGTTTCCAATTCGAAGGAGTTTTTCGCCTGGGCAATATGTTCGCCGCAGGCTTCATATCCCCCTCTATACGCAAGAGCATCGGAAGGATAGTCGGGAAATCGAGACGCATCGAGAAAGGAACGGATAAAAAAGACCTTTCTTCTGTCCGCCCCGCCGCTGCTGGTTACACGCGCCACTGCCCCCTCTTTCTGCTTTGCTACGAGACTGTCCCTCCACACCCGTGCTGAATATTCCGTCTTTCCCGATCCCATGGGACCTATGACCAGGATTCGCCGGGACGGGCGAATAAAATCGAAATGGTTAAAGGGAAAATGTACTCGAATTTCGGGAAATCCAAGATTTTTTAAAAAGGTATAAGCATCGGGTTTTTCTCGCAGCGTTTCCATACTCTTAGTTGTAGTATCTTTTTGCCGTCGGTGCAAGAATGCCGCGGTAATCAGCTGTGTAGTAATTCATGTAGTAATTCAGCCGGTTGCAAAAATGTCATTTTTGTATAAGGCTTAGTTACAGATTAATATGATAGTTTTTTTACTATGATAGATATTCCAACTCCTATAGAAGAGAATATAGTACACGTATTTCCTTCGGAAGTTGCCGCTTCCTTCTGGCGTTGCCGTTTTCTCCGTACGGGTACAAGAAGGGCCCTTCGGGAAGATACGGTAATTTCTTGGGACGTCTTCAAGGAAAGGGCCTTCGATTTGAGCAGAGAGGAAAAACCGGTAAACAGCCGTGTTAGGCTTCTCTTTTCTGAAGCTCTACTCAGAAAAAACAGGGACAGGCCGTTTCTCTCCTACTTTATACCCCCAATCTACGCGAAGGATTCAGAGGTGTTTCTCTCCACCCTGGCGTCGCTCCTCCCGCGTCTTGGCCCTTTTATAGAAAATGGCGTCCTTGAACAAAGTGGAACTGCTATTCCCGAAGCACTGAATAAGGACTTACGGATCCTCTACCATGAATATTACGATTTTTTATACCGTCAGGGTTTTTACGAACCGGCATGGATCGTTCCAGAGGCGAAAGAGAGTACTATCGAATACATTCTCCACTTTCCTGAGGTAATTGAAGATTACGAACTCTTTCGCCAACCCATCGAAGAATCGAAGCATCTTCATCCTCTTTCTTTAGAAAAAGCTTCGCCTAAAGAGGTCTATCAATTTTCCAACTCTTGGGAAGAGGCGGAGTGGATCTGCTCTCAAATAAGGGAGCACCATAGCCGGGGAGTGCCCTTTAGCAACATGGCAGTAACATCCGCCGATCCCTACTTTACCCATCTTCTTATAAAAACGGGAGAACTCTACTCCCTTCCCTTCGTAACTCGCCAGGGAACGAAGCTCATTGAATATCCCGGAGCTCGTTTCTTCTCCGTTCTCGCCGAAATAGCCGCTCCTCCGATCCCTCTGGAATCGGCAAAAAAGCTCCTCCTGGACCAATCCGTTCCCTGGAAAAACAGGAGAGCCTGGAAGGAGCTGCTCCGGTTCGGGCTTTCCCATTATTGCATCATCGGATACGGGGACCCGTTGGAAGACCCCTGGTTAGACAAACTGAAAAAAACGGGAAAGAAGGAACTGGAAAACGGGTATTCCAGGTTGGGACAATCCATAATTCGGATAACCAAGGCAAAGACTTTTGCCGAGATGAAAAAGGGTATTATCCGCTTTAGTAACGAGTATTTTGAAGACGCCTCCTGGTCTCCCGAGGCCTTAGCCCCCTTCCAACGATGCTTAGATCTTCTCAATCGGTTCATTGAAACGGAAGCAGCCATACCCGATCTCTCTCCCGCTTCTCCTTTCTCCCTCTTTGTCCGGCTTCTTTCAGAACAGCTATACGTTCCCCAAGGTGTTTCCGGAGGAATAGCTCTATTTCCCTATCGGGTAAGCGCGGGAATAGATCCTTCGCTCCATTTTATTGCCGGAATCGATCAAAAAAGTATAGAAGTTTCTCGCTCTCCCTATCCTTTTCTTAAAGAAGACATGATTACTTCTTCCTCAAGTGCTCCTAACTCTTTGGTGGAAAGAAACTTTACCGCTGCCTTCCTCTCCCTCTATATTCATTCAGGAAAGCGGGTCGTTTTTTCGGGAAGTGAAATTTCCCATCAGGGTCCACAGATATTTCCGGCTCCTCTTCTTCCCCATATAGATTCCCCTGTTACTGCGGAAAAGGGATTGAAGGACCCCATACAGGAAGAAATGGAACTCTGGGAAGGAAAGGAGGGGAGAGGCTTTACCGACAGAAAAACTAAGGTCCCCTCTTTTGCTATAACTCCTCTGCAGCGAAGAGGACTTCTTGTTGCTCGGGAAACAGTCTTCCAAAAAAAAGGTGACGACTTTACCGAAAGGAGTATCGAAAATTCTCACATAAGGGACCAGGTAAAAACCGCTTTTAGAGAACATAGTATCTCAGAAGAAGATGATTACTATCTTTTATCCCCCAGTAGAATGGAATCGCTTAGGAATTGCCCCTTTTCCTATCTCTTCGAGCGGGTGCTCCGCTGTGAAAGTCCGGAATACGAAATCAACATAACCGATCCCAAATGGGAGGGGGTACTTCTTCATGAAATCCTTCGCGGCATCTTCCAAGTCTATATGGAGGAAGAGCTCCCTTTTCCCAATGAGGGAGATGTGGATTATTCCAGGGGAGAGCGTATAGTTGAAGATATTATGAAAAAGGCGGAGGACGAGGGAAAATCCTATCTGCCGCCGGCATGGGCCGCCTTTTTCCATTCTACTGTGAAACAGATTCAAGAATTCCTCAGCAATGAGGGAAGGACCTTTCCGGGATACCGCGTCTACGCCTTGGAAGAGGAGTTCAGCCGCATCCTACCCGGTCCGGAGAGGATTGCCCTGAGGGGACGGATTGACAGAGTAAGCCGCGGAGAGGAAGGATGTGTTATAGTGGATTATAAACGCTCCGGCGGACCTACTGCAGCAGATATGGCTCCCCAAGACGGTCCTCCACGGTCCTTTCAGCTTCCCTTCTATGGATTTCTCCTAGAGGAAGGACCTTCCCCGCTTCAAGGGGTAATGGTGTATATCTTTAAAAAGGGAAAGTATCAAACAATTACCGGATTAACAGGCAGAGGAGGGAAAGCCCTCCTCCCTGTGGAGACTTTTGAGGACCTCGTCTCATCTATACCGGAAGAAGCAAAAACAATTGTTGCCAAGATTAATGCAGGAGATTTTACCATACCAAAAGAGGAACCGGAGTGTAAGTACTGCAGGATGCGGGGCATCTGCAGGAGCAAGTACGCGGTAAAAAATAGGGACTAATGAACAACTATCGGGAAATAACTGTCACACTGCTCGATAACGGCAGGGATGTATGAAAGAAAAAAAGCCGGGCTTGGATAATTACCAAAGGGAGGCGGTGTACTGCAATGAAAGCGCCGTAGTTTCCGCGGGGGCCGGAGCAGGAAAAACCAGGGTCTTAGCAGAGCGGTTTGTTCGTCTGGTGGAAGAGGGAAAGGCAAGGGTAGACCAAATTCTTACCCTCACCTTTACTCGAAAAGCGGCGGCAGAGATGTTCGAAAGGATCCATCGTTACCTTTCAGAACACTCGGGACCTCTGATTCGAGAACAACTCTCCTCCTTTGAAGACGCCCAGATCTCCACATTGGATTCTTTTTGCTCCCAGATCGTTAGAAACAGGGCGGAACAGTTCGGTCTTCCACCGGATTTTTCCCTGGAAGAAGACCTTCTTCACTCATTAGCGGAAAAGGAAACCCTCTCTTTTCTTCTGGAGAAAAGAGAGCGAAAAGCGGTGAAATCGATAAGCAGGTCTGCCTCTTTTCAGGACCTTTGGCAGGAGATCTTCGTACCCCTTACTGAGCGTTACTGCACCTTTGCTTCTTCAAATAGTTTCTCCGATATGCTGGAAGGGCTTCTGGAAAACGCCCGAGAGGAAATTTCTCCGTTGCTGAACACCGTCATCTCTTTGATAGGATCAATCCTTGATCTGGAGGGGGCAGCGAAAACAGGGGAAAAAGGGGGAGATAGCAAGAGCCTTGCAAAGGCCCTTGAGGGGGCTAAAAAATGCAGCCGCCTTAAGGAAATCTACTCGGAGGCAGGTGTAGACGGCCTCTACGAGCTTCTAACCTCGGTAACCATGCCTTCTCCCAGTTCCAGTTGGAAAGCACCGCTTCTCTTGGAACTATCAGACTATCTGAAAGAACTTAAGCACCCCTACAAACAGCTTATAGAAATTACCGGGTTCCTTAAAGAGGAGACTCTTCTGAAAGACCTGTATTCCCTTTGGGATGAAATGAAAGAGCGATTTCTCACCATAAAACGGAGAACAGGAATTCTCTCCTTTCAAGACGTAATGAACATGGCCGTGGAGGTCCTTGCCTCAGACGGGGAGCTTCGAAACTACTATAGTAGAAAATATCGATACATCATGATAGACGAATTCCAGGACAACAATACCCAACAGAGAGACCTCCTCTTTCTTCTTTCCCAGGGGGAGACGGGAAAACTCTACTTTCTCGGAGATGAAAAGCAATCCATTTATCGCTTCCGAGGCGCTGATGTCTCTGTATTCAAAGGATTGTCGACAATCCTCTCTGAAGCCGGAGGTAAGACCCTTACCCTAAGGAAAAACTATAGAAGCAATCCCGATCTTATACAATTCTTCAATGACCTCTTTGTAACTATCCTGAAGGGAGAGGAGGATTACGAGGCCCGCTTCGAGTCTTTAGAGAGTGGGTTATCCAGTGAAAAACCTCTTCCTTCCCGCATTTCTCTCTTTGTAAAACCTCAATCCGAACCCTCCTCTTCTAAATCAAAGGAATTCGTTCATAACGATGAGGCAGAAGCCTTTTTCATTGCAAAGCATATCAAGGGGCTAGTCGAAAAGGAAAAAGTCTCCTTCCGGGACAACAACGAGATCAGAAGGATTACCTATGGAGACATCGCCCTCCTTATTAGGACCACGGGAAACCAAATTCGCTACGAAAAGGCCTTTCGCAAATTAGGAATTCCCTATGACACCCAGGATATTCGTTCCCTCTTTGTAGAAGCCCCCATAAACGACCTCTACTCTCTCCTCCAGTTTGCCCTTTACCCTGAAGACCGCCAAGCCTTCGCTTCCGTCCTCCGCAGTCCCTTTGCTCAGCTCTCGGACACCACCGTCTGTACTATCCTTCTCACACCGCCGGGAGAGACACTACCGCAATGGGAAAAAGAGGAACAAAAACGTTTTGATCTGCTTATGGAAACAGTCGAAAAGGTGCGGAATATGGTGGATGTTAAGCCCATCGGAGAGGTGCTCCGTTTTCTCTGGTACGACAGGGGATACAGATACACCCTTCTCAGAACACCCAGCAACCATGCCTATATAGAGTACTTCGATTACTTCCTCGCCCTAAGCGAGGCTGCGGACAGGAGGGGAGAACCCTGCGCTATCTTTCTAGATTATCTGCGGACCCAGTTGGAGAAACAGACCAGATTGCCGGAACTGCCGGTACTAAAGCAAAATACCCGGGGTGTGCATATCCTTACCATCCATAAGGCAAAAGGTCTGGAATTTCCCGTGGTATACGTGGCGAATATGGGAAATATGGGGCGGGGATCTTCCAGGGAAAGAATACACTGTCGGAACGACGGAAGCCTCCTCTGTTCACTCTCAGGATCGGGAAAAGAGTACATAACATCCCTGGTAAAAGAAGACAATAGTGGGAGAGAGGAGGCAGAAAACAAACGCCTCCTCTACGTTGCAATAACCAGAGCGCAACAGCATCTCTTTCTCTCCGGCTGTTTCAATTCGAAAAACACAAGTGAAACGGCCAGGGACAAGTCCCTTTTAACTATACTTACCGGAGGAATGGGGTGGGATGAATCATCCTTAACGCTGTCCGAGGAATTTTCCTCCCAGGTGGAGGTTAGCACTATTCCCGATTTTCCAAAAGAGGAACTCCTTAAAACCAGAGTGGGGAAAAGGGAGCATTCCTCCCGGGAGATTACGGAGTATCTTCTCTCCGCTGGAACTGAGGAGTATACAACGGTCCCCGAAGTCATCAGTATTAGCGACTTACTCTCAGCAGCCAAAGAGTTAGAGGTTTTCGAATCTTCTGCTGTAGAAGACGAAAAAAATGCATCCATATCCGTAGAAAAAAAAGGTGAAGAAGCTCTGGAAAAAGAGTTCGGCTTGCTCTGTCATTACATCTTGGAACAAATGCTTTTAGGGAATTACCATAGGGAGAGTATTCCGCAGAATTTACTGACTCCATTTACCGAATCATCGTGGGGGAGAGAGGCCCTAAAAAAAACGTTGGAAAAGGCAGAGACAATGGCAGCTTCCTTCTTTTCCTCGCCTCTGGAAAAGAACATAAAAGAAGCACGAAAAAGAGAAACGGAGCTGCCCTTTCTCCTGCTGGTGAAACCGGAACTCCCACTCCTTCGGGGAAGGGTGGACCTGGCCCTTTTCCAGGAAAAAGAAATCCATGTGGTCGATTTTAAAACAGATAAAAGGATGGTCCCCGGGGAGCATCGTCTCCAACTCTTCCTCTACCGTACCGCTCTTACCGAAATGTACACTTTGCCGGTTAGATCCTCCCTTTTCTATCTCCGATACGGAGAACTGGTAGAAGAAATGGAAACACCGGAACTCTCTCTAGAATCCATAGTAAAGAAATATATGGAAAAAAAGGGCTATGTTTTAGGAAATTCAGGAGGTTCTTCCCCTTCCTCCGGTCCGCCGGTATCCGTCATGTCCTGAAGCTTGTCCCGCAGGCGAGCGGCTTCTTCGTAGTTCTCCTCTTCCACAGCCTTCTGGAGTTCTTTTTCCAGGACATCCTTCTCACTTTCCCGTTGGATTTGTTCGTTCTGCTTGGTCTGTTCGTTAATAACATCCACCGAGATGGCAGCTTCATCGATAATCGATTCATCAATAAAGACAGGGCATTTATTTCTCACCGCTAAGGCTATACTATCCGATGGACGAGCATCAATGGAGTACTGGTCGTTTTTGGTCCCCAGAAGCAGCCTGGCATAAAAGGTCCCCTCTTTTAACTCGGTTATTTCCACCCTCTCCACACGAACCTCCAGGGTGTGTAAAACGGAGAGGAAGAGATCGTGGGTCAGAGGTCTCGGCATGGGGACATCGCCCATTCCTATAAGGATCGACTGCGCCTCCAAAGGTCCGATAAAAATCGGTACAGCCATGTCCCCTCCTCGGGGTCGAATGAGTACCGCATTTCCCTGTTCTGTTCTGGCAACAGTCCACACTTCCGCCTCAACCAACATAGTACAACCTACTCCTCTTCCGGCGCACTGAGAAAGGAAATCAAGGTTTGAGGACCAATATACCCCAATTCCAGGGCAATTTGCCCGAAGAGTCTATGGTCCCCATTCTTTTGCTCCTTTAAAATGGTTACCACCTGCTCTCCCGTTAGGACACCCGTTCTTATCATTCCCTCACCTATAAGCTCATCCCGTTTTCGCGCACCAATAGTATCAGTCACTGTGATAATCCTTCAGTACCTTTAAAATAGTGAAAACAGGAGACATTTTCAAATTTTTTATTTCCCGGATAGCGTTAGATATACTCTACTCCCCTTCTAATGATATCCAGACCGGTATAGCTTCTCCTACAATTCCTTCTTCCGTACAGAGGATGTTGCTGAGGATAGAGATAAGCCTCCGGATGAGGCATGAGCCCAAGGACCCTGCCTGTGGCATCGGTAATTCCTGCTACATCTCCTTGCGAACCGTTGGGGTTCCTCTTTCTGTATCGAAGGGCAATCTGTCCTTTACTCTCTAAGGTTTGCATAATCTCGTTGTCTCGGGTTACAAACTTCCCTTCCCCGTGCCGAATGGGGAGTTCCAATTCTCCTAAGTCTTTCGTCCAAACACAGGGGGACCGGGAATCTGCTTCCACGGTTACCCAGCTGTCCTCAAACTTCCCCGAATCGTTGTGAATAAGGGAAACTTCTCTCTCCCAATTTCCATTGAGATTTGGCAGCACTCCCATCTTAACCAGTACCTGAAATCCGTTGCAAATGCCGATAACAGGCCCCCCCCTCTCAATAAAGCGGGCTATTTCCTCGCCGCAGTACTTCTTTAAAAGCTGGGCTAAAACTAGACCGGACCCAAGATGGTCCCCGAAGGAAAATCCTCCGGCAAAACCTAAGATATCGTAGGTGAGTATTCTCTCCGGTTTTTCCATGAGATCGGTTACCTGTACTTTTTCGGATGTCCCACCGACTCGGGTAAACGCCTCAATCAACTCGTCATCCGCGTTTATTCCGTATCCTGTAATGACACCCGCGAATACTCTTTTCGCCCTCATAAAAAACTCCCCTTCCAGGCTTGTACTATTTCATCTAAGGAACATTTCAAAATGGACCTGTTTTCTCTCTCAATGGTAATACACTCCGCGTCAATTACCTCTCCTAAAAAAACCGGTGTTCTCTCCGAAAAACAGTGCAAAAATTCCTCCTCCCGTTCCTTAGGAAGAGAAACGAGAAACCTGGAGGGGCTCTCGCAAAAGAGGGCACGAATATGTACGTCTAGTTCCGACTTCTCCTCATAATACCTCCCCTCATTCTGTTTTAACTGATCTACTACTCCGGAGAGATCAATACTTACCCCGAGGCGTCCTCCCAAAGCCGATTCCGCCAGGGCCGCTCCAAGCCCTCCGTCTGAAACATCGTGACAGGATGAGAGAAGACCCCTCCGGATTGCCTCCGCTGTTGCTTCGTAATCTTTTACTGCTTCTCCGAAATCCACCCGAGGCGGTCCTCCCAAATCTCCTGAAGCAAGCCGGGCAACCCTCTCTAGAAAGGTACCCCCCAGTTCTCCTTTGGTTATGCCAATACAGTAGATCCTATGTCCGGCCTGTTTAAAATCTGTGCTTACCAGTCCTCTTACATCCTCAATAATGCCCATCAGCGATATAAGAAGAGTGGGTTTTACCGATATCTTCCGATTCCCCAATCTTGCGTCGTTTTTCATAGAATCCTTGCCTGAAATAAGGGGAATTCCATAGGCCATGCAGGCATCTCTCAATCCTTTACAGGCCCTTACCAACTGGGCTAGTTTCCTCGGCCCATCCGGGGTTTCCTCAGAAAGGACAGGATCCGGCCAACAGAAATTATCCAGCCCCCCTGTCAGTTCGGGCCGGCCTCCCAGAGCTATATGTGCCCGGTATGCTTCATCCACCGCACAGGCTGCCATATGATAGGTATCCAATGGACTGTACCAGGGACAGATTCCGTGGGTCACTGTTATCCCTCTTAAGGAGTTGTACTTTGGTTTTATCACCCCTCCGTCGGTTGGAGCATCTTTTTTAATTCCGGTAAAGGGTTTCTCCAGGGTCCTTCCCTGCACCTCATGATCGTACTGTCGTATAAGGGGTTCTTTAGAAGAAATATTCGGTTCCCGAAGCAACCGTAGAAGCAGGTCCTTTACCGTGGTTTCTAAGACCGCCGGGGAAGGAGAAAGCTCTTCCGGGACCTTCTCCTTCCATTGAGGGGTCGTCCATTCGGCTTTGAGTCTCATCTTAGGTAATCCATGGTGGAGGAAAGAGAGGTCTATATACCCAATCCTCTTCCCCCCGTAGAGGATTTCCACAGCCTGGGTGTCGGTAAACTCTCCTATCACAGTCGCTTCGACGTCCCGTTTTCGAGCCAGTTTTAAAAACTCTTCCAAGGTTTCTTTTGAAACGGCAAGACTCATCCGCTCCTGAGACTCGGAAAGAAGGACCTCCCAGGGGGCCAATCCTTGGTATTTCAAGGGACAGGCATCCAACTCTATTTTCACTCCTCCGGCAAGCTCCGCCATTTCCCCAAGGGAAGAAGAAAGCCCTCCCGCGCCGTTATCCGTTATCCCCTGGTAAAGTCCCCGATCTCTTGCCTCTAAAAGAAAATCTGTCATCATTTTTTGGACAATGGGATCGCCTATCTGTACCGCCGAAGTGGGGGAGGTCTCATTGAGGGCCTCGGAAGAGAAGGTAGCCCCGTGTATTCCATCTTTTCCGATCCTCCCTCCCAGCATAACAGCCTTATAACCGGGTTTTATGTCCTTCTCCCAACCCTTTCGTTTTGCAACGTTAGAAGGAAGCATACCCCCTGTTCCGCAGTACACCAGGGGTTTACCGAGGTAGTCCTCATCAAAAAGAAAGGCTCCGGCTATAACGGGTATTCCGGACTGGTTACCGCCGTCCACAATTCCTCTGTGGACCCCTCTCAACACCTCCCGAGGATGGAGCAAACCCCGGGGAATCTCTTTTTCTTCCGTGTTAGTATATCCAAAACAGAGAACATTGGTGTTAAAGATGGGCTTTGCCCCCATGCCTGTACCCAGGATATCCCGATTCACTCCTACAATGCCGGTTATTGCCCCTCCGTAGGGGTCCAAGGCGGAGGGGGAGTTGTGGGTCTCCGCTTTGAAACAGAGGAGGGTCTCCTCATCGAACTGGATTACTCCGGAGTTATCGTGAAACACGGAACGGAGGTATCCTTTTTTTTCCCAAAGGTCTTCGGTTGTTTTTTTTATGTATGTAGAAAAGAGAGAGTTAATTACCTCTTCCTCTTCGTCCTCCCTGTATAGTATTTCCGCCTGAAAAATCTTGTGCTTACAGTGCTCCGACCAAGTCTGAGCTATCATCTCCAGCTCCACATCTGTCGCAGCTTCGCCCAATCCCATTTTTTTCCGCTCTTCCCTGATTTCCTTGCGAGAGTAGTACTCTTGAATTGCCTTTAGTTCCTTAAGAGACAGCGCTAAAAGCCGCTCTTTGGAAAGGTTCTTAAGCTCATCGTCAGTAAGGTGTATGAGGTCCCACTCCTCTACGCGGGATGGGCTTGGTTGAAGGGTATGGGGATACCGGAGGGGTAGGGCGGGGTCCTTCTTCATTTCCCCGATATGAGCAATCTGAATAAGGGGATTATGGAGGTTTAAAGCGAAGCGGGAAAGCTCCTCATTGGTAATGTCTCCCCAGAAGCGGTACTGCAAGGCAGTTTTAAAAACAGCATTCTCCGCTACCTTTCCATCCAATGCGGTGGCCACAGCCTTCCTTGCTGTCAGAGCCACCGTATCAGTTACCCCAGGTTTATAGATTACCTCCAAAACAAAGGGGGGGATAGTATCAATTCCCTTCCTTTCTCCCGGAAAAGCCTCTCCCGTAATACAGTCCACGCGCTGTACTACTGTGTCCGCAAAGACCTCTTCCGCTGCGCTCTGGGCCAACTTGGGTACATTGTGCACAAAATAGACATCCACTAAATCGATTTTTTTACACCCCGGAAGTTGGGTAAGTAACTCTTCCTCCAGGCGCTTTACGCGCCCTTCCTTCTCCGGTCCGCAGTAGGATACTTCAATTCTCATAAAAAAAAAGGTATACCATGCTTCCTTCTTTGTCCATCTGCACCCGGAGTAGTCATTTAAAAAAACTGTTCTGTCC
>CAYXSD010000029.1:0-17041 GCA_964466335.1 uncultured Spirochaetales bacterium
GTCGTTTGCCCAAGTGCCAATCGGAAGTGTGAAGGATTTTCATAGTCCCCTCCAATGATAGAGACGAGTCCTCAGGCGGTCAATACAGCCACTTTCAAAATTAACCAATTTTGAAAGTGGCCCTACCTTTAGATTTTTCTAATTCATTATTGCATAATGAATTAGAAAAATCGACCTAATATTGAGGCTCTGAAAAAATAGCATTTTGAAAGAGCCTCAATAGTTAGTTTAAAGAGGTGTCGGTTTGAAGAGGGGGACTTGCTAATCTATGCCCGGTTCGGTGTAGAATGAGGGCATGGAAACGCCGACAAAACATCTGGTGGTCCCGCTCCTCCTTGTGGGGACCTTAGTCCTCTTCATATTTATGACGAAGATGTTTTTTATTCCCTTTGTCATCTCTCTGACCTTGCTGACCCTCTTCGAGCGGCCCTACAATGCCTTGGAAAGGCTTCTCGGCGGAAGGAAGGGGCTAAGCGCCCTCATTGCCACGGCGGGCCTCATTCTCCTTATGCTGGTCCCTTTGGTGTTTATCGGTCAGGTTTTTGTCTCTCAGGCGGTTTCCTTTTATGAGAGCCTAAGGGAGATGGTCGGCCAGTACTCCAGCGCCGCATCGATTCCCTTTATACAAAAGATAAGCGAGGCGCCGCTTCTGGATAGGATCGATTGGACGAAGATTGACTGGCAGTCGATTATTTCCCAATCCCTCTCCTCGGTGGGGAATATCTCCACTATGTTAGTAGACCGCACGGTAAGTGGGACCTTGGAGGTGGTAGTGGCCCTGTTCATAGTATTTTTCTCTCTTTTCTACTTTTTTAAGGACCGGGAGGAAATGCGAAGCGGAATTACCAAGCTCATGCCTTTGCGTTCGGAGTATGTGGAAAAACTGATAAATGAATTTAAATCCATCTCCCGGGCGGCGGTAAAGGGTACCATTGTTATCGGGATTATTCAGGGAATAGTGGGAGCGGTGACTTTTATCATTGTCGGTATAAAAGGATGGGTCCTCTGGGGAGTCATTATGACCATCCTCTCCGTCATACCTCTTGTGGGGTCGTACTTTATTATGATTCCCGCCGCCCTTATTGTCATGGTGGACGGGAGGATCGGCGCGGGGATCTTCATTCTTTTCATGGCTCTCGGGGTAAGCTACGGGGTGGATTACTTCCTCCGTCCCCGCCTGGTGGGCAACGACGCAAAGATGCACGATCTACTGGTTTTTGTCGCGACCATTGGGGGCCTTTCCCTCTTTGGGCTGACCGGGTTTATTGTGGGGCCGGTGGTGGCGGCTATGCTGGTGGCCCTTCTTAGGATCTACTCCGTGGAAGACTGAAGCCGGCTCTTCTGATAGGACTTTGCCTCCCAACCGAGAATAAACTCTACCAAGTCTCGAGGCATAGATGTGGTGCCGCCGAAATTCTCAGCCACAGCGGCGATCTTCAGAGCGTCTACAAAGAGGTCCCGGGCCCGTTCGAGGTCCTTTTCGCTCTCGGCGAGGACAAATACTCCCTCTTTCTCTACGGCAACCACGTGGGGGACCCCCTCTTCATGGCGGTGGTATTCCTTTAGGGCCTCCTTAAAGGCAGCCTTATCGATAGGGCCGCCGTCTTTTCCCGGGCCCTCCCCTGCGGGCACGAAGAGGGGCATGTACCCGTAGTACATCATGTGGTCCGGGGTAAGCTGCCCCGCCACGGGGGCAAAGGCCTCTTCGGACTGTATCCGTACTTCTATCTCCTTATTGAAGAGCCCTTCAATAAGGAGAGAGTCTGAATAATCCTCTAAGAGGTCCAAGAGGGCTTCCGAAAAGGCTTCCGCCCTATGTGGATCTATGGGCCGGGGGGTAACATCCGGTTTTCTCGATATGGCCTCATCTATAGTGGTAAGAATGTGGTCGTGGAGTTCTTCTATCTCCTTTGGCGTATCGCCGGCGGTGACCAGTCCGTGGTTTTCAAGGAAGATCATTTCTGGGTACTTTCCTTTCTCCTTGTACCATTGATCAGCCTTTTTCTGTACTACCGAGGCCAGGGTATAGCCTGGAAGCGTGGTCTCTATCCAGAGGGCTTCGGGAAAGAGTTTTGCTGTCTCTTTCTCGCCCTCCTTGGCGCAGGTAAGGCCGTTCACCAAGGGCGGATGGGTGTGTACCACGAAGGTTTGGGGAAGAGCGGCGTGGAGAAGGGTCTCTACGCTGGGTCTTTTCTCCTCCTCGGAGGTCATAGCTGCCATAAGGTCCTTTACTACCTCCGCCTCCCGCTTGGATGAGTCTTCGGGGTATTCCTTCTCCCATATCTTCTCCAGCGCCGGAAGGTCCATGGTAACGAACCCCTGGGAGTCGATGTTTTTAAGGACCGTCCCCGAGGCTTTTACCACCAGGGTGTCCTCTTCCTTCATGGAGGTGTTTCCTCCGCCGGCCAGAACGAAATTGGGATCTCTCCCGTATCGTCTTGATAGTTCAATCAACGTGTTCATGGTTTCTTTCATACGATAAAAATACTAACAAAAAAGGAGTATAAGCAAATTGCAAACGTGATTTTTTATCAATATACTTAGAAGAGCACCATGGATAAACAGATACATCTTACTCTTGATATCCTTCCCTCCCTTCTCATTCCTGTTATTAGCGCGGGGGTCCTGCTAACCGGTGCTATTATGTTCATCTACGTTATCCTCCATGTGCGCGCAAAGCTGTACAAATCTCTCCTTGTTATGACCGCTCTGGCCTTTTTATTTGTAATTGCCGAATTTCACATTATCCTCATCGGTAGTCTTTTGCAGGATTTTTCATCGGCGGTACAGTTTCAGCGGATAGAGCAGCTTATAGGTATGTACTTTGCCGCCGCCTTGCCGCACTTTATTCGACATCTATTAAAAACCGAGGGAAGAGACATCTTAATCCTAAAGGGGCTTACCTTCGCGGCGATAGGAGTAAGTATTTTTGTTACTTTTGCGGCCTTTTTGGCACCGGACTCCTTTATCTCTGTAACCCAGAGGATACCCAATTGGCAGGATTTTGCCGGAGACTGGGGAAGGGGAAAGACCGGTCCTCTGTATAACGTAAGGGACGGAATGCTTGCATTAAGTGTCTTAGTGTCCCTCTTTTTTTTGGCCGGGGAGACCTTTCGGCCCCAGAATAAAAGGATGCTCCTCTCCATACTCATTGGTCTCCTTATTGGTATATTTTTTGCCGCTGATGATATTGTCCACATATATACCCGACAGCATATTGGTTTTTTCCCCCAGGTTCCCTATCCAAGGTTCCCCGTGGGGATAACTATTCTCGTAAGTATTTCCGTTCTGGCGGTGCTCCACCGGTTTTTGGACCAAACAGAGGATATCCAGAAGGCATACGCTGCCCTCCACAACAGTGAGGAGAGGTTTAAAGAGATCGCGGAGAATATTAACGAGGTCTTTTGGCTGCAGGAGTACCCGTCGGGAAAGCTCCTCTATGTAAATAAGGCCTACGATATTATCTGGGGAAGAAAAAAGGAGGACCTCTACGAGAGTCTTAAGCCCTGGAAGGAATCCATTGTTCCGGAGGACTGGAAACAGACTGTGAAGCACGTATTAGAGCATCCTGAGCAAGCGGCGGCGAACTTCGAGTATCGAATTACCCTTGCCGATGGTTCCGTTCGGTGGATCCAAGAAAAGATGAGTTCCGTTGCCGCTTCAGATGGAGAGATATACCGCCTGGCCCGTATTTCCGAAGACATAACGGAAAAGAAGGAGGCCATGGAGGAGCTCAAGCTATTTGCCTATCACGATATCCTTACAGGGCTGCTTAATCGCAAATCCTTCTACGAGATCTTCGAAAAGGTTCTCTCCCAGGGAAAGAGGGAAAGGAACATTGGTTTACGGGCAATCTTTTTCATCGATTTAGACCATTTCAAGGACGTTAACGACAGCCTTGGCCATAACACCGGGGATATTCTCCTTACTCAGGTGGCAAAACGGATCGGCAAAGTAACCCGGAAGAGCGATTACGTGTTTCGGATCGGGGGGGATGAGTTTACCGTTCTAGGTACCCTTATGACGGAAGAAACGGACGCCGCTATTATCGCAGAGAAGATCCTTAAGATTCTCTCAGAACCTTTTACCATCGGCGAGCATCAGATTTCCCTGGGGGCGAGCGTGGGGATTGCCCTCTTTCCCAGAGACGGAGAGGATATCCACTCCCTTATTCGGAAGGCCGACAGCGCCCTCTACGAGGCAAAGCGGGATAGGAACGCCTACCGCTTCTACACGAAGGAAATGCAGGACAACGCGGTACAACGGCTGAGGCTTATAAGCGAGTTAAGGGAAGCAATGCACTTGGGAGAGTTGGACCTTTACTTTCAACCGCAGAACAACTGGGAGGGGAAGATTATAGGTTCTGAAGCCCTCCTGCGGTGGAACAGCGGAAAATTGGGGAATATACCTCCGGCTACCTTCATTCCTCTGGCAGAGGAGACGGGGCTGATTCTTCCCATCGGTAATTGGGTAATAGAAAAGGCCTGTGAGTATATCGCGGATTGGAGGAAAGAAGGTCATCCGGTAATTCCTGTGTCTATCAATATATCTCCTAAACAGCTTAAGGAGGAGGACCTTGTCCCTCGGTTGAAGGAGTGTATGGGAGATTACAATGTGAGTATGGATGAACTTCATCTGGAAATTACCGAGAGTTCCTTTATGGAGGACCCCACTCAGACCCTTCAAAGAATTACCCGTCTCGCGGAAGAGGGATTTACCATTTCTATCGATGATTTTGGTACCGGGTATTCCAGTTTAAGTTACCTAAAGACCCTTCCCGTAAAAACAGTAAAAATTGACCGTTCCTTTGTTATCGGAGTGCCCCACAATGAACGGGACGTATCTCTTCTTAAAGCGATAATACACATGATCCTCGGCCTGCAGCTTAGAGTTTTGGCAGAGGGAGTGGACTCGGAGGACCAACGGCGGTTTCTCCTGGAGCACAACTGCGGAGTTATTCAGGGTTATTACTTTTCCAAGCCCCTCCCTTCTCGGGAATTTCTAGCCTACGCGCGGGAGAATTTGGAACGGTTTTGATCTTTTCCCGTTTCTTTCACAAAGAAGTACATTGAAACAAGGACGAGGGTCCCCCCTATAAGGGTGGCCCATCCCGGGACTTCCTGAAAGAGAAATACCGCGAAGAAGGAGGCAATGACCGGTTCTCCCAGGACAGCGGTGGAGATGAAGGAAGTCCGCACGAATTTGAGGGCCCAAATGAAGATACTGTGGCCCAAAAGCGTGGGGAATACCGCCAGGGCAATAAAGATCCCGTATTCTTTCAGGGGAAAGGTAAACAACTCCGTCCGGGTAAGCAGGGCAATTATAACGAGAGTAAGGGAACTAACCAGGTAGACTGGAAAGGTGTAGGAATAGGTGGAGAGGGACCGCCGAAGATATCTCCCGATTATGAAATACCCCGCCACAGACAATGCCCCCAGAAGGGCCAAGAGGTTCCCGGTAAGTTCCGTTTCACTCCCTTTCGTTCCCCCTCCCAGGGCAAGAAGAACACTTCCAAGGAGGGCAGTCCCCATAAAGGGAAGCGCCCGGCGGGGGGTCCTCTCTTGGAGAAACACCCATCCCCCTAAGAGTACGAAGAGGGGTTGGGTGTTCACCAGAACCGTGGAAGCGGCGACACTGGTATGAAAGAGGGAAGTTATCCAGGCCCAAAAGTGGAGGGCTAGAAAAACCCCGCTTAGAACACATAACCATAGGTGTTTCTTCGAGGTTCGGCCTAGTCCTAAGAGCTTCTGAATTTCCCGCGTTCCCTCTTTCTTTGTATCCATTATAAAGAGGGGAAGAACAATAAGGGCGGAGAACCCCATTCGAAAGGCGGCAATGGCGAGGGGGGCGGCATCGGAAAGACGAATCAGTATGGCTGAGGTTGAAACGAAAACAACACCCAGTAACACTGCCAGTCTATGAATACCAATTCGCGCGGAAAAACTCATTTTTGCTCCTTCCTCTCCCCTACCCAAGAACAGTCTAAACGTTTTATACTAGAGAATATAGAGGAACAGCAATTCTATATGGTGAATTGCTCTCTATATGGGGAATTGCTCATAGAGGAAAGATAAAATGAAAATTGTTTTTTCAACATCTCTTTTCGGACCGCTAATTACCTCCTTCAACGAAAAAAGGGATATCCTAAAAATCCAGAGGGATATTGCTCTGATTGTAGGCGACCAAGGCGGGCTCGAGGAGAGAATAGAGAGAATTTTAAAGCTTCTTACCCGAGCTGATCCTTCGGCTGCTGCCTATTATTCCCTGGGAAAGCACGGAAGGTTTTCCATGGCTGCCGAACATGCTGTGTTTGAAAAGCTCAACGAGAAGTGGAGGGACCCCCTTAGGACCCTATCCTCTGAAACGCTCTACTCTGATATTCTCACCGGTGACGGGCCCTCCTTTCTCCGCCTTCGGGACAAAGAGGGAATGCAAGATTTCCCCTGGGCAGATGCGGGGAGAACGGCGGATTGGAACTGGGCGGCGCTTCTGCCTGTAAAGAGCGGGAGGAGAATTCTCGGGCTCTTGGTTGTTGTTTCTAAGAGAAGGCGGAATTTCTCGAATAATTTTAGGATCCTCTTAGAAACCGCCGCGATTGAAATGGGGGAGATGGTCTTACGAACACAGGCGGAAGGGAGCAATGCCCGATATTTGGCGGAATTGGAACGGAGCAACAAGGAGCTGGAAGATTTTGCGTATGTGGTTTCCCACGATCTTCAGGAGCCCCTGAGAACGGTGCGAAATTTTATTCAACTTGTCGAGGCAAAGTACGGGGACAAACTGGATGAAAAAGGAAAATCTTATATTAAGCGGGTGGTAAACGGTGCGGAGCGGATGAGATTGATGATCGACGATCTCCTCGGCTATTCCCGGGTAATGACCAAGGGGGAGGAATTTGTTCCCAAAGACCTTACCGACCTCTTGGAATCTGCTGTGGAGAACCTCAGAGTCACCATCAAACAGAGCGGTGCGGAGATAAAAGCGGAAAAGCTTCCTGTTGTCTCCGTTGATCCTAGTCAGATTATACGGGTCTTCCAGAATCTGCTCTCCAATGCCATAAAATACGTTTCCAAGGAAAGGTCGCCTAAAATCCGAATCTGGGCCGGTGAAATTAAGGACCGCTGGGAAGTCCACGTGGAGGATAACGGGATCGGAATAGCCGACCGGTACAGGGAAGAGATCTTTGGGGTATTCAGCCGGCTCCACGGAAGGGACGAGTACCCGGGAACGGGGATCGGCCTTGCTGTTTGCAAGCGGGTCCTTCAGCGTCACAACGGGGACATCTGGGTTGTTTCTGTAGAGGAGGAAGGCTCCACCTTTACGTTCTCCCTCCCCAAACATCCGGCGGATCAGAGGAAAACAGGCTAAAAGGAACAGCAAAGGGAGCAGAAGATAATGGATACATTCAAGAAATTCTTAAAAGTGCTGGTATTAGTGCTCCTCGCTGTGACCCTGGGACTGTGGGCGAATAGCTGCAGTAAGGTGGATATAGGGGTGATTTTACCCCTAAGCGGTATCAGCGAAGAGATTGGGCTCGAGGTGAAGCGGGCCCTTAAGGTTGCCGGAGCTGAGGTAAACGATCTGGGGGGAATCCAGGGCCGGGAGCTGCGCTTCCATTTTAAAGACTCTGCCATGGAACCGGGCCTGGCTGTCGATGCCTTTAAGGAGTTGGAAGAGGATGTGCGACCCCTCTTTTATATATCCGCCCTGAGCTTAATAAGCGTGGAACTTGCCTCCTACGCGGAAGAGGCGGAGGTCGTCCTGGGAGGAATAATTGTTACCAGTGACCGGCTTACCCAGGGAAAGAAATGGGTGTATCGGTTCTATCCCGACGCGGAAACCGAGTTGGAACTAGTACGGTTTATTGTTACCAATAATAATATCGATCATCTAGGGGTAATCTACTCACAAGAGGAGTGGGGGGAGAGAATCCACACCATTTTGCATAAGGAGCGGTCAGATTTTTCGTCCTCCTTTACCATCACCGGTAGTTCCTACCCCTTGGCTGCGGAGGATTTTACAGAAATAGTAAAGCCTATCATGAATACGGACGGGGTCTACATAGTAGGATTTGCCGGCCATCTAAAAGGGATTGTTCTCGCCCTGCGGAAGGAGGGGTATCAGGGCGATATTATTGCTCCCAGCACCTTCAGCATTCCCAGCCTGAGAACGATGGAAGCCTCGGAGGGAATATATCTGGCGGCCCCCCGTCTCTATCTGGAGGAATATGGGTTTACCGAGGAGTTGAAAAAGGAATTTCGTAATCGATATAATGCGGAGTTGAGCCACTACGGGGCAAGCGGGTATGATTTTCTCCATTTGGCAGCGGACCTTCTTCGGGAGAGTGATTTTACCCGAGAGAGTTTTCGAAACCAGTTCGAAAAGGGCTTCAGTTACGCCGGGGTATTAGGAACTGTTACCGTCTTTTCCAAAGAGCATGATATTGAATTCCCCCTCTTCCCGGCATATATTACCGAGGGCGAGATTGAGTATCTCCAATAAGCCGATATAATGAGGAAATACTGTGAAGCTTTCCTATAAAATAAATGCTTCTTTTATCATCATCGCTTTTGCTGTAGTGGTTCTTGTTATCATTACCTCATACACGAACCGGGGTCTCCTTATCAGTAGTGTAGGTTCCCAGAATATCTCTCTCTGCGATGAGATTCTAAGTGAACTCTACGAGCGCATCCTCTCCATGGGGGAAGAAATCCGTTTTGTGCTTCATGAAGGACCGCCTATTTACGGGGAAGAAGCTAGAGAAGAGGCCATCGCGCTAATCCGGGATTACCGAAGACGTTACGGGTATACGTTGATAGAGGAGATAAGCCTTGCCGACGATAAGGGGAAGACCATCTGGAGTACCATGGCTGCCCCGTCCTTGGGGGAATACGACCCGGATATATCTCCTCGGTATTCTGGGGACAGGTCCTTTTCGCTGGGGGAGGTCTATTTCGATCTTCATTACAGGAAGCCCATACTTCCCCTCTACATATCCGGTACCGGTCCCGAAGGAGCGCGGATCTATCTAATAGTCAAGATACCCAGCCTGGAACTCTTTCGCCACATTGAGGTCCAATACGTTATAAAACAGAAGATCCAAAGTAAACTTGTTACCGAGGACGGTAAACTTATTTATTCTACAGGGTTATTCCGGTTTCTAGAGGATGTGAGAGAAGATGATTTTTTCTCCAACATCGAAGGAAATCGGGGATATCTCCGCGCGGTAGAAGATGGGAGGCAGCGCATCTATGGCTATTACAGAATACAAAAGTACCGTCAAATCGATGTGCCCCAGTGGTATCTTTTGGTTGGGTACGATCTGGAGAAGGTACTTGAAAAGAGCAATTCCATTAGCACCCTCCTCCATGTTTTGGGGCTTACTCTTATTATGCTCAGCCTGGTAGTCGGCACTATCCTTTCCAGAAGTATCCGTTTGCCTGTGGTCAACCTTATAAGGGGCACTGAGAAACTAGGCGCCGGTGATTTGGATACGGTAATCGAAGCGGGAAGTAAAGATGAAATCGGGGAGTTGGCCTCCCGCTTCAACGACATGACCAGACGGCTTAAGGAGACCTACGGAGCTGTAGAGCGGGAGATCCAAGCGCGGGAGCGGACTGAAATGCGCCTGAAGGACAGTATTTCAGTCCTCCACCGGACCAACCGGGACTTGGCCCAGTTTGCCTACGCCGCGTCCCATGATCTTCAGGAACCCCTGCGTTCTATCGCCGGTTTTCTCCAGCTTATCGAACGGCGGTACAAGGGTGTCTTAGACGAAAAGGGGAAGGACTATGTCCGACGTTCCGTTATGGCGGCAAAACGGCTGCAGTCTATAATAAACGATCTTCTCTTCTATTCGGACATCTCCCTCTCTTTCGATCGAATAACACGGTGTGATCTCAACAGCATAATGGACCGGGTTTTATCTTCCCATAAACAGTTGATAGAGGTTTCCAAAGCGCGTATCGATTTTGCATCTCTTCCCGCTATTTACGCTGACGCAACGCATATGGAATCTCTCTTCTACCAGTTAATCGGGAATGCCTTAGTGTACCGGCGTAGTGAGATTCCTCCGCGGATTACTATCGATGTAGAAGGAGAGGGGGAAGAGTTCTGGACTTTTACAGTAACCGATAACGGTTTAGGGATCGATAATGGGTATGTCGAGAAGATTTTTGACATCTTCCAGCGGCTTCATCAGCGTACTGAGTACGGGGGGAATGGAATTGGTCTTGCAATAAGTAAAAAAATTGTAGAAATTTATGGCGGTACCATCTGGGTAGAGTCGAAACCGGGGGAAGGTTCGAGTTTCTTTTTTACCCTGCACAATGTAATGGAAGAAATGCTGTCAAAGGAGTAATTATGGGGAATTTAAAATCTATCGAAATACTCTTGGTAGAGGACAATCCGGATGATGTAGAACTTACCAAAGAGGCATTCAGTGAAAGTAAACTATACAACAATATTCACGTTGTGGGAGATGGAGAGGAGGCCCTTCGGTTTTTAACCCGGAAGGCCCCCTACGAAGAGGCGGTACGGCCTCATCTCATTCTTTTAGACCTTAATCTTCCGAAGATCTCCGGACGGGAAGTGCTGGAGGAGATAAAAAAGGAAGACAGCCTCTCGGATATTCCCGTAGTTATTCTAACCACCTCCCAGGCGGAAGAGGACGTTGTTAGGAGCTACAAACTTCATGCTAACTGTTACATTACCAAACCGGTGGACCTGAACAAGTTTATGCAAGTGGTACAGAACATCGAATCCTTCTGGTTTTCCGTGGTAACGTTACCGGGAGGTGAACGGTTTTGACCTCAAATCTTAATATCCTTATGATAGAGGACAATGAAGATGATGTTATCTACATGAAGGAGCTATTGAGCGGAGAGGAACAGTCCGCCTATGGCGCACAGGAGTATCAGTTTCAGATAGAATCTTTACCTACCATCGGGGAAGCCTTGGAATATCTAGACCAGGGGAAGGAGGTGGATAGTATTATCCTCGATCTCTCTCTTCCCGACAGCAAGGGTCTTGCTGGTCTCGGGGCCCTGGCTGCCAGGGTCTTCGAGGTCCCCGTTATTATTCTTACCGGTTTGAATGACAACGAAAAGGCAGTGCAGGCCCTTCAGCGGGGGGCCCAGGACTATCTTATAAAAGGCAATATATCCGGCGACCTCCTAGTCCGCTCTATCCGCTACTCCATCGAGCGGCATAAACTTCTCTCCATGCTGAGAAACCTCTCCCTCATAGATGAACTTACCAATCTTTACAATCGCCGAGGGTTTATGACCATTGTAGATTCCAGACTGAAAGAGGCAAAGAGAGAGGGGGATACCATAGCCCTCTACTTTGTGGATATAGACCGGATGAAAGACATCAACGACAGATACGGCCACACCGTAGGAGACCAGGCGCTCATTGTCGCCGCGGATGTTCTTAGAAAGACCTTTCGGGAAGCGGACATCTTGGCCCGCATCGGCGGGGATGAGTTTGCCGTTTTTACTACCGCCGCCTCCACGGACATGGATGGCTCCATAAAGGACCGGCTCAACCTCTACATTGAAACGTACAACAGTCAGTCCGAGGGGCCCTTCACCCTTGCCCTCAGCATCGGGTCTGTTTATTCCGTTGTCGGACCGGAGGTAAAGGCGGAAGAACTCCTGCGAGAGGCTGATGAAGAAATGTATCGAAAAAAAAAGGGGAAAGCCATCGGATCTGAATAAGATAGATGCGCTTTAGGGTTTTCTTCCGGCAGTTCGTTTTTAGGAGTTCATTTCCCTTACTATCCATATTGCCATAAAGATCGCGGCATCCTGAAGGAAGTAGGCGGACCAGGTTAAAACGTTTGGCTCAAAGATGGTCCCCCTGACAAAGTAGACGTATACAATGCGTATGATCCAGAAAATAAGAATGGCGATAAAGGATACCTGTAGAAGGCCGGACCTGCCCGGGAGAAAGAGGGCCCCTACGATAATTATTCCCGCGAGAAGCTCTAGAATAGCCACTACGGCATCTATAGCGTATTCCTTCCCGCCAAAGGTCTTTGCGAAAAACCTTCCTACTTCCCCCGCGGGCGAGTTGTAGGCCATAATGCCCTGTAACCCTAGGACAATAAAGAACAAGCCAATAATGAGCTGAAGAATATAGATGGAATTTATGGGTCCCCGTCGTTTTGCCATTGAATGTCCTCCTCTCTACTATACTCTACACCAAAATTTCTTGTATTGCAAAGACATGAATCTCGTATATACTACAAAAGGGGGCAATTATGAAGAAAAAACTCCAATTGGACTATATCATACCTATTCTGGTAGCGGCTGCCTTTATCCTTCTCGGGTTCACTCCTTTTCTCCAAACCGGCGAGAATAGTGTCTACGATCTATTTCTCCATCTGAAACCGGAGTTGGAGGAACGCGAGGAGATACTCCTTCTCGATGTGGATGACCTGGCTATTGCAAAGGTCGGTGTGTGGCCCTGGAGCCGTGCTATCATGGCGGACGGGCTCATTGTGCTTAAGGAGTTCGAAGCTGCTTATGCCGTTTTTGATATTGAGTACACCGAGGAGAGCCCCCTTGGGGTGAATTCCTCCTATCTAAACGAGGACATTCCCGAGCTCTTTTCTTACGAATTTTCCTCTATACGGGAGAATATCCGCGCCCTCTTTAACGCCATTGCGGAGGGACAGATGACTCCCGCCGCTGCAGCGGATTACATTGGCGATCTGGAGGGACTTACCGAGGAGTCTAGAAAACGGCTTCTAGCCAATGTTCATGAGATAGCAAGGGATAACGATGAGTATCTGGGAAGGGCCGCCCATTTTTTTGAAAACAGCTATTTCACCGTCAATATGCTTCCGGAAGAGGACACAGATGTGCCGGAGGAGCTTAAGAAATGGGCCGGGGAAAATATCTCAATTTCTGTTAATTCTGGGGATACTAAAGTCCCCCACACGGCGGAAGACATTCGTCCCGCGATTTTTCCCATTCTAGCCAGAGCAGGAGGCGCCGGGTTTCCCAATATCATTATAGATGAAGACGGGGTCCGACGAAGGGTCAACCTCCTCTACCGTTGGGAGGACACCCATTTCGGCCAGCTCGCCTTTGCACCTCTCCTCCACTGGCTCGGAGAGCCAAAGGTCCAAAGAAAAGAGAACAGCATAACCATTACCGGCGCCAAAATGCCCACGGGTGTGGAGAGGGACATCACTATGCCCCTTACCGAAGAGGGGCATTTCCTCATTAACTGGCCGAAAAAGAATTTCCCCGAGAGTTATCGGCATCTTTCGTTCTACTATCTCTATCTTCATAATGAACAGGAGCAGACCCTCCTCCACAACCTCCAGGCCATGAAAGAGGCAGGATATCTGAACTACTACGGAGGAGAAACACCATTGTTGGATGTGTACGAATACGGTGAATCCCAAAAGCAGGAGGTCTTTAACGGGGCCGCCCCGTCTGAGTATGTGGGGGAGTGGAGACAGGTCAGGGAATTCTTCTTCGACGAAACGGAGGACTTTCTCAACGGGATCGCGGAGGAGGAGATTACCGATGAATTAGACGCCTATTTGGAGAGCGGGACCCTAAGCGAAACGGAGCAGGAGGAGATCTTGGCAATAAAGGAGGATGTGGAAACGGTCTTCACCAATACCCGGGAGATCTACTCCGACTTCGCTGAAACGAGGGCCATCTTGAGAGAACAGCTTCCAGGGGCCTTCTGCATTATCGGGCATACAGGGACATCCACCACCGACCGAGGTGTAAACCCCTTTTCCAAGGAATACGACAATGTGGGCACCCATGCCTCTGTCGTGAACACCATTCTCACCGGACGGTTCCTAGACTATCATCCCCAATGGTACTCCATGGTAGCCGCCCTCCTGCTCACCTTCTTCGTCTTCTTTATTATTCGCGGTTTTGAGCCCTTACCCTCAATGATTGTGGGAGTGGTGTTAATAGCCCTTATTATCGGCGCGGGTTTGGTCTACTTCCTCCTTACAGGTATCTATTTTGCCATGCTTATTCCCGTTTTGAGTGTCTTTTTTACCTTTGTGTTCATGACTGTCCTTAAATTTCTCCTTACTTCGCGGGAGAAGAGCTATATTCGCAACGCCTTCGGTCATTACCTTAACACAGACGTTATTAACGAGCTTCTCTCCGACCCGGATAAACTGAAATTGGGGGGTGAACAGAAGCACCTTACCGCCTTTTTTACCGATATCAAGGGCTTTTCTTCCATATCCGAGCAGCTTGAACCAAGTGATTTGGTGAAACTTCTCAATATCTACCTTACCAATATGAGCGATATCATCCTCGAATTGCGGGGTACTATCGATAAGTACGAAGGAGACGCAATTATCAGCTTCTTCGGTGCTCCGGTGGAACTATCGGACCACCCTGAACGGGCTTGTCTATCCGCCGTAAAGATGAAGAGAATGGAAAGGGAATTAAACAAACAGTTTTTGGACAACAAGCTTGCCCCCTCGCCTCTGCATACGCGGATCGGTATAAATACCGGGCCAATGGTAGTGGGAAACATGGGCACCGCGACGAAGATGGACTACACCATTATGGGTAACTCGGTAAACCTGGCAGCCCGGTTGGAAGGGGTGAACAAACAGTACGGTACCTGGATCCTCATGAGTGAAAACACCCACAAAGAGGCGGGGGACCGTTTCTTAACCCGTCGGCTGGATAGGGTCAGAGTGGTGGGAATCAATCAACCTGTCCGCCTCTACGAACTGGTAGAGGAGAATGACGCCGCTGAGGCAGAGTTAAAGGAGAAAATCAAACGTTTTCACGTGGGCCTTGCTCTTTTTGAAGAACGTCACTGGGAAGAGGCCACCAGAATTTTTGAAAAGGTCTTGGAGATGGATCCGGAAGACGGCCCGGCGGCTACATACAAAAAACGCTGCGCCGATTTCCTCAAGAAACCCCCCACTGATACTTGGGACGGGGTATTTACCCTCTCTACTAAATAGTACGTAGAGGCCCGAAGCTTGCTGGAGTAGTGTATCAAGAAGTATACGTATCTACTCCTCAATATCGGGTCGCTTCACCTCTATCATTCTTTGGGCCTTTATGTATTGATTTTTCCAGAAAACCTTTGTATATTCCTCCTCCCTAGAAGATGAAATAGGCGAAAAGAATTCGGGAGGGATGCATATTTTACGCGCGAAATTAGAAAAAGGTAAAAAGTATAAAAAATTTAAATTTCTGTTTCTTCTGCCTGTACTGTTGACCTGTACTCAGTTTGATCAGACCAGATTCGATACCGAAACCATGGAGAGGGAGACCGCCTTAATGATGGACGCCTCCTTTACATCGGTGTACATGCGGGCTATGAAGGTGGAGGTGCCTCCGGAGGAGGACCTTACTCTTTACTTGTACAGAAATGCTTTCACCAGAGGGCACGTTTCGAGCTACTTCGAAAAACTTACCGGATCTAAAGAGGTAAGCGATGCCATTATTGCCTGGGCGGATACCTACAATATTCCCCTAGATTTGGCCTTTGCCCTGTCCTGGGTGGAGAGCCGCTTTATTGTGAATGCTCAAAGCGAGAACAAATTCTCCGTTGACCGAGGACTGTTTCAATTAAACTCTAAGTCCTTTCCGGACGTGGAGGAGTATGAGTTCTACGATCCCGAGCTAAATGCCCGATTAGGGCTCTCCTATCTTAGCAAATGTATAGAATTGGGGGAGAGTGAGATTGTCGGGCTGGCCATGTACAATGCCGGACCTTCCAGAGTAGCCAGGGGGAAGACCCCTCATATGACCTTGGAATATATCTCTAAAATCATGAGAGAGCGGGAGGATATCCGGAACAGGCTTTTAGAATCCATGAAATCCCAGGTGGTCGTTGTTACTGAGGGAAAACCGCTGATTTAATGGACTTTCTATATCGATATTGACAACCTTCGGAAATACCCCTAGGTTCAGTACATGGTAATCGTTCTCGAAAGAAACATAAAAGACAGTGACAAAGGGAAACTCCGCGCCTTTCTTCAGGAGAAGGGGTTTCAAGTCCGCGAGATTGTCGGAGAGGAAGAGACAATCTTCGGGGCCGTGGGAATCCATCCCATGGATATTCGGGATGTGGAGATTTTCCCCGGGGTAGAGCGGGTTATTCCCATTACCAAACCCTATAAACTGGCAAGCCGGGAGCTTAAAAAGGAAGACACCGTGGTCCCTGTGGGGCCGGTGAAGATCGGCGGATTGCGGATTGCCGTTATTGCCGGCCCCTGTTCCGTAGAAACCCGAGAGCAAATCCTGGAATCCGCCCGGATTGTTCGCGAATCGGGGGCAGTAATGCTCAGAGGAGGGGCCTATAAGCCCCGGACTTCCCCCTATGCTTTTCAGGGGCTCGGTGAGGTCGGCTTGCAGTATTTGAAGGAGGCGGGAGAGAGCTACGGGCTTCCTGTTGTTTCCGAAGTGGTGAGCACGGATACCGCGGAGATTATGAAGGACTATGTTGATGTTTTTCAAATCGGAACGCGGAATATGCAGAATTTTGAGCTCCTTAAAAAGGTGGGCAGCCTCGGTCAGCCGGTGATTTTAAAACGAGGGATGGCGGCCACCATAGAGGAGTGGCTCATGGCGGCGGAGTACCTATTGGCCCATGGCGCGGACAATGTGGTCCTCTGCGAGCGGGGTATTCGGACGTTTGAAACATACACCCGGAATACGCTGGACCTCTCTGCTATACCGGTAATTAAAAAGCTCAGCCATCTTCCCATCATTGTTGACCCCTCCCACGCTACGGGAATTCGGGCAAAGGTGCTTCCCATGGCCTTAGCCGCCATTGCCGCGGGAGCGGACGGATTGATCCTGGAAACCCACCCGGACCCGGAAAAGGCCCTCTCCGACGGTGCCCAGTCCCTCTATCCACAGCAGTTCGAGAAACTCATGCGGGACATCGAAGTCCTCTCTCCGGTGGTGGGAAAGGAAATTGCCCGAATCCCCCGGAGTGACCCTCCGGTCATCGACTCCGCTCAGGCACAATCAATTCGGGACAAATCAGTACAGAACAAATCAGTACAGAACAAATC
>CAYXSD010000029.1:17141-24752 GCA_964466335.1 uncultured Spirochaetales bacterium
AGGCACAATCAATTCGGGACAAATCAGTACAGAACAAATCAGTACAGAACAAATCGGTACAAGCTGGTGTAATCCGGTCGGCGAACGCAAAAAAGGAAAAAGAGGGGCCTCCTCGGATAGGCTTCCAGGGTGAGCATGGTGCCTACAGCGAGACGGCCCTCCATCGTTATTTTGCGGAAGAAGAGGTTGTCCCCGTTCCCTTCCCTTCCTTTCAGAAAGTCTTTGATTCGGTGTTAAACGGCGAGCTTTCCTACGGGATACTCCCTATAGAGAACTCCCTCGCCGGGTCCATCCACGAAAACTATGACCTCCTCCTCCGATACCCGGACATAACCATTATTGGGGAACAGACCATACGAATAGAGCACAGTCTCCTCATCCTCCCCGAAGCTCCCCTTGAGGACATTACAACCGTCTACTCTCATCCCCAGGGTCTCGCCCAGTGCAGGCATTACCTCGACTCCCACCCCCAGTGGGAGCAGGTTCCCTTCTACGACACCGCCGGCTCAGCCGCCTTTGTTGCTAAAGAGATGAAACCCCAATGGGCAGCCATTGCAGGGTCAGCCGCGGCCGCAGCCTATGGACTTAGAGTTGCCAAGGAGGGAATCGAAACCAACCCCAGGAACTACACCCGTTTTTTGGTTATTGCTCTCTTAGGGGCGCCTGTACCGGGCCCGTCAAATAAGGCTTCCGTGGTATTTTCCACACCCGATAAACCCGGGGCCCTCTTCCGCTGTCTGCAGATTCTGGCGGAAAAGGACCTGAACATGAAAAAGCTTGAGTCTCGGCCTATCCCCGGGAAGCCTTGGCAGTACATGTTCTATGTAGATATGGAGGTCCCCAAAGATGTGTCTGTTTACGGCGAGGCCATGGACGCAATGAAAGAGGTCTCAGAGGATTTTAGGGTCTTAGGGGTGTATAGGGCTTAGGGGTACAGGGTCTAAGCCCTACTCACTTTCGCCCATGTGCACACCCAGGCGCTTCAGCTGTTCCTGTTCGTCCTTTCGGGCAACGTACTCATGTTTCTTTTTGTTGGCCTTTACCACGGCATTTTTTATGGCGTTTACATCCAGCTTAATTCCCCGGGCCCTCTTTCTCTCCTCGGGGGAGAGCTCGCTCCTTAGGTAGGTATCTAAGGCCGGTAAACGCCGGAGAAATACCTGCAGCTCTTCGAGATTTTTCTCCAGGAATTTGTAGATTTGTTCTTCATCGGTAGATTCCAGCTTTCGATGGGAGGGGGCCATTTTGCTGGAAACATTTTTCAGGATCTTTGCCCGTTTTTCAACGCCCTTTATAAAGGTGTTGAATTGAAGAGGCTCGGTCTTTCTTGCTGAGGTATTGGGATCAATATACTCAATCCGATATATTTTTTCCTCCTCCTCTTTGTTAACGAGTCTATTGAGCCACTCTTTTATCTTGTCTCCAAATCTTTTCCTTTGGTTTTCTAAAAGGCCCTGGGTTTCAATAATCTTCCGCAGACACTCCTCCAGATGAAGACTGGATGCCGCGAGGGTCCGAACAGACTCAAGGAGTATCTCCTTAAAGGAGGGCCCCTCTTGTTTTCTCTGGGTCTTTTTTTCTTCCACTTTTAGAAGATCGAGGATTTCCTTCCGTTTTGTTTCTCCCTGGGGCCCATAGTTCTCCTCCAGGATCTCTTCTATGAGCGCGGATGAGAAGGGAAGTTCCTTTACATTGGCATTCATCGTTCTGCGGATCTCTGAAATCAGAGAATCTTGGTTCTTTTGGTATTTTTCTTGGGCATTATCAATTGAAGAGAGGACCTTCTCCCGGACAGTATACTTATACTGTTCTTTTTGAAATTCCGTAGTTTCCTTTAGATTTGCCAGGGCCCTTTTATAGCAGCTGGAAAGCAGATTACGGGAATCTTCAATAATTTTTGTAGAGAGGTCGTCGTCGCTCTGTTTTATTTTCCCTAGTTGCTCAGCAAAAGCCCGGGTATTGTAGTTAGACGAATTCTCTGAGAGGGCGTCCCACCGAAAGTATTTGGTAAGTTTGAGCAGCTGTTTCAATCTGGGCAGGGAGGTATACTCCGTGTTGAAGGTGAAATAACTCACTACAAAATCAAGCTGAGTGGAGTACTGGGAGAGGCGGATACTAAGCTGGTTTATTTTTTCGCTCTCCGTAAAGGGGGTTTCGTCGGGGACTTTAATATCCGAGATTTTTTGATCATACTTGTACTGGTCTTCCTGAATCAGTCCCTTTTTAAGCAGGATATTGTAGATGGTTTCAAAGGAGTTGTGAAAACAAATGTACTGTTCTTTCAGACTGGGAAGGGTCACAGAATCGATTTTCCCGCGTTTTTCCTCTATGGCTGCAGCCAGCGAATTTTCAAACTCCTCAATGTCGCTCATAGACATAATTTATCCGATAATAAGGGATCGTGCAATGAAGGAGTATAGGTAAATGGGATTAATTACCCCCTTTCAGAGAGAAAAATTGATTATCGGTGTCCTTTCAACGGACGAAGAGAAGCTCCCCCGGGTTCAGGAGCAGTTGGAGAAGGACTACGGCCCTATTGATTTTGTATCCTCCCCGCTGCCCTTCGATTTTACCGATTATTACAACAAAGAGATGGGGGAGAACATTCTCAGGAGGTTTTTCTCCTTTCAGGAACTGAAGGACCCCTCGGAACTCGCGGGGATAAAGGTCCGGACCAATCAGTTGGAGGAAGAGATAATGGAGGAAGGAAAGAGACGGATAAATCTAGACCCTGGTTTTATAAACCGAAATCGGCTTATCCTCGCTTCCACCAAAGAGGCCCCTCATCGTATTCCCCTAACACGAGGGATCTACGCAGAAATAACCTTGCGCTTTATGAAAGGGCGGTTCCAGGAACTCCCCTGGACCTATCCGGATTTCAGAAGCAACGCGTACGAGCCTATTCTTACAACAATTCGGATACTCTATCTAAACCAGCTCCGGCGGTAGATTTTTTTTCTCCATATTGAAGCGGGAAAGTGAAAAAACCCGTATATATTGGCATGAAGAAGCGTAAAAACAATACTACCGATCTAAAGCTGTTCCCTCCAATTCTCTTTACAATTCTCCTTACTCTAGGAGGGAGCTTACTGCAAGGGGCATGTCAGTATACCGGAACAAGGACTATAGTCTCCCTTGAGCTGCCGGAAATACCCCAAGCTTGGAAGAGCTTCGCCGGGGATTTCGGGTATGTCATCATCTATCCCGGCACCATAGGAAGGGCGGGAATTTCCCTTTCTCCGGGCGAAAAGGGGGTTTTAGACCTCCCAAAGGGAGAGACGGTCCCTGTTTTAGCCTACCCTGTGCCTTCCAATCCGGAGTACTCTCGGCGTTTCGAGGTGTTCCAGGACCTTCTTTCCCAAGAAGGGATGGGCATTATATCTGTGGAGGTCTTAGCGGAGGGGGCGGGATTTTCTCCGGCAGGAGGCCTCTTACCTTACACCCTCACCTCAGAGAAGGGTGAGGACACCCTCGTTTGTACCTGGGAAAACGGTTTTGCCTCCGCGGTGCTCTTTTCTCAGGAAACTGCCGGTCTGCCTCTTGAGCAGTTTAACGCTCGGCGGTTTTTGCAGGAAGCAGCAAAGCGGGGGGAGGGAAATCCCTGGGGGCTTAAGAAGGAGCGAGTGGCGGAGATGTTTGCAACCGGTGAGTTTCGGGTGTACGGGATCCGGCTGGGGGAGCTCTGGGAGTTCTGCCTCCCCTTGGCGGAGCTGTTTTCCGGGGGAGTGCCGCCACCGGGTTTGGGGGAGTGGGTGGGGGGAAACCTCCTTGATGGGGACGCCCGGCTCCTGGTGGACCCGGAGGATGGTCTCTGTATTGCCGGGGCTGTGTATCCGGGGAGGCGGCACTTCTACCACCGGGAGACGGGGGAGAGGATGGTGGTGGACTGTACCGAGGAGGAGTGGAGTGTGACCTTTCCCCTTAGGGGAGCCGGGCTATTCGGGAAGAGGTGAGCTTTTCCGCCCCTTCTTCGGTAATGAGGTAATCGTCTTCCAGACGGGCGCCTCCCAGGTCGGGGTGGTAGAGTCCCGGTTCCAGGGCAATAATCATTCCCGGTTTTAGTTCTTCCGAACTTTCATCCAAAGAGCGGAGGGTGGGTGCTTCATGGGGATCCAGCCCGATGCCGTGACCTAAGGAATGGGGCATGGCGTGGCCCTTATCCTTAAAGAACTCATCTACCCTCATTGCGATTTCCTTAGTGCCTGCTCCGGGTTTAAGAAGCCCTTCAGCGAGATCATGGGCCTCCTCTACCAGGGCAAGCACCTCTTCCTGGTCCCTGCTGAGGGCCCCGCGGGCGATGGTAATGGTGACATCGCTGGTATACCCTTCCTTCATTATCCCGAAGTCGACGATGGAGAAGCCCTCCGTTCCTATGGGAGCATCGGTGAAGGCGGGGTAAGGATGGATCGCGTAGCTTCTTCCGGGACCCGCGGCAAGGGTTTCGAAGCCGGTCCCTTCGCAGTCTTGTTTCCTGGATTCTCCTTCGATAAACATGGCCGTTTCCAGTTCCGTAGTAATACTCCCATCGGCGATACGGGAAATCAGGTCCTCCGTGACCTCATCGGTAAGGCCGCAGAGTTTCCGGTAGAGGGCTATCTCCCCGGCGTCCTTACTGTTCCGCATTCCGTCAATTACGGAATCTGTCCCCCCTTTCCGGCAGATGATCTCCACTCCCACCACCGCCTTTTTCAGTTCCTCCCAGAGGGGGTAAGGGGTAGTTTCGGAGATCTCCACCTTCTTCGCGTCGATATCGAATTCCTTTAAGACCCCCGGAAGGGCGGAAGTAATGGACCTCGAATAATCGGTATAGGCTTTCAGTATGTCCGCCACGGCGAAGTTTTCCGCTAAGTGGATATCCCAGGGAAGGAGGATGGAACTACCCTTCGGGTAAGAACTCCCTTCGGCTAAGACAAAGAGGATAGCATCGGAGGGCATCCCGCAGAGATAGCGGAGCCCTCGGTTTCGTCTCCCCTCGGCGTCTTCTATGAGGGCCGCGTCGATCCCTTCTTTCTTTAACCACGCGGCAAGCCGACTTTGCCGATCTTTGTAGAGTGAGTTATTCTGATTACTTTGCAACGATATTCACCAATTTCCCCGGCACGGTAATGACCTTTACAATGTTTTTATCCTCGATGAGTTCTTTGATCCGATCATTTCCCTTTGCCAACGATTCCATTTCCTCCTTGGAAATGTCCGCCGGTGCTTCCACCTTACTTCGGACTTTTCCGTTTATTTGGAGGACCAACTCTATTACTTCTTCCTTAGTTTTTTCTTCGTCCCACCGCGGCCAAGGCTGCTTTGAGACCGAAGGGGACCCGCCCAGTTTCTCCCATAGTTCCTCCGCCATGTGAGGAGCATAGGGACTTAGAAGGAGGACGAAGGGCTTCCAGAGTTCCATGTAGAGCTTTTCCGCCTTAAAGGCCTCGTTCATGAAGATCATCATTTGCGCGATGGCGGTGTTAAACTCCAAGTCACCAGTGTCCTCGGAGACCTTTTTAATGGTCTTGTGAAGGAGCCGGTCGAGCTCCTCCGGCGGGGCCTCCTCGGTGGCTTCCCGCTCACAGAGACGCCAGATTCGGTCCAAGAACCGATGTACCCCGGCAAGTCCGTTGGTGGACCAGGGTTTTGCCACCTCTAAGGGGCCCATGAACATCTCGTACATCCGCATGGAGTCCGCCCCGTATTCCTCTATAATTTCGTCGGGATTAATAACATTTCCCAGGGATTTAGACATCTTCACACCGCCCTCTCCGAGGATCATCCCCTGGTTTACCAGGCGTGTAAAGGGCTCGTCGGTGTTTACCAGACCGCAGTCGTAGAGGACCTTGTGCCAGAACCGGGAGTAGAGGAGATGGAGTACCGCGTGTTCCGCCCCTCCTACGTAGACATCCACAGGCATCCAGTAGTCTATCTTGTCCCTCTCCGCGAAGGCCTCGTCGTTTCTTGGGTCTAAGTAGCGGAGATAGTACCAGCAGCTCCCCGCCCACTGGGGCATGGTGTTGGTCTCCCGCTTTCCCGGGCCGCCGCATGTTGGACAGGTGGTGTTTACCCACTCTTCGATAGCTGCTAAGGGGGACTCGCCGGTACCGGTGGGGGTATAGCTTTCTACCTCGGGGAGTTTCAGGGGGAGTTCCTCGTAGGGAACGGGGACGATACCGCATGTAGCGCAGTGGACCAGGGGAATGGGTTCGCCCCAGTAGCGCTGCCGGGAAAAAATCCAGTCCCGAAGTTTATAGTTTACCGCTCCTTGGCCATAGCCTTTTTCTTCAAGCCATGCAGTAATCTTCTTTTTACACTCCTCTGTGGAAAGCCCGTCGTACTCACCGGAGTTAACGGCGGTCCCAGGTTCAGGTTCCGCCTCCCGGAGATCGTAGAGGGACCCGTCCTTGGAGACCACCTGTATTATGGGGAGATCGAACTTCTTGGCAAACTCAAAGTCACGCTGGTCGTGGGCGGGGACCGCCATTATCGCTCCCGTACCGTAGGAGATGAGGATGTAGTCCGAGATCCACACCGGGATTTTATCGCCGTTTACCGGATTCACCGCGTAGGCGCCGGTGAACACCCCGGTTTTCTCCTTTGCCAGGTCCGTCCGCTCCAGGTCGGACTTCATCTTCGCCCGGTTTATATACTCCTCCACCTTCGGTTTCTGTTCAGCGGTGGTAATACTGTCCACTAAGGGGTGTTCCGGTGCCAGCACCATGTAGGTCGCCCCGAAGAGGGTGTCCGGCCGGGTGGTGTAAACCTCGATTCCCTCGGCATCCCCCGAGGCGGTGTTAGCTTCTCCTGCCTTGCCCGCCAGGGGAAACACCACATTGGCCCCCTCGCTACGGCCTATCCAGTTCCGCTGCATCGCCTTTATCGCGTCGGACCATTCGAGGCCATCGATCCCTTCCAGGAGCTTCTCCGCGTATTCGGTGATCTTCAGCATCCACTGGCGGATGTCCTTTCTGGAGACTTCCTCCCCGCAGCGCTCGCAGCGGCCGGCGTTTACCTCTTCGTTGGCCAAACCGGTCTTGCAGGAGGGGCACCAGTTTATCGGCATGGTGGCCTCGTATGCCAATCCCTGCTCAAAGAGTTTCAAGAAGATCCACTGGGTCCACTTGTAATAGTCCGGGGTATGGGTGGATATTTCCCGGTCCCAGTCGTAGGAGAAGCCTAAGGACTTTATCTGTTCCCTGAATTGGGCAATGTTCTGTTCCGTGGAGATTTTAGGATGGGTCCCCGTTTTTATCGCGTAGTTCTCCGCGGGAAGGCCGAAGGCATCAAAACCCATGGGATGGAGTACCGCGTAGCCGTTCATCCTTAAATATCTGCAGTAGATGTCCGTAGCGGTGTACCCTTCGGGATGTCCCACATGAAGTCCCGCCGAAGAGGGATAGGGGAACATGTCCAGGACGTATCTCCGCTTCTCTTTGGCTACGGAGGGGTCCTCCTCCACTCTGAAGGTCTTGGTTTTTTCCCAGTAGTTCTGCCATTTCTTTTCAATTCGGTTAAAATCGTAGGTTGCCATAGCGGAAATGATACCCGTCACGGGGCGCTTGGTCAATGCGGCATGATAAATGGAATTTCTTCAGGGATTTCTGTATACTCTCTAGTATGAGAAATAGT
>CAYXSD010000029.1:24852-27572 GCA_964466335.1 uncultured Spirochaetales bacterium
GTATGGAAACTCACCCGAGAAGCCTGCTCTTTAAGCGGGAGGTACGATGCTAAACAAAGATTACAGCGACATGTTGTCACTATCTATAAAAAAACTACAGGCCGGTTAAAAGATCTGGCCGACGCGGAGGAATTGGAAAAACTGTTATGAAGAAAACGAAAGAAAATGAATACAATTTTGCGGCTATACACAAAACGTTATCGGAAGAGCTTATGGCGGCGGCCCGGACTGCCATGTCGGAAGTGCTGGCGGTAAAAGAGGGGGAGAAGGTCCTTATTATTACCAATCCCGAGGGGGATGTCTCCCTCATCTCCATGGCCCTTTACGATGCTTCCCTGGAGGTGGGGGCAACCCCTGTGCTTATCTACCAGCAGATCAAAGGGCAGCTCGATTTTGCCGAGGACGGTGTTATTGGTGCCATCGGTATGGAGCCGGATGTGCTCATCTCCATGAGCCGGGAGAAGCTGGGGAAGGACTGGCGGGCCATTAAGGAGCCCTATAGGATAAACGGAAAACCTTACGACAACACCTTTCACTACCTTCTGGACGGGAAGAAGTCCCTTAGGGCTTTCTGGTCTCCCGGGGTCCGGGTGAATGAGTTTATTACAACGGTACCGGTGGACTACGGACGAATGAAGCGGGAGTGCCGGACCCTGGCGGACATTCTGGACAAGGCTGTGGATTTGAGGATCACCAACTCCAACGGTACGGACCTGGTAATCAACCTGGAGGGGAGAAAAAGTTTTGTAGACGACGGAGACTTCCGTTCTCCAGGTAAGGGAGGCAATCTTCCTGCCGGGGAGGCTTTTATCTCGCCGGTAGTGGGCGCTTCCGAGGGAATGATCGCCTTCGACGGCTCCATCTCCGTGGAATCCGGGGATATCATTATAGAGGAACCCATACGGGCCAAGGTCGAAGACGGCTTTGTTAGGTCCCTTGCCGGCGGAAAAGAGGCGAAGATCTTCGGAGAAACCCTCAGCCGGGGGGCGGAAAAGGCGAAAGTCTTCGAAAGGGAGGGGAAAATTCCCGCCGGGAAGGGAGAGGAGTATGCCCGGAACACCTACCACCTGGGAGAACTGGGGATCGGGACCAATCCGGCCGCGAAGATCTCCGGGAACATGCTGGTGGATGAAAAAGTATATAGGACCTGTCACATTGCTGTGGGGGCTAACTACGACGACGACGCTCCGGCCCTTATTCACTGCGACGGGCTTGTAAGCGCGCCCACCATGACCGCCCGGTACGCCGACGGGACAACGGACACCTTTATGAAGGAGGGAGTATTCGATTTCGAAGGGCAATCCCGGGTCTCCTAATCCTTGTCTCGTCCCTTTAGAAGGTTATTTTCCTCTTCCTCTTCTTCCTGCTCTTTTTGCGTAGGAATGAATCGGATGGACTCGATTTTGTTTCCTTCCATTGTCTCGATGGTAAAATTCCCTTCGGGGAGAGAGACCACCTCCTCCTGTTCGGGTATGTGACCTATCATCTCCGAGATATATCCTCCTAACGTTTGGGAGTACTTTCCGTTGGAGAGGGAGAGTCCTAAAGCGTCGTTTAACTGATGAAGGGAAATGTCCGCGGTAATTGAAAACGCCTCCGGAGAAACCTTGGTAATTTTGGGATACTCCTTTTCCTCGTGTTCGTCGTAGAGTTCGCCTAGAAGTTCCTCTATTACGTCCTCCTGGGTGACTACTCCGGCAAGACCTCCGTATTCGTCTAAGACCACCGCAATATTAAGCTTTTCCCGTTTGAACTGGGCGAGCATCTCGTTTACCCGCTTTGTCATAGGGACGAAAATCGGTTTAAGCATAAGCTCGCGCAGAGGCATGTCCTCTTTACCTTCCGAGAGAACCTTCATTACGTCTCGGGTCAATATGATACCGGCGATATTTTCCGGATGCCCGTCGTAAACGGGGATACGGGAGTAGCCTTGCTCGTTAATCTCCGGCAGGGCCTCGGCAATGGTGAGGTCTTTATCCAGGAGAAAGACTTCCGTTCGGTGGGTCATAATCGCCTGTAAGTTTATATTGTCAAAGCGGAATACATTTTTTACCAACCGCGTTTCGTAGTTCTCCACCACTCCCATGTTTTCCGCCAGGTTGACCATGTGGAGGAGCCCTTCCAAGGAAAGGGATGTCTTTTTTCTATACCCCACAAGCCTGGTTAAGAGGGAACTCACTAACACTATAACCCATACCACCGGACGAAAAACGATGGAGAGGATGGTAATAAGCCGCACGGTGTGGAGGCAGATGAACTCGTTGTTGATAATAGCGATACGCTTCGGCGTAACTTCGGCAAAGATGAGAATAACCAGGGTCAGCACACCGGTCATTACCCCCACTGCCCGGTTTCCGAAAAGCTCTATGGTAATGGTGGTGGCCAGGGCGGAGGCGCCGATATTCACCAGATTGTTTCCAATTAAAATGGTGGTAATAAGGATGTCCTGCCGGGAGGTGATTTTTTTAATCAGTTTTCCCCGGTTCCCCCAATTAGAGGCCAACTGTTGGATCTGTATGAGGGAGAGGGACGTAAAGGCCGTCTCCGAGGAGGAAAAAATGCCGGAAGCGAGAATAAGGGCTATTAATGCGAGAAATTCAAGGACCATTCCCGCTTAAGCCCCCGGTTGTATGAGAAGGTTGGATATAGGAATAGGATCGTCGTCGTCCATGGAAATCGATTGTATAATACCCCTGAATGTGCCAAGGGTCAAGTAAAGG
>CAYXSD010000030.1:0-7108 GCA_964466335.1 uncultured Spirochaetales bacterium
GGAGAACTCGAAGGATCTTTATTTGAACATTTTGGTTAATTTCTCCGATTTCATCGAGAAAGATGGTCCCCGTATTGGCAAGCTCAAATCGTCCCCGCTTCCGGGCTATTGCTCCGGTAAAAGCGCCCTTTTCATGGCCAAAGAGTTCGCTCTCCAAGAGAGATTCGGTAAGGGCCGCGCAGTGGACCTTAATAAACGGCTGTTCCCCCCGATTAGAGAGATTGTGTATGGCATCGGCAACCAACTCCTTCCCCACACCGCTCTCTCCGGTAATAAGGACCGAAGCTTTGGTTGGGGCAATCTGGTCCACTACTTCCAGAATTTTTTTTATCTGCGGGCTTTTGCCGATAATGTTGGAAAACTTTCGCTTCCTTCCAATCCGGTTCACCTCTTCCTGAAGGGCACGATGCTGCAGGACCAATTCGCGGTTTCTTAAGGCCCGTTTTACCAGCATGGAAAGCCGGTCTAGGTTTACCGGTTTTGTGAGAAAATCATAGGCCCCTTCCCGCATTGCCTTAACAGCGGTTTCAATAGTTCCATGTCCGGTGAGAATAATGACCGGTATGTTCGGGTAGGAAGAGGAGACACCGCGTAAAAGCTCCTCTCCCGACATATTAGGCATCTTTAGATCGGTAATAACCAAATCTATTTCATGGTTATTAATAATCTCCATGGCTTCTTTACCATTTTCCGCCAAAAAGATGGTATGATCATCCATTTCCAGGGCTTTTCCTAAACCGAGGCGTATATTCTTCTCATCATCCACAATGAGGACATTAAACTTCATCGGGTTCTCCTTTCCATCCGATCAACCGTTGTTCTTTTTGAGGGACCGGAAGGGTAATAGAAAATGTTGTCCCAATTCCCTCCTTGGAACGAACGGATATTTCTCCTTTATGCTCCTTTACGATCTTGTAGACCACCGTCAGCCCTAAACCTGAACCAAAATCCTTGGTAGTAAAGTAGGGTTCGAAGATTTTTTCGAGGATTTCATCGGATATGCCTGTACCGGTGTCACAAACGCTTAACACTACCTGATCGCCTTCCAGGCGGGTTTGGAGAGTAATTCCTCCTCCCTCGGGCATGGCTGCAGCCGCGTTTTTTACAAGGTTAAGGAGTGCCTGTTTTATAAACTTCTCATCCAACTCGAGAAGGGGTAACTCCTCATCCAGTTCTTCATGGATCTCTATACTTCCCTCCTCAAGCTCGTATCTGAGAAAGTCTCGGATATCGTGAATAATCCTGTTTAGATCGTGCGCCTCCATTTTTGTATCCATGGGACGTACGGCGAAGAGAAAGTCTACGACAATGCTGTTCAGGCGGTCCACCTCCTCATGGATAATATCCAACTGCTGAAAGATATCGCCCTCTTGAATGGCTTCACTCTGCTTCTTTATCGCCTTTTCTATTAGTTGGAGATGAATAGATATGGAACCCAAGGGGTTTTTTATTTCATGGGCCACGCCGGCCGCAAGAGTGGTAAGGGAGGCTAAACTCTCCGCCCTTCTCAAACGGGCATCCCTCTCTCGCTTTTCGGTAATATCCTTTATGTGTACCAGACTTCCACGAATTTCCTTCTCATGTACCAAGGGCAGGATACTTAGCGCGAGGACCCGGTTTATAGTACCGCAATCTATGGTGAACTCTTTGTCCTCCACCCTCTCCTGGTTTTCCAAATTCTCCTTTAGAAACTGAGCTATGTCATTATCTTTTATCGTGTTCCACACCCGTTGCTCTAAGACATCTCCGCCATGGAGAGGTACCAGTCTCTCCGCGAATTTATTCAGAAGAATGAGATTGTGCTTTGTATCCGTTACAATAACTCCGTCCGTCATGGATTCTAAAACCGCCTCCAACCGTTCATTTTCCGCGGCAATATCCTTTAATAGTGCCGAGACCTGGCCCTTGTCCATTTTAGGGAGTTTGGAAAGGGCCTTATGGATGAATTTTCTCATACTAGCTTCCTAATATCGTAGCTGAGACGTTCCAAGATGAGCTTCGGGGATTGATTATAAGAATCCACGCCTAGCATGGACTGACGAATAAGAGCTAAGGCCTTTTCATGACTGGGGATGGTCCAAGATATGGTATCGGCTTCTATACCGGTTCTATACGCCTGGTAGAGGGTCCGGGTAAGTTCCTTTAAAAAGGGTTTCACCGCATGTCTGGAAGCATAGGTATCGATAACGGAGGCTATACTCTCTCCTCCTTCCGCATCTTCTCCCTTTAGGAATAATGTGCTGTCTCTCTTCAACTTATTGGGGTCCAAACCCCGCCATGCATCGAAGTAAGCGGAAAGATTCTTAAACTTTTGCGGGTCCTCCCGAAAGATCTTTTCCATTACCTCTTTGGAACCCTCCTCGGTCCGCTCTTTAAAATGATAGGGGCGCACCCGGGACAGGATAGTCGGAATTAATCCGCTCTTCCTCGTTGTAATTAGGATAAACACCACCCCCGGCGGAGGTTCCTCTAATACCTTGAGGAGAGCATTCCTCGATCCCTCCATCATTCGCTCTGCATTCTCTAAAATTACAATCTTTCTCTTTGAAATTCCTGTAGTGTGTACCCAGAAAGTCGCCTTACGTATTTGATCGATGGGGATATTGTCCCGAGGGAGAGCAGCGGCAGCCTTCTCCGCGTATCCTTGAATGTCGGAGAGGGTTTTTTCTAATTCTCTCCCAGAGGGGAGCTCCTTTCTTCCGGGGCGGACCTCTTCCAGGGTTTCCTCCAGGGCGGATACACTGTTCTGCGCTTTTTTTACCACAGGATCGTTGTCGTCCCAGAGTAAGGAATCGAAACGTTTAAGGAGTTTCTTTACCGCCCGATAGTAGAGAAACCGCGTAGACTCCTTCGCCGTTCGTCTTAGTACGTCCGCTGAAGCGGCAATCTCTTCGGTAAAGTATCTACTCCCTAAGAGAAGAAGTGAAGGGTGAGCTAAAAGACGATGTTTTTTACAGGAGGAACAGAAGCAGTTCCACTCTCCCGGCCCCTCTTCACAGGATATTACCCTGGCAAGCTCTAAAGCGGTAGAGAGCTTTCCAGAGTAAGGCTCGCCGTAAAAGAGAATAGCAGAAGGAAGCACCTTACCTCCAATCTCATCTCTTAATCGCGAGATTACCTGTTCCTGCCTTACAATATTCTCAAACATATTCCGAAACTTTTTCCTTTTGTACTATTCTTTTTATTGAGGCTCTGAAAAATAGCATTTTGAAAGAGCCTCAATATTCTTTTTATTATATTCTTTCTTTAATAATTGATACCCCATAGGGAAGAAGGGAAAGGACGACCTTAGCAATTACACTTTCCTGAAGGACCTGCTCCACTTCGAAGAGGGGTTGCACGGTCATTAGAAAGACAATCACGGCGATTAACAGTATACCTTCCAAAATACCGAGAAAAAACCCTAGGGCGCGATCGAGATTGCCCAGCTTCAATTTGTCAATAACATTATTCAAGGCCCCTTCAAATAGTTTAATAACAAGGTAGACCACCAAAAAAATAACGAGAAAAGCAATGATCTCGCTCCACTGAGTAAGCCCCACGTGAACAGCCAATAGCTCGCCTACCATCTTAGAGAAGATAACCGCCGCTATTATTCCCACGATGATCGCGGCGGCGGAAAGAAGTTCAGTCACAAAACCCCGAAACGCACCCCTTAGAGCTGCAATAACCAGGACCACGACAAAAACAATATCCAGAGCAGAAAGTTCCATTATTCCTCCATCTTACTAGTAAGCATTTTTATAATAATATCCGCAATGCGCTCGGCGGCCTTCTCGTCAGTGATAGATTTAGCGTTTTCTCCCATACTTATCCTTTTCTCCTTATTCTCAATAAGGTCTAGCAGAGCATTGATAAAGGCCTCCTCCGTTGCCTCCTCCCCCTCCAGAACGATGGCAGCACCCTCTTCACGAAAAACCTCGGCGTTTCTAATCTGATCGCCCCTGGAACCCGCGGTCCCCAAGGGAATAAGGATACTCGCCTTTCCTAAAGCCCCGATCTCCCAGAGCGTGTTTGCTCCCGCCCGACTCACAACTATGTCCGCCGCGGCAAAATAATCCGGAAGTTCTTCGCCGATGAAGTCGTAACTCCGATAGCCGGGTCCTCCTTCTCTTTCCAAGCCTCCCTCTTCCGGGCCTCCCCTGGCCCCTGGATGAATACCTGAATTATCAACCTCCCATTTTCCCCGCTGATGGATTAGGATACCATTGCTTGGGAGTCTGTGTAGGGTGTGGAGGACCAACCCGTTAATCTGACCGGACCCGAGGCTCCCCCCCAGCACTAACACTACCGCTGTTTTCTCATCTGCACCCAAGGACGCCCTCGCCGCCTCCCGGTCACCCAGAAAAAGCTCCCTTCGCACAGGATTACCGGTTACCACCGTTTTTTTTCGTAGGGCTTTAGGGAAAAAATCCCGGGTCCTTTCCAGAGAGAGGAGAATTGTATCGGCAAAACGGGCGTTTATTCTCGTTGCCAGACCCGGATCGCTGTCCGATTCGTGGGTCGCCACGGGAATTCCCAGTATCCTGGCCGCTAAAACGGGAGGTACCGAAACATACCCTCCTTTTGAAAAGAGGACCCGGGCCCGTTTACGCTTTAACACGACTAAGGAGGCTATTACCCCGAACACTATGGTAAATATATCTAGAAAATTCTTAAAAGAGAAATATCTCCGCAATTTTCCGGATGGTACGGCAAAAAACGGGTACCCCTTCTCCTCCACCAACTTTCTTTCCATTCCCGAAGAAGACCCGATCCAAATGGTCCGCTCTCGATAGGCGATAGGCAGACTGTCGGCAACGGCAATTCCTGGAATCACATGCCCTGCTGTCCCTCCCCCGGTAAAGGCGATGCTCCAATCTTCTTTTCTTTTATGTTGAATCATTCTTGTCGGTCCCCCGGAAAAATTGTATATAGTGGAGTATGGTTAAGAATATCATGACGAAAAGAACTTATGCAATTATACTCTTCCTCGGTATTGTCTCTTTAATGGCGTTGTTCCCCCAACTTACCTATAGCGAAGATATTTTCTCGGCGGCATCCAGGGTATCAGAGCTTATTCCAGCCATGAGTGATAGAGAATTAGAAGAACTTATCCTCGAAAGCGAGACAACCAGGTACTATTTTGAAGATCTCCCTCCGCTTTGGCTCCCTGAGGGGCCGCTAAAGGCTGACATTAAAGAGAGTATAGCCACGCTTAAGACAGTGATCGGCGTAGAAACAGTCCTTCTTCTCCCATTGGAAGATGCCGGTGTGCCCGATAGCGTAGATCCCAAATCTGAGCAGTTTCTCAAACAAATCTACAATCTCCTTAGATCTGTAAGCAAATTGAAAGGGACAGAGTACTACTCCGCCTCCAGGGAGAAAATGCGCACCCTCTTCGCCCGGTCCTATGCCATTACATCTCCTGAGGAAGAAGAACGCCTGGAAGACCCTCTCCTTGGCCCTTCTCAAGGAATTCCCAGAAAAAGCACTGTTTACGCTTTTCAGGAAGACCTTACCTTCGGAGAGAACATCTATTCCCTTACCTATCGCTTCAGCGGGAACACCATTGCTCTCACCATGACAAACCACAACGAACTTCGATACGGGATATTCAAAATGGTGGACCCAAAGAACATGCAGACCCATCTTCTTATTCATCCCCTGGAGGATTATCTCCTCTTCTATGGGGCCTGTACTGTGGAAACTCTTCGGTTTTTGGGTCTGGAGCGGTCGAAAAAGGAGTCCTTTTACAATAGGATCCAGGCCCTTTACGGCTGGTTTTTTAAAAGCCTTCAAGAGCACTATTCCTGAGCCCTTCCGGCACTATACCAGGCCCCCTCGAGCAGTCCGATGGACAAAACACGGCTTACTAGTGTGTTCTATCCCCTGGCAAAAAAAATGCTCTTCTCTTAAGAGGCTCTTTCAAAATTAGTACTAATTTCAAAAGTGGCTGTTAAGGCTCTTGTAAAATCGGCTATGGTAGAAAGCGGTCGTCTTAACCGTTTTCTAACATTCACCTCATAAAGTCTTTATTCTCTTCCCTTACTTTTAGCTCGAAATCAAAATAAAAAGCCGGTGTATACCGGCAAAACTTATCAGGAGGAAAAGATGAGAAAAATTTTCGTAATTGGTATGCTTCTGCTCGTTGCCGCAATGGCGTTCGCAGGTGGAAGTAGTGAGGAAAGCGGCAGCAAAGATGCCGAAGAAAAAAGTTCAGGGTACGCCTGGATTATGGACAAATCAGATGATGATATGCTCCCCGGTGTTAATCCCCTTGAGGTAAAGGGTGATATTATTGCCATGGGAAGCTCCACCGTGTTCCCTCTTTCCGAGGTAATGGCCGCTCGGTTTCAGGACGAAGGCTACTCAGGAAGTATCACCATCGACAGCATTGGAAGCGGCGCGGGCTTTGAGCGGTTCTGCGTAGCCGGAGAGAGTGACATCTCCAATGCCAGCCGCCCCATAAAAGACAGTGAAATAGAGGCTGCAAAAAAAATCGGTAGAACACCTATTGAATTCCGAGTAGGAACCGATGCCCTCGCGGTTGTTGTAAGCAAGGAAAACACCTTTGTTAAGAACGCGACCTTCGAAGAACTTGCGAAAATCTTCGGAAGCGCCGCCAACTGGTCCGACGTAAATTCCAGCTGGCCTGATAAAGAAATTCACCGTTTCATCCCCGGCACCGACAGCGGGACCTTCGACTACTTCGTAGAAGAGGTGTATGATAAAGATCCGGCTGAAATCCTTGCCGCGAAGAATCTTCAGCTCAGTGAAGATGACAACATCCTCGTACAGGGAATCGAAGGCAGCCCCTATGCCATAGGGTTTTTCGGCTACGCCTACTACGAAGAAAACAAGGACAAACTGAACATCCTTTCCATTGAGGGAGTCGACGCCAATGCAGCTAATGTGGACAACAACACATATCCCCTGGCCCGTCCTCTTTTTATGTACTCCGACGCGGGAATAATGAAAGACAAATCCCAGGTAGCAGCCTTTCTCGCCTATTATCTCACCTATGTAAACGAAGAAATCGTTGATGCGGGTTATTTCCCGGCAGCTCCGGCGGCTTTGGACAAGGCAAAACAGAACTGGTTGAACGCTATGAAGGGCACCTACTAAA
>CAYXSD010000030.1:7208-27380 GCA_964466335.1 uncultured Spirochaetales bacterium
GAAGGGCACCTACTAAAAAAACACTATTGCAGTGAATAGCTGTTTAACAGTACAGTAAAAAAAACCGCAGGGGGGGCATTCAGCCTCTCCTGCTCTTTTGCTAAAAGAAAATAATAAAAGAAAATAATAAGAGGAAAAAATAAGAGGGAAAAAAGTGAAATGACAGAGAATGAGCTTCGCGGAAAAAAAAGACCGGGAGAAATGGTCATATCCAGTCTCCTTTTTTTAAGCGCAGTAATATCAATTTTTATTACCATCGGCATTGTAATTATCCTTGCGAGGGAATCTTTTCTCTTCTTTGGTGGTGATGAAGTGAGCCTGAAGGAATTTTTTCTTTCAAAGAAATGGCAGCCGATGATAAAAGAGTTTGGTGTTCTTCCCCTGCTTAATTCGACCATTATGACCAGCACCATCGCCATGGCTGTGGCCACCCCCCTGGGGATCTTCGTTGCCATTTTTTTAAGTGAATACGCTTCGGAAAAAGTAAGAAGCGTTCTAAAGCCCGTCCTGGAAATACTGGCGGGAATACCTACGGTGGTGTACGGATATTTCGCCATCACCTTTATGACCCCCTTTCTCCGTCTTATTTTCGGAAGCGATACCGTTGAAATATACAATACCGCTTCCGCGGGAATTGTAATGGGGATTCTTATTCTGCCTCTGGTAACCAGTATGGTGGAAGACGCCCTCAGCGCCGTTCCCGATTCGCTGAGGGAGGGCGCCTATGGACTAGGGGGGACAAAACTGGAGACCTCCGTTCAAATTGTGCTCCCCGCCGCTTTTTCCGGAATCGCCGCAGCCTTTATCGTCGGCCTCTCCCGGGCAATAGGGGAAACAATGATCGTTGCTTTGGCCGCCGGCGCGGGACCCAATTTTACCTTTAACCCCTTTAAAGCCGCGGAGACCATGACAGGATATATAGTCAGGATAAGCGGAGGCGACATAGGATACGATACCATGGACTACAACAGTATTTTTGCCCTGGGAATGCTCCTCTTCATCTTTACCCTTGTCCTCAATATTATAAGCCGGATCGTGGTAAAGAAGTATCAGGAGGTGTATGAATGATCTCAAACACCCGACGGCAGGAAAAACATTTAAAAAACCGTTTTACAGCAGGAATAATATGGAAAATCGCCTTTTATCTTTCCACGGCAATTGCCATGATGTTTCTCATCTTACTTATTCTGAATATCCTTAACGGCGCTTTCGGATATGTGGTAATAGAAAACAGTATAGACCCCGCTTCGCTCTCCGTTGACGGCGTCACTCTGGAAGAGATGGAGGAAGAGCAGCTAATTAAGGTTCTCAATGAACATCTCTCCACAGGACTTATCAGGCGGTACAACCACGAGGAGCCTTTTACGGAACGGTCAAAAATAGAACTGCTCCGATTGGTGTACGAAAGGGTGGTTGCGCCGGAAATTATTAAAAGCTGGGAATTGTTGGATTCCCTCCTCGATAGGCAGTCCATTGTCAACTGGAGGAATGAGAACGCCCCTGAAGCGGTTATTGAATTCCGCTCATGGTTTAACGCCGGGTTTGTCACTTCCCCTCAGTCTCCCACCCCTGAATTCGCCGGGATCCGCACCGCCCTCTTCGGCAGCCTCTGGATGATTGTTATTACCATTCTTTTCGCCTTCCCAGTGGGGGTCGCCGCGGCAATCTACCTTGAGGAATACGCCAAAGACAACTTGCTAACCAGAATTATTCAGGTGAATATCTACAATCTTTCCGGAGTCCCTTCAATTATTTACGGACTCCTCGGTCTCGCGGTATTTGTACGATATTTAGAACCTCTCACCAGCGGGGCTGTATTCGGTTTTGCCGATCCATCCACGGCAAGCGGGAGAACAGTTCTTTCAGCGGGGCTGACCCTGGGGCTTCTTATTCTTCCCATCATTATCATTAACAGTCAGGAAGCTATTAGGGGGGTACCCCAGTCCCTGCGGGATTCAAGTTACGGACTGGGAGCAACAAAGTGGCAGACAATACTCCACCATGTGCTGCCCTCATCCTTTGACAGAATCCTTACCGGTACCATATTATCCGTATCCAGGGCTGTGGGAGAAACCGCTCCCCTGGTAGTGGTGGGGGCCTCAACGTTTATCTCTGTGGATCCTAACAATGTCTTTTCAAAGTTTACCACTCTGCCGATACAGATTTACCAGTGGACAGCAAGACCTCAGGCTGAATTCAGAAATATCGCGGCGGCGGCTATTATAGTACTGCTTATTCTTTTGCTTTCCATGAACGCCTTCGCGATCGTTGCCAGAGACAGAATCAGAAAAAAGAGAAAGGGATAGTATTATGATGCATCAGGACCAAGAGTATATAATTAACATTGATAACCTTAATCAGTATTACGGAGATTTTCTCGCGGCCAAGAACGTTACCTTAGGTCTTAGGAGGAACAAGGTGACTGCTTTAATCGGCCCTTCCGGCTGCGGGAAAAGTACGGTCCTAAGGACTATGAACAGAATGAACGATCTGATTAGGGGAACGAGAACGGAAGGCAAGATCTTCTTCGAAGGGAAAAACATTTATGAAAAGGACGTTGATCCGGTTGAAATCCGCAGAAAAATCGGAATGGTCTTTCAAAAACCCAATCCCTTTCCAAAGAGTATCTACGAAAATATTGCCTGGGGAGCAAGAATTAATGGCTTTCATGGAAACATGGATGAACTTGTGGAGACAACTCTCAAAAAAACGGCCCTCTGGGATGAAGTTAAGGATAAACTAAAACAGAATGCCTTAAGCCTCTCCGGAGGTCAGCAGCAGCGCCTCTGTATTGCCCGGGCAATCGCGGTAGAGCCCCTGGTGCTTCTTATGGATGAACCCGCTTCGGCCCTGGACCCTATCTCCACGGCTAAAATTGAAGATTTAATAGACGAATTGAAACAAAGCTATACAATAGTAATTGTGACCCACAATATGCAGCAAGCCGGGAGAATATCAGACTTCACCGCCTTTTTTATGGTAGACGAAAACCGCTCGGGATATCTTGTGGAAATGGGGGTCACGGAACAGATTTTCTTTAACCCATCAGACAAACGGACAGAGGATTACATTTCCGGCAGATTCGGATAACATTATGCCAGGATAGTGGAGGAACAAAACTATGCCGACAAGACAACATTTCAGAGATGCTCTCCAGGAAGTGCACGAAGAGATTCTTAGAATGGGAGCACTGGTAGAGGAAGCACTACAGAAAGCCCTCCAGGCTTTCGAAGAAAAAGATATTATAGCCGCGGAGAAAATAATTGCAAAAGATGATGAAATAGACAGCGCGCAGCTCCTTATAGAAGACCGCTGTACCGTGTTACTTGCCACGGAACAGCCTGTGGCCTCAGACCTGCGGCATCTTATAACCGCGATAAAAATAGTGGTAAACCTGGAGAGGATCGGCGATCACGCGGTCCATCTCTCGAAAACGACCATCCGGCTGGCCAACGATCCCTATATTCAACCGATCCGGGACATGATACGCCCCATGGCGGATTTGGGAATCGAAATGGTGCGGGACGTTCTCACCGCATTGTCCGAACACAGCGCGGATAGGGCCAAGGAAGTGGCAAGCAGGGACGACGAAATTGACAAAATGCATACCGAACTTTTTAATTCCTTTATCAATTTTATGAAAGATAACCCTGATTACGCCCTGCAGACAACTGATCTACTCTTTTTAATTAGGTTTTTAGAACGTCTCGGCGATCACGTTACCCACATCTGCGAGTGGATAGTGTTTCAAGAAACAGGAAAGCATATGGAGTTAAACAAATAGAGGAATAAAATGGCACATGAATCCATTTTAATAGTTGAAGACGAACAGGATATTATGGAATTAATTGCCTACAACCTCCGGAAAGAAGGTTACGCGATTCTTCAAGCCCCGACGGGGGAAAAGGCCTTAGCGAAGGTGGAAGAACACATTCCGGACCTGTTAATCCTCGATTTAATGCTTCCCGGAATAGACGGGATTGAAATATGCAGACAACTTAAACGCGGAGAAAAAACCAGAAATATTCCAATAATAATGGTTACCGCGAAGAGTGAAGATTCGGATATAATAACCGGACTCGAGATGGGCGCCGATGATTATATAACAAAGCCCTTTTCTCCCAAGGTGCTCATTGCCCGTATCCGCACCGTTCTTAGACGCAACCACGATTCCTTTCACCATGGGGAGGAGAAGCTTATACACATAAACGGAATAGAAATAAATCCCGCCAGGCATACTGTTCATGTCGAAGGAGAAGAGATTATCCTTTCCGCTACTGAGTTCGCCATTTTGGAATTTCTCGCGGCGAATCCTGGCTGGGTTTTCTCAAGAAACCAGATAATTAAAAACGTAAAAGGCAATGATTATCCTGTAACGGAACGATCGGTAGACGTGCAGATCCTTGGTTTAAGAAAAAAACTCGGTCCATACGGTGAAACGATCCAAACAGTCCGGGGTGTGGGATACAGGATGAAGGGAATCCAGGATTGAAAAAAGGACTTTTTCGATTTTACCTCTTTCAGATCCTATTTACCGTACTTATCGCCCTTATTGCCGCTCTTTTTATTTCTTCAAATGTAAAAAGGCTCATGTACCAGCAGGTAGAGGAAAACCTCAAAGAGACAGCGTTTCTTCAGTTGCCGCATATTCCCTCGCCGACACACAGCCCGGAACGTATCGATCCCTTCTGTAAACGGGTTGCTGGAAACCGTACAACCAGGCTCACTGTTGTAGATACCCATGGTCTTGTGCTGGGTGATTCGGAAGAGGAAATTCAGAAAATGGAGAACCATGGGGATCGGCCGGAAATAATTGCCGCTTTAGAGGAGCGAAATTCCTTCTCCCTTCGTTTCTCCACCACTTTAGGGAAACACTTCGCCTATTACGCTGAACCAGTCTACGAAAACGGAGATATAACAGCAGTACTGCGGACCGCCCGTTCAATTCAGAGTATCGATTCCCAATTTTACAGCCTCCGGATCAGTACGATTATCCTGATCGTCTCTATAATAATTACCTTCGGAATTACAGGTTTTCTATTTACTCGATACATCGGAAAGGCCCTCTCTGTATTAGAATGGGGAGCAAAAGAAATTTCCCTGGGTCGTTTTTCAACTCCTATTTATGTAGAAGGTCCTAAAGAAGCCTCTACTGTAGCGCATGAAATGTCGGCCATGGCAAAGAAGTTAGAAAGTGTTATTACAGAAATAACCTCGCAAAAAATGGAACTCGAAGCGATATTCACCAGTATGGTTGAGGCAGTCATTTTAATGGACACCAACCTTAGAATAACAATGCTCAACAACGCCGCTTCGGAGCTGTTGCAGATACATCCTCAGACAAGCATTGGACGGGGGTTAATAGAAGTTTTTCGGAATTCAGCGCTGTATGATTTTGCAAAGGAGGTACGGGAGAGTACTGCCCCACTGGAGACGGATATCTCCTTCATCTCCGATACACCGCAGGATGCTGTATCCGCCGCCGTTAACGGGACGGCGAGAACAAAAAGAACCGTTTTTCTTCAGGTCCATGGCACTGTTGTCAGAGCAGATGCTGAAGGCCCTGTCCCGGTTTCACCAAAAATGAAAGACGCGATTCTCCTTGTGCTGGCCGATATTACAACGATTAAATCTATAGAGAATATTCGACGAGACTTCGTCGCCAACGTCTCCCATGAATTAAAAACCCCCATAACCTCAATAACCGGATTTGTAGAAACTCTTTTAAACGGAGCAATCGATGAAAAAGATGAAGCCCTGCGGTTTCTTTCAATAATTGAACGCCACGCGAAACGTCTTAACTCAATAATTGACGATCTTTTAAGCCTCTCCAAACTGGAACAGCCCGAAGAGAGGGAACTTGAATTTGAAGTGAGTACAATCAGCTCGATTCTTTCCAGCGCGGTGCAAATTTGCAGGGAAAAGGGAATTAAAAAGGAAATAGATATCATTCAAGATTGCGACAAACAGGTCCAGGCTGAAATAATTCCCCTTTTAATCGAACAGGCATTGGTAAATATTATAGACAATGCCATTAAGTACAGCGATCCAAGGAGCAGCATCACAGCGAGTTGCAGGGAGGGGAAAGAGGCTAAAACAGTAGAAATATCCATTACCGACCAGGGCTACGGAATTCCCGAAAAGGATTTACCGAGGATATTCGAAAGATTTTACCGGGTGGATAAGGCACGGTCCCGTGAAATGGGGGGTACAGGATTGGGCTTAGCCATTGCCAAACACATTCTTAGAATAAACAACGGGGAAATCAGGGCGGAGAGTACCCTGGGAATAGGCAGTACCTTTACCTTAATACTCCCAAAGCGACAGCAATAGCTATTATAAGGGCCCAAACAGGCTCTTAAAAAATGATAATTTTGAAAGCAGCTGGGTTTTCTAATATTCTACCCTTCAGTGGCCACCCTGTTCCGTCCCATTTCCTTCGCCATATACATGGCCCTGTCGGCCCGGGTAATCCATGCCTCACGACTCTCCCCGTGGCGGTACTGCGCCACTCCGAGAGACGCGGTAACCGAAAATTCTTGCTCCCCTACTATCATCTTCTCCGTATCCAGGGTTGTTCGAAACCGCTCGGCAATATTCTTCGCCCCATTCAAATCCGTGTTAGGAAGTACAACAAAAAACTCCTCTCCTCCATACCTTCCGGCATGATCGTACTTTCTAAGAGTTGACAGAAGGCGTTTTCCCAACTCTCGAATAACCTGGTCCCCTACCTGGTGGCCATAGTTGTCATTTATGGGTTTAAAATGGTCTATGTCTAACATAATTCCTGAAAGAGGAGTTTCATGACGTACCGCTCGTTCAATTTCTTTTTCCATGAGGGCGTAGAGATTCATACGATTCAAAAGACCGGAGAGATAATCGTACCGGGCTATGTGTTCCAACTCCCGATTCGAATCCTCCAATTCTTTATTTACCTTTATCATTTTGTTGTAGGCCTCTTCTATATATTCTTTCTCTTCCAAAAGACCCCGTTGATGGTGTAGTCGAATTCCCGCGGCCTTGAACCGGGCGATTAACTCCTCCTTTTCTACCGGATAAGTAAGAAAATCATCTCCTCCGCAGCGGATAATCTTTTCATAGTCCAGTCTGCTCTTATCTGAAAGGAGAATAATCTGAAAAGGCAGGTCGCGAAGGCTTTTCCTAATTTCTAAACTGTATCCGCAGGGATCTTCAGAAAAATGATCAATATCGATGAACAGGACCTGATAGGCAGACCAATCAACCGGTCCTCGTTTAATATCCTCGGATTTTTTTATTTCCACCTCCGCGTTTTCTCCGCGGATAATCTTCGCATACTCTGCGACCTTTGGGTTTTCCGATAGAATCAGCGTTTTTACATGACCCATACTCATATTGTATCCATTTACAGAAATTTTGCAAAACTTTTTAGAAAACTACCCAGTGATTAAGCAATTGAGGCTCTTTCAAAATTGTCATTTTTCAGAGCCTCAATATAGGGTCGATTTTATAACTTATTATAATATAATAAGTTATAAAATCTAAAGGTAGGGCCACTTTCAAAATTAACTAATTTTGAAAGTGGCTGAATTATAAGAGAGAATTTACGATAATTTGGGATACACCGATTATTCCGCCCAGAATCGCACCGAAGATGTTGATCCATTTTAACTGTTTTTCTATTACCATCATGAGAAGTTTCTCCACATCCTCAATAACCAGTTCATTGATTTTGTCCACCACCAGGGAGTAGACATCGAAAGTCTGGAGGATATCCGGTACGTTTTCTTCCATTATCTCTATTATTTTTATGGTCATATAGTGGTCGAGACTGGATTTTACCTCCTGGTGTATTCCGAAGAAGTCTCCGATGGTCATTTCTTCATTGTCTCTGAAATATCCGCTTCCCCCGTAGTAGAGGGTATCCCCTATACTGTTGCTTCCTCCCGGCAATTCCTCCTGAGAGGTGACCCACTGAAGAATAAGATTGGTAATGCCGTCCGCTATTTCCGCTTGGTCCATCTGAAGATAATCTTCCATGATCTTGCCTAGAGTAACAGACTCGGTCTTTTTCATCCGAATGGTTATCCACTGATAGATCCTTCTCTTCGTTTCCTTGTCTTCCAATACAGTAAATATCCGCTCCGCCACAATCTTTATTTGGGTTTTTACCTCCACTCCGCTTCCCAATGCGTTTTTCAGATGTCTCCTTCGCCAGTTCATCATTCCGGTACGCAGGGCCCCAACAATACCCTCTCTGTTTACTTCGTCCATAGCCAGCTCGTAGAAGATGGTAATTGCGTTATCCACGATTTCCGGCATCTTCTCCTCCAGAGTCGAGTGGTATCCACCAGCTCGGATAAAAAACTTCTGAAGTCCCCTGAGTTTCTCTAAGGCGTCCCGAATGAATATCTTTCCCTGGACTACTAATTCCGCCTTGGTATCTTCTTCCCTCATCCACTCGGCCAAGGATTGGACCAAATCGGGATAGAGGGAGTTAAAGAGTTCTGCCGCTCCATCCACCAGTTCCTTCGGTATAATGGCTCTCACTTGGATGTCCCGGGAAAACCAGGAATCTATCTCTTTGTCCAGCCAATAGAGCATCTTTTCCTTGGTTTCCGCTGAGGTTATGCGATCTATAACACCCCGGAGAATAGTTTCTCCCTTTTCTTTGTCGGTTACCACCTCGGAAAGGGGCAAATCGGCTAGGTAGGAAACTCCACTGTAGATAAGGTTTCTCAGGAGTTCTGAAAAGGAGTTGCTCCGAATAAAATGGTAAAAGAGGGAGGCTATGATCTTTCTTAGTTCGTTCTCGCTCGGCCTCGGAGCCGCATCGGCATGAAACATAGAAGTAGAGGAAGGATCGTGATGAATAAGCTGCTTAAACTCCAGGGTAAAGGCCTTTTCGGTTACCGAGGAGAGACCCTTTTCCACATCCCGACGGAAGGCCTCGCTCCTCGTCTGTTTTAAGATAACTTCCGGAGTAAGAAGCTCCCGAGAAACCATCCTCCCAATGGATTCCGCAAACTCATGGCGCTGTTTTGGGATAATGCCGGGAGTAAAGGGGACCCGCAGACCAAAAATCCGCTTTTCGTTAAGGGGACGAAAGAGCATCTTTATGGCAATTTTGTTGGTAATAAAGCCAATGGCAGCGCCTAGAACTATGGGAAGGACCCAGGGAAGAAGGCTGAGGACAAGATCCATTATCCTTTTAGCCTCCCGGCAGCCTCTTCCGCCGATTCGCGGGTTTCGTAGACATCCACATATCCCCCGAAAACCCAACCGTACAGCCCGTCGTAATGGATTCGATACCAGTAATCCTCCTTCCCCTCTACCTCCATTTTCTTATCGCTTCTAGAGAGAATCTCTAATACGAAACCGCGGGAACGCCAGAATGTGGTAAGAGGGGTTCCTGACTCTACAGACGGCTCAGCCCTAAGCCTTAAATGAGTAGAAGTAATTACGCCCCACTTTGTCTGAACATGTAATACAGAAGTAGCGGGAAGCTTAATGGGTTCTTCCGGTTCTTTCTTCCGACATCCTGTCAGAAGGGGAGAAAAAAACACACTAGCAATTAGTAAAAGCATTCCTGCTCGAGTAATATCTCGTTTCATTCTTTCCTTTTGTTCATCTTTCGTGAAAATTTAACTAATGCAAAAGATGGAAATAGTGCTTTACTTTCGGAATAACCCCTTTTAATATAGTAATGGTTTTTGATTATGTCAAAACAAAATAATTCTTCTGCGAGTTGGGGTTTACCTTTGAATGGCACTATTTTCCCCCTAAGAAAACTGCTTTTTGTCTTTTTCCTCTCCCTGTATTTCCTGTTTTTTGCACAAAGCAACCGCCTTAGCGCCGATATTAGTTTTCATACCGTTCTTGGGGCATCCTCCTCTTTCCATCTTTCCCAGTCCAATCGGTATCCCTCCAAGGTGCATCCCGTTTTTGGTTTCACCCAGGGGTTACGGTTCGGTTTCGGCAGGCACCTGGCCTTGGAACCCTTTATGGGTGTGGCATCCCTCTGGGCCTCCGATCTAAGCGGGGGCTTCTCCTATAGGGGAGTAACAGCGTTTTCCGCCGGACTCTTGGTGGAGGTGGACATTGTATCCTTTCTTCCGGCTTCGACGGAGGAGGACTACCTCTTCTTGGGTTTCTCTCTTGGGGGGAAGGCTAATCTTGCACAGTACGAGTTTACGGAGCTCTACTTCTTCTACCCCTCCCTTATTATTGAACCCCTCCTTATGTTCACCTTTCCCAAAGAACCTTACTTCTTCCTTAGGCTCTCGCTTCCGGGAGAGGGGCACTTCAGAAGGGACCTCCTGTTTGCCGGAAACCTGGGGCTAAAACTTTCCGCCGCCTACGCGCCCTTCTAAAATAGAATGAGCAGTGCTATAGCTGATCCCCCATGTTGATTTTTGTCCTAGCCTGAGGCATAGTATTTCTTAGATGAACGATAAGATTTTATCCGGATGTTCCCGGATTTTTTTAAATAGCTCCACCATTTTCCTCCTCTGCCTGTCCTTTGGTATGCTGGTCTTTTTTTCCTCCTGCCAACAGGAGCCCGTTTTTACCGAAGGCTACGCCGTGGTGTATGGTGTTTCCGATTACGGCGTTTCAGGAGCTAATCTTACCTACTGCCACACCGATGCCAATGCTGTTTCATCTATGCTGAGCGCTTCAGGTTGGAATGTGGAAACAAAAACCGATGCTGACGCAACAAAGGACAACCTCTCCATAGATTTTTTATGGGCAGAAGCCAATGCCACCGCGGACACACCGTTTTTCTTTTACTACTCAGGGCATGGGGGGCAATCCGTAACTGCCCCTGATTCGGAGGGGTACGGTAAAGACCAGTACAACGAGTGGCTGTTTTTACGCAATTCAATAACTGGTTCTGGGACGGTAGATCTAAATAAAGCTGTCTACGACGACGAATTGAGGGAGCTCATCGCGGAGATACCCTCCAGGAATAAAACAGTGGTTATCGATGCCTGCAATTCCGGGGGATTCATCGGGGATGGGGCGGAGATCGACGGGATACCGCCGAACCTCTACTACGGTTGGGAGGGGTTTTCCGCCTTAGGGGCGGCTTTTCGGATGTATGTAAATTTCCCCTCTTCCGGGGACATCAATCCTCGGGACGCGGTGGTAATGGCCGCCTCCGGGGAGCAGGAATTCTCCTACGAAAGTTCCACCCTGGGCCACGGTGTATTCACCTACTTCTTTCTTGAAAGCATGACCCGGGGAGATGAGAACCACGACGGATGGATTACCATCTCCGAATCATACAGCTACACAAAACGGGAACTGGACCAGTACTGGAACGCGCAGTACGCAGCGCAATACGAGTTCCTTCCGCACATTTCCGGAGGTCCGGTGGACTATGTCCTCCTCCAAGCGCCCTAAACGGGGAGAAGGGGCCTTCCTCGCCTACTACAGCTCCCTCTTCGGCGATCGACGGCGCTATAGATACCCTTCTTGACAAGGGAAGACATCCCCCTGGTCCCGAACTCCCTCTCTACCATCTTCAACTTCGAGGAAATTCATGTATCCGGAGAGCCCACCAAACACGGAGTACTTTTTTTACCGGACCGTTCCAACGGCGCAGGCCCCCTCTACATGGCATCATTGTTAAAAAAAGGGTAAACTACAGAATAATCCTCCCAGTAAATTCATCTTAAGAATAGTGCAGGACCCCGGGATTGTGGTATAGTACCCCCCAATGGCACTAGACCTTGAATCAGCACTGAACAGAGAACAGAGGGAAGCGGCAATGGCCCTGGAAGGTCCGCTTCTTATTATTGCAGGCGCCGGGTCCGGAAAGACGCGTACCATTACCTGCCGAATCGGGTACATGCTCGAACAGGGAGTACCACAGTACAAAGTACTGGGCCTCACCTTTACCAACAAAGCAGCCCGCGAAATGGGGCATCGTATTCGGGAACTTACCGGTAAAAAGCTTAAGAGCCTCACCCTTTCCACCTTTCACTCCTTCGGAGTCAGCATCTTAAGAAAGACCATTGATCGGTTGGGATTTAAACCCAATTTCAGCATCTACGATCAGTCCGACAAGATGGCACTTATTAAAGAAGTGGCCTCGGAAATGGGATATGCTAAAGACTCCCTTGACCTTTACGGCATCTCAAACCTCTTCTCCGCCATAAAAACCTCTCGAATTGGGTGGAACCGGGGAAACGACCAACACAGGGAGCTCTATAAGGAGTATCAATCCCACCTCCATGCTTACAATTCCGTTGACTTTGATGATCTTATCGTTCTGCCCAGTGTGCTTTTTCGGGACCACCCGGAGGTCCTTGAGGAATACCGGGAACGCTTCGAGTACATCATGGTGGACGAATTCCAGGACACCTCCCTCTCCCAGTATGAGCTTGTCCGCGCTTTGGCGGAAAAACACAGAAACCTCTGCGTGGTCGGCGACGACGACCAGTCCATATACTCCTGGAGGGGCGCTAACTATGAAAATCTTATCAATTTTGAACGGGACTTTCCGGAGAGGACCGAGATAAAGCTTGAGCAGAACTACCGCTCCACAAAAAACATCCTCCAAGCGGCAAATACCCTTATAGCCAACAACAAAGACAGGAAGGAGAAGACCCTCTGGACAGGGATAGAGGGGGGGAAGGCAATTGCTCTTTACTTCCCTGAAAACGAAATGAGAGAGGCTGAGTTTATTTCCGAAAGCATTAAAACATTAAAATTGCGGGAAGGCTATCCCTACCACTCTTTCGGTGTCCTGGTACGCACAAACAGTCTTACCCGCACTATTGAGGAGGCCTTTTTAGCGGAAAACATCCCCTACCGGGTCTCCGGGGGTACCAGCTTCTTTCAGCGAAAGGAGGTAAAGGACATTATTTCCTACCTCCGGGTAATGGTGAATCCTGATGATGATGTGAACATGCTGAGGATTATTAATACTCCTAGAAGGGGTATCGGAAAAAAAGGACTGATGACGATACGAGAAGTGGCGGAGAACCGGGGCTTTTCCATTTACTCCGCCATGTCCGCTATCCGGTTCGCGGAAGACTCACCCCTGCCGGAAAAAACAAAGCAGTCGGTGGATGACTTCTTAAGCCTCCTGGAACATTACCGGGAAACACTCCTCTTCGGAAAACCGAAGAGCCTCTCAAAAACCTTAAAGGGCTTTGTCGACGCCCTCAACTACTGGGGGTGGCTTGTTTTGGAGTATCAGTCCAACGAGCGGGTCGCCAGATTCAAGTACGGAAATATTACCAACTTTCTTCAGATTATAGAAAACTGGGAGAATGACCCGGATATAATAGACACCTCTCTTTACGCGTTTTTAAACAGAATTACCCTGGTAACCCGGGAAGAAGCTGAAGAGGAAGAGGGCAAGGTCAACCTTATGACGATCCACGCGGCGAAGGGCTTGGAATTCGACATCGTCTTTATTCCCGCGGTGGAAGAAAATATCATCCCCCATTCCCGGTCTTTGGAGGAGGACGGAAGAAACCTGGAGGAGGAAAGAAGACTTTTCTATGTGGCCCTTACCCGGGCAAAGCAAAAACTCTTCCTTACCTCCTGTTTAAGACGGAAGGTCATGCGGGATTACGTTGAAACCTCCCCATCTCCCTTTATCGAAGAGATACCTCAGGAGCTTATAGAAATCCACGAGGAGGAAATCGTGGAAAAGGATGAAGCCGAAGACATCTTCAATCAGCTAAAGGCTAAATTTGGGCAAGTCCCTTAAGAAGCCGGTGTGTATCCGGCATCCTTGACGGCTTGGAATATTTGTTCTTTTATTGCCCCTCCGGTATTCTCCTTCTCGTGGATAGCGACCTCCGCGGTCCCTTTCTCCAGATCCACGGCTACATCCGATACACCTTCTACACTTTCAATTGCCTTTTCAACCGCCATTTTACAGTGGTTGCAGGTCATTCCTTCGATTGTTATTGTTATATGGTTCATGTTCTCTCCTCCTTTCTTTCTACTTTTCTTGCTTCCCCGCACCTTGTAACGTTTAAGGGTAAGGGAGTTACTTACAACACTTACGGAGCTAAAGGACATTGCCGCCCCCGCTATAATCGGACTTAATAAACCAAAGGCTGCCAGGGGTATTCCAATTGTATTATAGAAAAATGCCCAGAAGAGGTTCTGTTTTATCTTTTTTATAGTTGCCCGGGACAAACGTATTGCCTCCTCGACACCCGCCAGGTCTCCCTTAATTAAAGTGATGTCTGAAGATTCAATGGCGATATCCGTACCGCTTCCCAGGGCAATTCCTAAATCAGCGCTCACCAAAGCCGGGGCATCGTTAATTCCATCGCCGACCATAGCAACTCTTTTCCCTAGGCTTTTTAATTTCTCAACCTCTTTCTGCTTTCCTTCAGGTAGCACTCCCGCGATTACATTCCGAATTCCCACCTTTTCCGCGATGGCCCGAGCGGTCCCCTCGTTGTCTCCGGTAATCATATACACCTGATGACCCATTTCCATTAAATTCCTGACAGCCTCTCGGGAGCTCGGTTTCTCTCTGTCCGCGACGGCGATCACACCGATTAAGGAGCCCCCTCTGGCAAGGACCATGGCTGTCTTCCCCTGGTTCTCAAGCTCAGAAAGAAGGGTTTGAATTTCCTCCGTTGAAATACCGGATTCAACAATAAGGGATTTGGTTCCCAATAGTACTTCTTTTCCTTCGACTCTGCATCTTACACCCTTCCCAGGCACGGCAGCAAAATCGGTAACAGCTTCAGATAATTCGGAAGTGTTATTTTCTAGATCATGACCCTTTGAACTGGAAGGGTCGGAAACATTCGGGTTCTTTTTAGAAGCTTCTTCCACAATTGCCCGGGCTAGAGGATGCTCAGAGGATGACTCTATTCGTCCGGCTAATGCCAAAACAGAAGACTCTTCCTCTTCTCCTAGAGCAATTATCTCGGTCACCTGAGGTTTTCCCTCGGTTACTGTGCCTGTCTTATCCAGTATTATAGTATCGATCTTTCCCGCCTGTTCAAGACTCTCTCCGTTTTTAATAAGAATGCCCATCTCGGCGCCCTTTCCTGTACCTACCATAATCGCTGTGGGAGTAGCCAGACCCAGGGCGCAAGGACAGGCTATTACCAATACCGATACGGCACTGATTACCGCTGAGTTAATATCCCCGCTAAATAAGTACCAGCCCCCGAATGTAACCACAGCTACTCCTAAAACGACAGGTACAAAAATTCCCGCTACCTGGTCGGCTAGTTTTTGGATTGGCGCCTTGCTTCCCTGGGCTTCCTCTACAATCTTTATAATTCCCGAGAGGACCGTGTCCTTCCCCACCTTTTCCGCTTCGAAGATGAAAGAACCGAAACTGTTTATGGTCCCGCCAATTACCTTGTCTCCCGGGCCTTTTTCCACAGGGACACTTTCCCCGGTTATCATGCTCTCATCCACGGTGGAATGTCCTTCTTTGATTGTTCCGTCTGTGGGAATCCGAGTTCCCGGTTTTACTCTACAGATGTCTCCACGCATTACTTGGTCCGCTTTTATGGTCTTTTCCGAATTTCCGCGTATTACAATCGCTTCGTCTGGTTTCAGATTCATGAGCTTTTTTATGGCTTCAGAGGTCTTGCCCTTTGCTTTCGCCTCTAAGTATCTTCCCAGGACGACCAGGGTTATAACCATGGCGGAAGCCTCAAAGTACAAATGCATTCCCTCAGCTCCTGCCTTGAAAAACCCGTTATAGACGCTCAGCAGGTATGCCGCTGAAGTTCCCATGGCCACTAAAAAGTCCATACCGAAAGCTTGGGATTTTATCGATGCAAGGCTATTTTTATAAAATCTAAACCCAATAAACAGCTGTACCGGTGTGGCCAGAATGAATTGTAATAAGGGATTATGTAAAAACATAAGAGAAGAAATTGAAAAAATCCCCGCGAACATCGCCATTAACAGAGGGAAACTCAAGATAGCGGAAATAATAAAATCCCTCAGGAGTTTTTTTTCATAGGTTCTTTTTCTTAGGCTTTCTCCCTCCTTGGTCGCTCCTTCAGCATTTTCATGTATCGGTTCGGCCCCGTAACCGGCGTCCTTTACCGCCGTATAAAAGGCACGCTCCTCTACCAAAGACGGATCGTACACCAGGCGGGCCTTTTCCGTTGCCAGGTTAACGTTCACCTCTTCCACCCCGGAAATCCGTTTCAACCTTTTTTCAACCCGGGCGGAACAACTGGCACAGGTCATTCCTGTAATTCCTATATCTACTGTTTTTTCAATATTTCTCTTATCCGACATAGTTTTCTTCCCTTTCTCTATTTCATCATCCGTCCGATGGTCCCCATTAATTCGTCTAAAACATCGGTGTTTTCTTCCTTAATCTGTTCCACCACACAGCTTTTTATGTGTGCCTCCAAGAGGGTCTTACTGACACCTTTTAAGGCGGCTTCTATGGAAGCGATTTGGTTGAGGATATCGTCGCAGTAGACATCCTCCTCTACCATTCTGGTAATACCTCTTACCTGACCCTCTATACGGTTCAATCTACCCACAATTTTTTTCTTAAAGAATTCACTGTGATGGGCCTTCCTCACCGATTTCTCTATCCCTTCCATATAGTATACCCCCCTACCCTATATGTTATAAAGTAATTTTTCTTAGTATATTTGTCAAGTATGCCTGTGGATTATTTTCCTTCAGATCGAAGGTCACGAAATTGTTGTACCACCCCTAGAAAATCCTCCCACTTTCTGCCGGTGGTTAATCCCCCTTCCACCCCCAAGAGTTGCCCGCTCACATAGGATGAATCGTCCGAGGCAAGGAAAAGGGCGGCTCCCGACACATCCTCAACTGTGCCCGCCCGATGGATAGGTTGAAAGCCCGAAAATATCTCCTTCACCTTTTCTAAGTCCACATTGCCAAGAATGGAGGTAAGAATGCCCCCGGGGCAGATAGCGTTTACCCGGATATCGTATCTCCCCAACTCCATGCTTGCTGTTTTAGTAATATGGTTTACACCGGCCTTAGCCGCGCTATAGGCGTGGTTTCCGTATCCGGCCCACAGACCTGCAACGCTTGAAATATTGATAATACTTCCACTTTGCTGAGCAATCATCTGTTTTGCCGCGTGCTTCATCCCGTAAAACACCGATACCAGGTGCACGGAGAGAAGGTCCATAAACTCCTCAGAGGAAAGTTCGGCAATTCCAAGGGTAACACCGTCGTAGCCCGCGTTGTTCACCATACAGTCGATCTGCCCCTTGCTCTCGACGGTACAGTTAATCACCTCTGCCACCTGTTCTTCCTGCTTCACGTCACAGTGATAAAAGTCCGCTCTCTCTCCCAGTTCCCGTGCGGTCTCGCGTCCCGCTCTCTCATCTATATCCGCGATAGCCACATAGGCGCCTTCCTCGGAGAACCGCCGGGCAATACCTTCTCCTATCCCCTTCGCCCCTCCGGTTATTACCGCGACCTTTCCAGCCAATCTTCCCATAGCATGTTCCTTCCGATCTTTCAAAGAGGACAGGAAACCTCCTTATTCGTCCACATACTCAGATTTTATGTCTTCGATAATCTCATGGAAGGTCTCGACCTTTTCATCATTCTCCTGGAGTTCCTCATAAGCTACTAGTCCTATGTAGGTGGTTCTCCCTTCCGGAGAATTTAGTTGGTAGGAAGCTAAAACCGCATTAAGCCCATCGGCCTCGACCTCGCTGTCGTTACTGAAGTGAAAAGTAACCACTCCCAACTTATCCGTTTCGAAGCCGATATGGTCAATATGACTACTACCTTCGGTGATGTCTAACATTGGTACCCTCTCATGAAAATAGTCGTAGTCCCAAGAGTAGAATACCTCTACCTCTTCAGTGTCCTCGTGAAACACAAGAATATCCAGGGCCGGAGCCTGCCGCTCCCAATAGGGATAGGCAGTCCCATCGCTGTTAACTACATACGCATTCCCTACCAGGAATTCCTCCGCGAAGATACCCCCAACCGATAGAAAACACATAACCGGAAACCACATAAGAACAATTATTATTTTTTTCATATGTAGAGTGTAGTGAAATCCTTAATGCTCCGCAAGAAAAAAATAGTATTGAAGGGCAAGGACGGTAATGACCTAAGAATGACATTTACGGAAGCGAAAAAGCGGAGCGGGATATTCCGGATTCCTCTATGTACTCGTGAACAGTACTGAATATTCTTTCCACTTCCGGAATCCGCGGAAGGGTCCCGCGAACAATATCCAGATACCCCCTCTCCTTTACCCGTTGAAGTGTGGGTAAAAAGTTTATGTCGAAAATCCAGCCCACTTTTAGGAGTTTAAAATCATTTATGTTGTGAACGTCCTTGAAATTGCCAATTTCCCGATTAAGGAGGGACCGATACAGAGCCTCCGATATTCCTTCTGTATTGGGAAGTTCGAGTTCAACAGAACTGTGGGCCTTCCCATTGTTTTTCCCATACAAGTCGGTGAATACCTTAAAGATATCAAGCTTGTCAGCATCCCGGAGAAGCTTGGAATAAAACCGCTGTTCTGTCGTCATTTCAGAAGGTAATGAAGCTTTATTGTGATACTGAATAGCCTTTAGAATAACTTCCTTTTCACTTTCGAACTCCTTAAGAACAGCATGTTTCTCTAAAACTGTAACCCCTAAGACGCCATGGTCCTCCGATTTTCTGTCATCGAACGTGTGATAGGTGATAAACTGCTCAAACCGTCCGATATCGTGGAGGAGCCCCATTACCCTTACCCAGGGGATGGTATCGGCTTTAACACCAAGCGAATGAGCAAGATCAACGATTTCTTTCGAAACTCGCTTAGAATGATTCCGCTTTAGGAGGATATTATCGCTAACCACAGGATCGGAACTGGAGAATCCATCTACATACTGCTCAAACCACTGCTGTATATTCATGGGAACACTCTACTGATTGATGAAGAATTAGGCAAGGAAAGAAGGAGTTTTTAATCTCTTCATAGTCACACCAAAAACTAAAACCAAAACCAAAAACTGCATGAACGGTAACTCTTTTCTTGACACGAATATCCTCGTGTACCTCCACGATCGGCAGTCACCTGAAAAACAAAAAATTTCAAAGCACCTGCTGTATAGCGGCCTGCGTTCGGGCGAAGCCTGCATCTCATCCCAAGTAATTTCCGAATACTTTGTGACTGCCGATAATAAATTGCGGCTTCCCTATGCCGAAATTGTACAGATTATCCATCAACTTGGTAAATTGCCTGTAATTGAAGTGACCTATACAATGACTGTTCGTGCTATCGCCCGGACAAAAGCATATTCCATTTCCTATTGGGACGCCCTCATCGTCGAAGCTGCATGTTGCAGCGGATGTTCTGTGCTGTACACAGAGGACCTGCAGCACGGACAGGTTATCGATGGAATTGTTGCAAAAGATCCATATGTAACCGAAAAATGATAAAGGTAGGGCCTACGAACAAGAGCATGGAATAAATCTGATACACAAGGCAAGCGAGCAGATTACCGATGAACAGTTGAGGTTCTTTCAAAATTACATTTTTCAGAACCTCAATATTGGGTCGATATTTTATAATTCGTTATATTATAATGAATTATAAAAATCTAAAGGTGGGGCAACTTTCAAAATTATTTAATTTTGAAAGTTGCTGAGTTGAAACAATTTCAGATAAAGACCGGGCTGCAGCGGATGGATTCCACGATAGTGCAGAGTAACATCCGCAGGATGAGCCGACTACAACTTTTGGTTGAAATCATCCACCGCTTTTACCGTATGCTCAGTGAAGAGGAAAAGCAGGAGCATGGCGAGCTGTTTGGAGACTATGTGAAAGAAGATTCCCTTCACTTTTGCTATCGAGTAGACCGGGACGAAATCGAAGACCGGTTGGTGCGGGGTGGGAAAGACTTATCCTGTATGCTTAAGCGTTTCGAGAAGGCGCATGGAGATAAGAAAGCGTATCGGCATGCGTTCAGGGTGTTTAGTGAACACTTTCGTTTTGAACAGGAGTGTATCGTCGTACGGGAAAGTAAAGAGTAGCTGTAATATGCGGGAGCTCCGAAGACAATTGCATCGGCCTCAAGCGTCGCTTCGCCGTTACTCGGCCGGACCTCCCGCCCGCGCTTATTCCGAGTACCATCTTAGAACGTGATGACCTTTCTATCTTCCTTTAGATAATTACTGAGCAGCTCTCCCATGAGTTTAACATCGATGCCCAGATTTTTCAGCTTCTCC
>CAYXSD010000031.1:0-26998 GCA_964466335.1 uncultured Spirochaetales bacterium
AGGATAAACTCCATGACAGCCAAGATAAGCTCTTTTAACGAACAGATTGTAAAAGTTGAGGCAATGGGAGACAATCCCAACGACCTTTTGGACCAGCGGGACAAACTGGTAAACGAGCTTTCAAAAATCGTTGATATAACCATAGACAACAGAGACCCGGATGAATACACCATTCACACCGGGGGGATCCATATTGTCCAGGGAAAGGTCCACAGGACACTTCAACGGGAAGTGGACCCCTTGAATGAGGGATACTCGCAGGTGCTCTGGGCGGACACCGGAGATGAGCTTTTAATCCGAGGCGGAAAACTGAAGGCTCTCTTGGATCTTAGAGACGGCGATGTGCGGGATGAGATCCAAAAACTCGATCTTATGACGATGAATTTTGTCGATATGGTAAACGATATCCACCGAGACGGGTATGGTCTTGACGGAATGAGAGGAAGAGATTTTTTTGTAGAGTATCCCGCAATAAACAATCTTGCTGGAAACTACGACCGAGACGGCGACGGTGAGTATGACAGTTCCTATGTGTTTAGGATTACCGGAGTAAACAGCCTTAACCCTCAGGAACAAATCGGTTTGCAAGGGACGATCAGGCTTTCCGGAAGAGAAGACCAAGTGGAAATACCCTACTTCCCGACAGATACGGTGGAAGATGTAATAAAGCGGATAAATACTTCCGGGTCAGAGGTGGTCGCCCAGTTGGACCGAAACGGCAAAATGGTGCTGAAGGCCACGCCGGCAGCCTTGAAGGAAAACCCGGACTTCGTAATACGACACATAGAGGATTCGAACCATTTCCTGGCCGGATACGCTGGTATTTTGCAGGAACCGGGCGAGGAGAACGCCTACGACTGGGGCGGACCCGACGCTGTGCTCAACCTACGGGGCGGAGGCCTGGATTACGCAGTGGCCCCCCTCTCTCATCCGTCGGGCTGGGTGGAAATAAACAGGGCCATAGAGAACGATGTAAATGCCATTGCCGCGGGTTTTGGAGAAAACGGCAGGGCTGCACTCCCCGGTGACGGAAGCGCGGCAATAGCTCTAGCAGGGTTAAGAAACAGTCCGGTTATGGTGGGGCGAATAACATCCTTCGACGAGTATTTTGCCGATGTGGTCGCCGAAGCGGGGCTTAAGGGCGAGAATGCCGAGCGGGCATTGGATACGGAAACAGCAATAATGAAAGATCTTACCGATCTCCGTTCCGCCATATCCGGGGTCAATATCGACGAAGAACTGGCCCAGATGATCAAATTCCAACACGGGTACTCCGCTGCTGCTAGGTTTATCACCACTGTTAATACCATGCTGGATACCATTATCAATAGAATGGGAGTGTAATAGACAATGAAACGAATAAGTACGAACCTGCCCAATGACGATATGCAGCATCATATGCGTATACGTCAGTGGAAGATGAATAAAAAACAGAACGAAATGGCTTCCCAATCGAGGATAACCAACCTTCGGGACGATCCCGTTTCGGCTGCCCATTCCACCAGATTTCGCTCCCATATTACCAGACTGCAACGATTTACCAAAAACGCTGAATACATACAGAGTACCGCCCGAGAGGCGGAAGGCTACATGCAGGAAGGTCTAAGCATCCTTCAGCGGGTCCGGGAACTGGCCGTGCAGGGGAGTACGGACACCTTTACCAAAGAACAAAAACAGTACATGGGAGAAGAAATAAACCAGCTTTTAAACGAGCTTGTGGAAATTGGTAATGCCAGAGGCGGGGACGGAACAACACTATTTTCTGGAGAACGCAACTCTGCTGAGCCCTTTCGAGTCACTACCGGTCATGTACCGGGAGGGAAGGGAAGAGTTATAACTGGGGTGGATTATCTTGGAAACATCCGGCCCCTGAAGGCGGAAATCTCCGAGGGAAGCTACATCGAAGCATCCTTTCCGGGGAACCGTGTTTTTTGGGCGGAACCGCAGGTTGTTGTTTCCCAGGTGAACAGTACGGCCTACCAGGTCCAGGACGATACCAGTATACATATCGACGGTGTGGAAATACCTTTGAAACAGGGGGACAATATCTCCTCGGTGGCAGCAAAGATAAACGACGCTGACATAGCGGTAAAGGCCAAGTTGGACCCGGTGTTTAATTCTCTTGTTCTGGAAACTACTACACCACACCAACTGTGGATGGAAGATGCGGAGGGAGGAACTGTGTTGGAAGACTTAGGAATCCTGAGCGGCAATGGGAATCTTCCGCCCCAGAACATCAATCCCGATGCACGTATATCCGGGGGCTCTCTCTTCGATATGGTTATTTACCTTCGGGACAAGCTATACGAGGGAGACACAATCGATATTGGCGGTTCAGGGATCCGGGGTATTGACAGCGCCGTAGATAATCTTTTGGCAACGATGGCGGACCTTGGATCCAAGGATGAAAGAATTGAGATGGTAAACAAGCGTTTAGCCTATGAAATACCGGAGATGAAGAACCGAAACTCTCGGGAGGTAGATGTAGATTTGGCAGAGGCAATTACAGATTTAAAGATGCTCGAGTACACCCACAAAGCGGCTTTGCAAACCGCCTCTCGTGTGTTGCAGCCAACCCTCCTGGATTTCCTGAGGTAGATAATGGAAGTACTAACGAAAGCATACGGCAATATAGAGGTAGATGAACGACAAATTATACAATTTCCTATAGGTCTCTTTGGATTCGAACAATTTCATAAGTATGTCCTTCTCGATGCCTCACAACAGCCCTTTTACTGGCTCCAATCGATGGATGTTCAAGAAATTGCCTTTGTGCTTATAGATCCCTTTCTCTTTAGACCGGACTACTCCATAGATATTCCCGATGAAGAGCTCGCGGAGATTGGAATAACAAAAACGGATGAGATTCTCGTGTTTTCTATTGTTACTATCCCGGAGAACCAAAACCTCATGACTGCAAATCTTCAGGGTCCAATTATTATAAATAGGACCGAACGGGTAGGAAGACAGTTTATATCCAGCAATACAAAATGGCAGGTAAAACACCTCATATTGGAGGAACTCTCCATGGCAGGTGGATCTACATGCTGATACTCACTCGAAAGATCAACGAACGTATCATGATTGGAGAGGAAATAGAGATCTCAATCGTAGATATAAAAGGAGATCAGGTAAAAATTGGCATTGACGCGCCAAAAAACGTAAAAATTTACCGTCAGGAGGTTTTCGAAGCAATACAGGAAGAAAACCGAGCCGCCGCCATGGCCGATGCGCGGCATTTACCCACCTTGGATATTCTCTCCCCGGCATCTAAAAAGGAAAAAAAAGATACAAGCGGGGAAGGCGAAAACAAAGACGAAAAATAGGAATTAACTCAGCCACTTTCAAAATTAACTAATTTTGAAAGAGCCTCAACTAAAAACCTAAAAATAAGGTCCTTATTCTTCATCCGCCATGGCAGAATAAATACGAGCAAACTCCCCTTCCATTTCCATGAACAAGTCGGTTAGTACCGGATCGAAATGACTTTCCCTCTCCTTTTTTATAACACCTAATGCTTTATCGTGAGAAAAAGGAGGTTTGTATGTTCGTGCCATGCGGAGGGCATCGTAGACATCGGCAAGCATAACAATCCTTGCCGAGAGGGGGATCATTTCTTCTGAGACAGCGTAGGGATACCCGTTGCCGTCCCAGCGTTCGTGGTGGAAAAGGGCGATGTCCTTGGCCATGGGGTTGGGATAGGTGCTGAGAATGTAGGCGCCGTTTATGGTATGTTCCTTCATAATGTTCCACTCTTTTTCTTCTAAAGGCCCCGATTTATTGAGGATATCATCCGGAGTGCCTATCTTCCCCACGTCATGCATGGCAGCTAGGAAACCAATATTATCAATAAACTCTCGGTCCACCTGGAAGGAATGCTTCCTTTTAAAAAGCTCCTCCGAAATAAGCTTGGAGTAGCTATTGACCCGTTCAATATGCTTTCCCGTGTCGTTGTCCTTGAGTTTGGAAGCCTCTAACAGACTGAGGAAGGTGTTGTGAAGAAGATGCCGGTTTTCGGAGGTAACATTGTCCAGAGTAATGAAATAACCGGCTGGTATTAAATCGTTATTAGTTACGAGAATGGGAGAAATAAGAACGTTGGCTATGACCTTACTGTACTCCTTGCCGGATGTTTCCACCCGGCCCCGCCAAGAGAATCCCTGTTTTCGATCTCGAACGGACTTATAGAGAGCATCTCTTGTGGAACCGATGAGGGTACTGTAGAAGGACTGGACAAAATTCTGTCCCATGGCCGAAACTTCCCCGGCAAACACCTGTAGGTAGGAGTCGTTTATCCAGACGTAATTAAAGCTAGGATCGGTTATTACAGTGGGAACGATGCTCTCTTTAATACTCATCTTTAAGAATTGAACACAGGAGAGGGAGAGAAGATCTTCCTTTTTTTCTTGAGGCCCAGAGGGCTCTTCTTCCAGTTCTATGACCTCTTCCGCTTCCTCTACTTCCTCAAGTGGTTCCAGGGGAATAAAATCATCCGGCATTGCTATCGTACTCCTCTTTCCATATCCAGCTCTGCCTCGCTCTTTCTTAAGTATAGAGGCCCGGTATTTTTGGGGTCTCCGCCTCTTTTCTCTAACGCCTCTGCTCCTAGCGTGAGTAAGGCCAATCCTATACCCTTTAATCTGCCGTTGTCTATGGAAAAGGGGAAGCTGTCCTTAAAAGGGAGAAAGAGAGATGCTCCGGGACCGGTAACAATAACCGTTTCGTTGCAAGGGGAATCGGATACCGAATTTCTTATATCTCCCGATTGTATTCCTGTTCCTAACTCTTTCCGGAGCAATTCTACAATAGTTTCAGGAGATTCATCCAGAAAAGGGGTAAGACGGGTCCCCTCTCTGTATAAAGCCCCGTAGACCCGTTTTTTCTTCGCATCGATAACGGTCAGTACCGGAAGATCAGTGAAGGAACAGCAGTGGGCATAAACATCGAGGGTAGGAACGGAAACAAGGGGTATTGAAAGTCCCATGGCAAGCCCTTTTCCCGTGGCCATACCGATTCGCAGTCCTGTAAACGAGCCCGGACCGGAGGTACAGACAATACCGTCAAGCTCCTCTTTTAAAACGCCATGGAGGGAAAGAAGATTCTCGACCATGGGAAGAAGGTTTCCCGCGTGTTTTAACCCGGTGGAGCAGGTGGTTTCGCAGACTCTGCCCCTGTATGAGATGCCGACGGTAATTGATTCAGTGGCAGTATCGAAAGCCAAAAGATCCATGGTTCTTCTTCCTATAGGTAGATATTAAAAGACAATGCGGATTGTTCTTTCATTGTTCTCGGTTAGTTTTATATGTACATTTATTTTGTTTTCAGGCAGGTGTTCCTCCGCTTTCTCTGCCCATTCTATTACTGTAACACCTTCACCGTAGATAAAATCATCCGGTCCTAAATACTCGAATTCCTCTAGGCTATTAATTCGGTAAAGGTCCATGTGATAGAGGGGCAGCTTTCCCTCGTATTCGGTAAGAATGGTGAAACTGGGACTGGTTACCATCTCGGTTACTCCAATTCCTTGGGCGATACCTTTTATCATTGTTGTTTTTCCGGCACCCAATGGCCCGCTTAGAGCAACAATGCTTCCAGGACTGAGGCGCTCAGCGAGTTCTTTGCCAATTGAAAACGTTTCTTCCTCTGTTTTTGTCAGATAGGTACGTTCAGGTTTCAGGGGAGTTCACCTTTCTTATCGAGTTCTCCAATATAGTCCTTTAGGGTCTTAATGATCGGTACAAGAGGATACTCTACATCCTCTAAGAGCTCAACCGATATATCTACCATACCTGTAGCGCCGCGTTCGAGGATGAAATTGATCTTTTTTTCCATCTGTTCTGATGAATTCAACTCTATAAGAGCGCATCCGGAGTATTCATTTCGATAGTGAAGGGGAATGTCTTTTTTATTAATGTTTTTTATATGTAGTACTTTCATAAAAGTAAGAGTAAACCCTAGCTCCTTCAAAGTCAATTCTGTTAATGTAATGTGATAATTGCCACAGTTAGCATGGTCCTCTATACAGCAGCTTTTATATCAATATTATAGACGAAAGAATTGATTTTATTTATGTTTTTTCTGGTTACTTTGGTAAATTTAACATGCATAATGGTACCGGCGGCACTGTTTTTTTCCAATCCTACTACCTTGCCAAAGGAAATAACCGGTTTGCGCCGACCTACTTCAAACTGAATTTTTAACAATGCTCCCAGTTTTAAGGGATTGGTAGTTCGAATCGCGCAACCGCCGGCAGATATATCCTGGATATGTCCTAAGGAGCTTCGTTCGCTTATAATAGCACGTTTCTCTTTTTTCTTCCCCACCCCGTAATTTGCAATATGAACATGAAAGAAATAGGCGGGCCGGTTAAGTTCCTTTCTCCTGTATCTTCTCTGCTGTGCCAGGCTGACCTTGTTGGAATGTTGGATCATAAGGGCGAATTTACCCTGAACATTACGGTATCCTACTACTTTAGAGGAGAAGTTGTACCCTTCACCGGATTTTTTCCAAAAGAAAACGGTAAGGGGGGTCCATTTTTTCATTTTCACCATGTTCCCCATTTTATCTGTCGGAGGTCGTACCAAGAGCACGTTATTCTGATTAGAGCTTACACGAGAGTCGTATCTCCGTTTGTTTTCCGAAACGAGAAGAAGGTCCTGACCTACTCTAAGCTGTCTCGTATTAGAGATTTTACCGCCCTTCTGGCTATTGAGCTCAATAATTTGTTTTATATGGAAAAGAGTCAATTTTTGCGCTTCCTTTACCTCCTCTCTCGCGGAAGTATAATCAATGGCGTTCATTGCTTTTCCAAGAGCTGAGTCCAGGGTAGGACCGTTTTGAAGGAGTAAAAAGGGGCTTTTCACTTTATAATTTTCGATAATGTTAAGGAGTGTTTCAATATGAGTGTCCGCTAGGCCGGTGGTCTTAGCTGCATTCTTAAAGGTACGCTTACTGAATTTTTTCTGAGTATTCTGTGCGCTCTTCCCGCTGCCGGCGCGAAGCCGGTTTACAATGACCAGTATAATTATGGCAATGAGAAAAATAATGAATCCGATAGTAACATTCTGATTGTCCGTAGGTTCAAAAAAGTTGTACTGTGGTGTTTGAACAAGCACCTGAAAAACTACCGAATAAATTCCCATTCCGGCCTCCTACTCTTCTGTCGATAGGGAATGTAAGGATTCCAAGAGAGTATGAATTCTTGGTGATATTTCGTATTCTAAAAAATCGCCAATAAGTATGGAATCCTTTGCTTCGAAGGCTTCTATTAGTTCCTGCATTACCTTGTTCAATTCACTGTAGTAATCTTCTAAAGAGGTCTCCCCGTGAACGGGGGTTTTTGCATCGATAATACCTTTATTAATAAGGTAGGAGAGACAACGAAGGATCTTCTGAGAGAGGTCAAGAAAAGAGAGAACACGGGTCATGGCTTCCTTATCTTTTCCCGTTTGAAGGAGTACCGAGACCTCGGCAGTATCCTCCAAACTTTTTGTAATAACCTCTTTACTGCTGAACAATTCATTCAGAGGATCTTCAATCTCCCTCAATCGTTCCTGAAGCAGCATAATAACCTGGTTGCAGGCGGTAAGGACCGCCGTTTTCATGGAGCTGTCCCATCCATCGGAGGAAAGTCCGCTTTTCTGGAGAATAAGATCCAACTGTTGGCTTATTGGCTCGTTCCCTCTGTATCCCGGAGCAGCGAGTAGATCGGACAGGCTCTTTTGTACGTAGGGATACTCCGCCATAAGCTCCTTCTTGCCGGCTTCATCATCATTTTCTACCGATTTTGAGAGAAGGGATAAAAACTGTATTACCGTTTCAAGATTATTCACCCTTAGCTGGAAAGCGGTAGAAGCTTCTATTTCCAAAAGGTCCACCGTGGATAGTGGAATAGTTCCCCATGTTCCCCGGTCTTCCGGTGTATATAGTGTACCGTTTATCCTTAATTCCGTAATAATATGACGTGAGCTGGACAGCCACGAATCTATTGCATCGAGGATTTCCGGAAGGGAATCCTCCTGTTCTAAACTGTACTCCAAGGGTTCACCGTTTATTTTTATTTCCACCCTTTATTCTCTCCTCTTTATCTGTTTCCACTGTTACCACCACCAAGATTCTCTATCGCTTCGCCGCTTTTCTGGAGTTCCTCCAGGGTGCTCTCCATTCTTCCGTATTCCCGCTTTAAGTCCGCTTCCTTTCGTTCCAGTCGTCGGCTGTAGCTTTCTATGTCCTGGCTTGTCCGGGATATTCTGGAATCCAGGGTCTGCTGTTTCATAGCAATGATCCCGCCGCTCTGGTTGTAGGAGCGGGTGTACATCTCTGTGTTGTACGCGACCCCCGAGTCTACCACCAAATCACCGTCGGAGTCATATCCGAAGAGTTTCTTTATTCCTTCCACACTGGAGGCAATGGCCTCATCCAACTGCTTTTCGTTTATCTGTAGGTATCCTCGTAATCTTCCGGTGGTACCTGCTGCTCCGGCGGCATTCGTAGAAATACCGATTTGCGCGAGAAGGCGGAGGTCCGAATCGGGTCCTGTATCATGCGCGTCCATCATAATCCGCTGAAGCCGGTTTTTCATTTGCATGAGGGTTATATCCCCTTGAAAAAGGCCGAGTTTCTCTCTTGCCGCATCTCGTTCTTCCTCGGTAAAGTAGTCGATTTCGTCGATAATGGAAGAATCCTCTCTGGATGAGTAGCGGCTGCTTGTGCCGCCCGGCGGTTCTTGTCCGGTGAGAATGAGGATCTCCGTTAAGAGTTGGTTATAGTAGCCCACAAATTGGATTATACTCTCCTTTATCGTTTCCACATCCGGTTCAACAGAAAAGGAAACGGCGCGGTTGGAGGGAGACTTTACATGAAGGGTAATGCCGGGGATTACATCATCAATGTCGTTTTCGGACCGGTAAATATCTATTCCGTCTACGGTAATATGCGCGTCTGAAGCGGTAGATACGGGATTGGCCGGTTCATATTCCCCTCTCGCGTTTGGATCGTATACCCGGATGCCCTTTACCTCTATCTCTCTGTGGGTATTGGTGTTCCGTATTTGCAGAGCGGAAGCACCGGAGAGGTAATCCGACAGCTGTACGGAAATAGTCTGTTCTCCCTGCCCGCCGGCAATATCGGGTAGGGCGGCCGCATGTTCTCCATCGGCCAGGTGGAGAACGCCTAGAGTATCCACTCGCTTTGGTGGTGTAGGCTCCTCCCAGTCAGGAAGGTCTACCCAGGAAGGGTTGTTTTTTAGCTCGATATCCGATATCTCCACGCCCTCTTCCCTTGGTACCGACGGGCCGGGAGGGTGGGTAGGGGGGGTGTAATCGGAGGAGTATTCCTTTACCCCTATTTCTATTTCCATAACCAGCCCTTTTGTGTCATTAATTCGCCGGTTAAAAGGAATTGACACCTCGCTTTCAGGACCAATAAGAATACCCCCATCCTGAGAGGTCACCTGCATTTCCGAGAGAGGCGCCCCTAATCCACGGGTATCTTCGATGTTCAGTGTAATATTCTGTCCCTCTGTCGAGCTTCTCTTAATCATTCCTACGGACTTAGCAAAGGTGAGGGCCTCTTTCTCGAAACCTAAGGTATTTTCCGCTCCGGTTTTTACCCCCCCGATAAGAATAACCTCTGTATCTTTTGTGTCCTTCACCACTGTTGCCGTGAGAACACCTTTTCCGTGTTTTTCAATGGCTTTAGCAAAATCCCGTAGGCTGCCCCCTTTATAGTTGAATTCAACTACATCTTCTCCTACGGTAAAACGGTAGGTCCCCGCCGGGACCTTATAATCTTTCTTTAAGGAGGCAGAGAGAAATCGGTCCGCCTTGGCCACTGAATGGACCACTACGGATTTGCTTTCCTCCGAGGCTTCCCGTCCGGCAGTAACTTCAAGGACTGAAGGGTCCGAGGATTGGGATGTTTTCTCCAAAAAAGGATTTTCAAAACCGTAGAGGGACTTTGCAGAATCTCGAAATTTCGCTATTTTTCGGTTTAGCCCTTGCCAGACCTGTTTTTGGTCCTGGTAGGTTTCGACCTGTTTTTCCAGTCTCTGAAGGGGAACTCGTTCCACCTCCATGAGTTCTTCAATGAGTTTTTCGGTATTATACTGTGATGAAACCCCAGGAATAGAAATATCTGACATGGTATATATGTACTGACGAGCACCCCTCCCTAAGCCGCCCGTCAGATAAACTCATCAAAAATGAGTCCGATTGATCTTTGCATATGGACCCGCAGTTTTTGTAAGGCTTCAGGCGGTATCTCTCTTATTACTTTATCGGTATTCCCGTCTATTACCTTAACAACTACCTGGTTCAGTTCGCCATTTACAATAAACTTTAACTTTTTATTAAAGGCCGGATTATCCCGAAATACCTCTCTCAGGTATTGGTCTATTTCAGCCTGTTTTACCGCCATGGTGGCGGCGGATTTCTTCTGCTCCTGTGCAGCAAATTCTGCGGTCTGGGAATGTAGAGGAGCGGATTCTTGTTGCCGATGTTCCCCTTTCTGTTTAGGCGAGGCGGGTCTACCGGTCATTCTCGTAATATCCACATCCATGTTTCTATCCTCTCATTCAGCCTAACCCGGGTCCCGCCCAGGTGGTTGAATACAATCAAATTGATGGAAGGGGGGCGCGGCCCCCTCCACCAGGTTTTTAAAGAGATGACGTCCAGTGATCTCTTTTGTTAACGGAGCTCTTGTCAACTTCTTCCGACTTTTCAATTCTTCTCAATTCTTCAGTCGGTACTATTGGTCCTGTCCTATAAGAGTTGCAGGACCGATTGAGACTTGGTATTCGCCTGGGCCAGCATTGCGGAACCGGACTGCAAAAGAATCTGGTTCTTTACATAGTCTACCATTTGGCTGGCCATGTCTGCGTCTCGGATAAGCGACTCAGCTGCCTGCAGGTTCTCAGCTGCTACCGCGACACCCCGAGAGGCGTGTTCGAATCTGTTCTGATAAGCACCAAGATCGGCACGCTGCTTTGAAACCTGCTTTAATGCCGTGTCGATATCGCCGATTGCGCGGTTGGCGGTTTCAGGGGTGGAAATAGTAACTGTGCCTTCTTCCCCTTGGGCTGCCTGGATTCCGAGGGCCTGCGCGGTCATTGTACCAATGAAGACCCGCTCAGATTGGTCCATGTTAGCACCAACCTGAAATTGCATTACCTCGTTAGCATCCTGCGCGAATCTGCCGGTGAGCATGTTCATGCCGTTAAACTGGGCGTGGGAGGCTATTCTGTTTACCTCATCCACAAGCTGTTCGACTTCGACCTGGATTTGCATCCGGTCTTCCGGAGAGTAAATACCGTTGGCGGACTGAACGGAGAGTTCCCTCATTCTGTGGAGAATATCCTGAGTTTCCTGAAGATACCCTTCCGACGTCTGTATGAAGGAAATACCGTTTTGGATATTCCGTTCCGCCTGGTTTAAACCCCTAATTTGGCTTCTCAGCTTTTCAGATACGGCGAGTCCCGATGCGTCATCGCCGGCCCGGTTGATTCTCATACCGGAACTAAGTTTTTCGATGTTGCCTTTCACAGCTGCGTTTGTGTTACTGAGTTGGCGATTTGCGTACATGGCGCTCATGTTGTGATTTATTATCATAAAATACCCCTCCTTGTGAGTTTATAGGGAAGCGTTCCCTGCTTCCCGCTTTATGTACGCCGCGCGGTGTTTGGAAGAATTTCGCGCCTCTTCCGCTCCGTTTTACCGCCGGCGGGGAAACCCTCATCTTTTTATTATAGTATCGAGGGTTTCCCAGCCTGGGCGTACAAGGGGTATATTTTTCAAAGAACAACGGGAACTCTACTTCTATTGTAATTCAATTAGCCGAAGAGTTGCAATACCGACTGTGTCTTCATGTTGGCTTGTGCCAGCATGGCGGTGCCGCTCTGCAGGAGAATTTGGTTCTTCATGTAGTCCACCATCTGCTTGGCCATGTCAGCGTCCCGAATTCGGGATTCCGCCGCTTGCAGGTTTTCCGCGCCTACATCGATACCGCGAACAGCATGTTCGAGCCTGTTCTGGTAGGCGCCAAGGTCCGCCCGCTGCTTGTTCACCTTCTTAAGGGCTTGATCCACTACACCGATATTTCGGTTTGCGCTATCAGGGCTGCTGATGCTAATGGTGTCGTTCTCTCCGCGCATATTGAGAGCCATGGCGGTCATAGTACCAATAAACACCCTTTCCCGCTGGTCCATATTGGCGCCGATATGGAGCCACATGGAAGCGGTAACAGCGTTTTGGCCGTCTTCCATGGCAAATCTGCCGGTAAGCATATTCATGCCGTTAAACTGCGCGTGAGACGCTATTCTGTCTATTTCATCGACAAGCTGAGATACTTCGACCTGGATCTGCATTCTATCTTCCGCGGTGTAAATACCGTTGGACGCCTGTACGGCCAATTCTCTCAATCTATGGAGAATGTCCTGGGTCTCTTGGAGATATCCTTCCGATGTCTGAATGAAGGATATACCGTTGGACGCGTTTCTCGATGCCTGCTGCAGTCCCCTGATTTGGGCACGCATCTTTTCGGATACGGCAAGCCCGGAGGCATCATCGCCGGCACGATTAATCCGCAGGCCGGAAGAAAGTTTTTCAATGTCCTTTGAAAGCTGAATGTTGGTCTGTTTTAACTGATTTTGCGCGAAGATCGCGCTCATGTTGTGATTTATTATCATTTTTTCCTCCATGAAAAATGTGTTAAAGGCATCCTTGCCTTTTTTTTATACTGTTTACGTTTTTATCACTTTTTTCGTTTTCGTTTTCTCGCTTTCTGTAACCTGCCTATACCTACCCCTCCTTTTTTATTTTTTCCCAAATAATCCTCAACCTTATTCTAAATATACCGATATTCAGAATAGGGGAGACGATGCTCCTCTGACCCGGAGGATCAATAAGACTCCTCCCTATCATTGAGTATCGGATGGGGGGGGCTGAAACTTTAACTATTCCTGTAGATTTTCAATAAAATTTAAGAATTTTTTTGCTATTCCGTCTTCCGGTTCTAACTCTAAGACGGTCTTAAAGAAACTCTTTGCCTCTTCCCGATTGTTCTGTTTCAAGGAGAGGATACCCAAATTGGAAATGATCTTCACATTCTCCGGTTCTTCCCGGAGGGCTTCCGTTAGTTGTGCCTTGGATTCGGGATATTCCCCCAGCTCCATAAGGCAGATGGCAAGCTCGTTTCGGGTATCCGGGCCGTTTAACCCCAGTTCCAGGGCCTTGAGGAAGGATTCCTTCCCTTCGCCGTACTCTTCGAGCCTTCGAAGGGCCCAACCCTTAATAAACCAGGCGTTAGGCACCTGGGGATTTTTTTCTAAGAATCTGTTTATTTTTTCTAGACCTTCCTTCTCTTTTCCGAGGCGTATAAAGTCGTACGCTTCCTTGAAGAGGGTGTCCAAGAGGGTATGTTTTTCTATTTCGTTTAGGATTTTCTGTACCTCTTTTATCTTCTTGGTGTCCTCTGAGAGCTGTACGAATCGCTTGAAATGCTTTTCCACATGTGAAACGCTGTTGATTTTGAGGAAAAAAAACCCCGCGTTGTAGTGGATTTCCGGAAGGTCCGGCGCCAAGGAGAGGGCCTTCTTATACTCCTCGAAGGCGAGGGACCGGTAGTGTTCCATTAATTTTTCGTTTCCTATTTGCTCGTAGGCGTCCGCGTGCTGCTCAAAAGTAATGGCCAGATTCAGCTGGTTACTCACTTCCTGAGGCTCAAGATTTCTAAGGGCAAGGAATATTTCTTCAGCTATGTCGAAGTCCTTATTTTGGACTTTTAGAACTCCCGTCTGGGTAAGTTCCTCCACAATAGTGGGCTTTACAGCACGGACGAACTGCCGGTAGTACTCTGCATGTTCATGTTCCGGAGCGTAGGCGAGGACTTTAAGCATAGCGGCTATAATCATTTCCCAGCTTAAATCATTCAGGTATTCTCTTGGTTCTCCCGCCGGTACCTCCACAGGGAGGAGAATCGCGGGATCCAATGCAAAATCACCGATTCGACGGTTAAAGTTGTCCGGTATAGAAATAAATACGATGTTTTTTAGCAGGTGTTCTTTGTCTTCTATTCCTTTCATGCTGGTTATTGTTCCGATCAGACCATGGTCTTTCGTTTTAGGTTGAGGTATTCATTTATTTTTAGTTTATAATCTATGGGTACCGTTTCTTCGTCGAATTTGATGGCCAGTGCGGCTATGTCTTTTCTTCCCTCTACAGGTTCATACCGGATAACCTTACCATTAAGATTAAGAATTTTATTTTTCTCTTCTAAAGTCAACTTAATTGTGGCTTTCTTATCCACCAGGAATTTGGCGACTCCCATAATAATAATTTTTATACCTGAGAAGGAAAGATCTCGAATAATAGCTTTTCTTGGTACCCCTTCAATGAAAATCTGGGCTTCCTTGGTTTTAAACCCTAATTTTCTCATACTATCCGGGGTAAGAAGGATACGCTCCTCCTTTCGCTTCTTGGCATTGACATTAGCTTCCACCAGGGAGCCGAGGATTTCAATAAGATCGTCCGGTGGGCGTTGGGTATACTGAAGGTTAATAAAAAAGAGGTCCGGCTTATTTTTATTGTAGAGATTAAAACCAGTAACCTTGGCAGTAACGAAAAAACTAATAGGATCTTCCTTTTCCGTTTGCTGAAAGCATAATCGGAGAGAGACCATATTGTTCGCTTTTCTAATTATCTCAAATCCCTCTTTATTAAGGCTGATTATTACCCGGGCGGAATTCATGGAACTAGAGTAGAGAATACAGTTCCACTGTTTCCCAAGACATTTGAGGAAAATCTCTCTGGGTTTTAGTCCGGTAGCTACAATGACCTGTTTTGTGAACGTAACTTCCGTTTCTTTAAATATATTATAATATTGTGTTATTTGTTGACTTGTTACTAAGGCCATATTGTTCAATACGATAGTATGATATAAAGTAAAGGCATGTCAAGATTGAAGGGTGTAGCACTTCTCGAGGATGGTGGTCGTAACCGATTCCACCCGAGAAGTGGTAACTCCAACGAGAATTTACCTATTATTCAAAGCAAATGAGGCAATGTATCGGAATGGAAATGAGGAATATTTCCATTCCGATACATGCTGTGGAGGTCCCTAGTGATTTCAGTAGCCGGAATGGGAAATCCTTTAATGGATATGATTATTCATGAGGATTTCAGTGTATTAAAGATCTTAAAAGCGGAACGAGGGGCAATGCATCTTGTAGAGTGGGACACTGTAGAGGTGCTGTTGGACCTTTCTGCTAACGCCCTGAGAATGTCCGGCGGAAGTTGTGCAAATACCTTGCGGGGCATTTCCTGGCTTATCGGCGACGAAGACAACCTGGATATTCCCGCCTTTTTCGGTGCCGTAGGAAGAGATGAGCAGGGAGCGGTATTCGAAGAGATTATGAAATCTCACAATGTAGTACCTTTTTTGGCCCGGAGTAATGTGGGTACCGGACTTTCCACCATTATTGTTACTCCGGACCATGAGCGGACCATGTTTACCCATCTTGGCGCCTGTCGAGAATTTACCCGCGGTGATATGGACTACTCCGTTATAGATAAAAGTATCTGTTTTCATGTGACCGGCTATATGTGGGATACCCCCAACCAGGAGGAGACAGCAAAAGAGTCAATCCTATACGCTAGAAAAAAAGGAAAGATAATTTCCTTCGATGTGGCAGACCCTTTTGTTGTTCATCGCTATGGAGACTCTTTAAGGGAATGGCTTCCCGGGAAAATTGACTATCTCTTTGGCAATAGAGAAGAGTTAGAGCGTCTTACAGGTTCTTCTCCTTCAGATTCCCACGAAGAGGTAGCCCGACGGACCGAGGCCGTCTGTCCACATGTAATTATGAAAATTGGCAAGGAAGGAAGCATAACCAATATGGAGGGGAGCCTCTGCGTATCTCCGGCGGAAGAGGTAGCGGCTGTGGATACAACAGGAGCGGGAGATTCCTTTGCCGCGGGATATCTCTACGGCGTTTTAACCGGGAGAAACTGCAAAGATTGCGGGAGACTCGCCAATAGGCTTGCATCCCGCATTGTTACTGTGGAAGGGTGCAATTACGAACCCCTGGACAGAAGTGAAGTGCTCTTAGTGCTGGAACAACAATTGTAAAAAACGCGTACACACGTTCTAGAATTAGAATGCTTTCTGCTGGAATAATGCCGGCTGGACCGGTTTTTACTTGTAGTAGAGCGATCGATCTATTCGTTCGATAATGGTCCTGGCGATCTCTTCGGTTTTTTCGTCGTCCTCACATTGACGCTGTCTACTTTTAAAGAGTTCATCCGTTAGGGTAAGGGCGGAAAGGATGGCAATACGCAGGGGGTCTCCATTGGGGACTGCTTCGGAGGTTTCACTGACTTTTTTTTCTAAGTAGGTTATGAGTTCCCCAATGTATTTTGGATCTTCATCCACCTTCAGTGTCAATGAGGTGCCTAACAGCCGAACCTGGAATGTCTCTCCATCCATACTTCACCAATACTATTAAGAAAATTGCTGAAAGCAATTTCCGTCGTTTCGGTTGCCGCGAATCGGCACGCGAAATTATTAGAAAATATCTAACTCCGTAGAGGGACCGCTGTCTTCCTCGTTTTCTTCCTCCGGTTCCCCTTCCTCTTTCGTATCTTCCGACTCATTCGGGCCGTAATGCTCTTTCCTGTCTCCCGATTCATTGTCCTGTTCTTCTGTTCCCTGTTCTTCTGTTGTTACCGCGTCGGGCTTTAGAGCTTCATGAGAAGGTTTCTTGGGACTTTCATCGGTGGGGGCGGGCCCCGACGGGGTATAAGAAGAAACAGGACTTGGGCTGCTGGAGGCAGCTTCTTCAATGTCTTGTTCACCTGGTTGTACTCCCAGCTCCTCCAGCTGTTTAAGGGCATGAACAATTCCCTCTTCAATTTCCCCCTGGTCTTCTTTGAATTCAGAAATCAGGATTTCCAATTCATCAATCCGTTTTTGGTAGGTACCAAGCTTTTCCTTTAAAGAGTTGTTCTCTCGTCGTAGTTCGTCGATTAATTGGACCGCGGAAGCGACCTTTTTATCTAATTGGCGAATTTGTTCCAGGGAAATCATGGAATTCCTTCCCTCCTTGCATACTATTTTGGGAAACGACGTTTCTCTATGATCTTCCTAGTATCTTAGGAAGATACCTTATCTACTAGTGTTTTGAAGGCCTGCTTATCCTCTATGGCGAGGTTGGAGAGGACTTTTCTGTTGAGTTCGATTCCTGATTTTTTAAGGTCGTTCATGAATTGTGAGTAGGTAGTTCCCTCATTTCTGCAGGCAGCGGAAATCCGGGTAATCCATAACCTTCGGAAATCCCGTTTTTTCCGTTTCCTGTCCCGGTAGGCATAGGAGAGTGCTTTAGCGACCGCGTCTTTTGAAGTTCTGTAGAGTTTACTTCTGCTGCCCCAATATCCTTTTGCCTGTTTTAGGACTTTCTTTCTTCTATCCTTTCTTCGTGTACCGTCAACTGCTCGTGGCATTTCCTGTTCTCCTGTATACTGGTTCTTTCCTCATTTGATTCACATTAATTAAGCCCAAACTAATCTTCCCGATGAAGGGCTTAGTTACTCCTCTTATCTTACTTCTTAAGACCGCGGCGGGCCTATTTGCCGTAGGGGAGAAGTTTCTGTGCCCGCTTCGTTTCTTCCGGGCTTAACACTGCTAGTTTTCTCAGTTTTCGCTTGCGTTTCGGACTTTTTTTCGTAAGAATATGCCGCAAACCCTGCTTTTTATACTTTATTTTTCCGCTGCCCGTGTACGAGAGCCTTTTAGCGGCGCTCCGTTTTGTTTTCATTTTTGGCATTGTTTTCCATCCTTAAGCTTTTTACTCTTTAGCATCTGGTACTCTTTCATCACTACCATCATAACTACCATTTTTCAGGGCCCCTACAACGCCTGACATTATGTAGGTATCTGTAAAAATGATGTTCGATTTCGACCTGTCCAAAAAAGTCTGAAAGAGATTATTTTTTTGATTTCGGACTAAGAATCATGAACATAAAACGTCCTTCCATAGCAGGCGACCTGTCCAGGGAATAATCCCCCTCTAATCGATCTAAGATATTATCCAGGACGTCCCTTCCCAATTCCGTATGGGCAAGTTCTCTGCCACGGAAACGAATAGTGACCTTTACCTTGTTTCCTTCATCTAAAAATTCTCTAATATGCTTGGTTTTAAAATCAAGATCATGTTCTTCGATCTTCGGCTGCATTCTTATCTCTTTCAGTTTTATCTGTTTCTGTTTTTTCTTTGCCTCTTTTTTCTTTTTTTCTTGATCGAACTTGTATTTTCCATAGTCCAGTATTTTACATACCGGTGGATTGGCCTGGGGGGCCACCTCGACTAAATCAAGTCCCACCTCTTTTGCCATATCCAAGGCTTCCATAGTGGGAACGATTCCCTTCTGCTCGCCTTGATCATCAATGAGTCTTACTTCCCTTACTCGGATCTGTCTATTGACCCGTAAATCTTTTGATGCCAATCTACCTCCTCTTTCCTAGACCCTGTCTAAGTGGATGAAAAATATATCATTATAGCTCTAAAGAGTCAAAGGGTCCGGACAATTCACAGCATGCTTACTATATCAAATATCTTATTATTTTGACAATAGATATATTTATGTGCTACTCTTATACGTATATGTCGCAACTAAATTTAGAAAAAGTAATCCCCTCTCTCATAAAGGCTGAGCAAAACGATCGAAACCTCTATAAGAAATTTGCCTCTCAATGGGGCCAACGGGAAGATATTAGAAAACTCTTTCTTTCCATAGCGGACCAGGAGGAGGACCATGTAAAGACGTTAAAAGAGCTTCTGGAGGACCCCGCATACCAAAAAGCCTTGGCAGAGGAAGTGGGAAAGAAGGAAGATCTTCAAAAGATTTTTTCTGAGGGTAAGGGGGATATTCCTTTGAGCAACATCAATGACCTCCTCTCCGCAATGAGTTCCAGAGAGGAGGGAAGAAGCAAACTCTACTCCTATCTTTCATCTAAAATAGTTGATGAAAACACGGAGTTTCTCTTTACTAATCTCGCTTTTGAGGAAAAAAAGCATCATAACTGGATTATGGACCGATACGAACTGGAAATGTTATCCAATATGGGATGATAATTATAATGTAAGCGGAAGGTTCTTATGATACTATTTACAATTACTGTTACAACTCTATTCTGTTTTACCCTCTATCCTCTCTACACCGGAGCTACTCCGGGGGAACGAAGAGAGTGGCACCTTTTTTTCCAGGGGATGCTGTTTTTTCTTCCCTTTGTTCTTCTCTGGTTACTATTCTACATGCCGATGCCAAGAAGTTACCGGTTAGGTGATTTGTACCTTCATTCATTGTTGATAGAGCATCTGCCATATGCTCTTATCGGCGGGGCCGGGGCGCTTCTCTTTACGAGACCCTTCAGAGACAGAAATTTTGGGAAAGATAAGGAAACAGGGGCAGCAGTTTGTTTTTTTCTAAGTGGGTTTGTGGCCCTTTCCGGTTTGGTGGAAGTACTCTACTTTTCCGGGGACAAGTCTATTTACCATCTTTTCACCCTTCCCCTTTTAAGGATAAGCATAATTGTCGCCGCGGCCCTTCTCTTTTCGGGTGCTGTACACTTCTTTCGCTGGGGAAGAGCACTATTCCTCTTCGGTATACCTCTTTTCTCCGCAATTCCTGCCCTTATTTCTCTTCTGAGTAAGACTGGATACCCTCTTTTGGCACTTTTGCTTTCAGGAGTGTTACTTTTTCTGCTTACCGTGCTGTTTTTCTTTCTCTTTCCCAGACGAATGCAGGCCGCACACTGAGCTATACTAGAATAGGGGCGGGCTACACCGCCCCCTACTATATCTATGCCTTTCCGGCTGAGCCGAGGACCTCTTCGTTTTTTCTCTTATACATGCTTTTCAGGGCTTCCCGGGCTGGACCGAGATACTTTCTGGGATCGAAAACTGCCGGATTCTCCGATAGAAATTGTCGTATTGCTCCGGTCATTGCGAGACGGCCGTCGGAGTCGATGTTGATCTTGCATACCGCGGATTTTGCCGCCCGCCGAAGCTGCTCTTCCGGGATTCCCACGGAATCTTTCAAATTACCGCCGTTGCTGTTTATCATATCCACATATTCAGCAGGTACCGAGGAAGAGCCATGTAGGACGATGGGGAACCCAGGGAGCTTCTTTTCCACCTCCTCTAAGATGTCAAAACGAAGGGGAGGAGGAATAAGGATGCCCTGTTCGTTTCTGGTGCACTGTTCCGGTGTAAACTTGTTTGCTCCGTGACTCGTACCAATGGATATAGCGAGGCTGTCCGCTCCTGTTTTTTCGACAAAATCCATTACCTCTTCCGGTTGGGTATAGGTAGATTTCTCGGCCACTACATCGTCCTCAATTCCGGCAAGCACGCCTAATTCTCCCTCTACGGTAACATAATCCGATTGGGAATGGGCATAGTCTACCACCTTCTTTGTAAGGGCTATGTTCTCCTCATATGAGTGGTGGGAACCGTCGATCATTACCGAGGAGAAACCGCTGTCTATGCAGTCCTTGCATAATTCAAAAGTGTCCCCGTGGTCCAAATGAAGCGTAATGGGAATAGAGCCGCCCAACTCTTTCGCATAGGCTACAGCACCGGCGGCCATGTATCGTAGAAGGGTGGAATTCGCGTATTTTCTAGCACCCGAAGAAACCTGAAGAATCACCGGCGATTTTGTCTCCACGCAGGCGGAAATGATGGCCTGCAATTGTTCCATGTTGTTGAAATTGTAAGCGGGAACAGCATATCCCCCATTAATTGCCTTTTTAAACAGCTCTACCGTGTTTACGAGACCAAGTTCTTTATAAGAGGTCATGACATCTATCTCCTTATCTTATACATTGTATTATATGGTTGAGCTGATTCTACGGAGGCAGAGGGCGGGTGTCAAGGCAATACGGACAGGCAGAACTTTCCCGTCTTTTAATATAATACGGTTAAAACCGGGACTTCCTCCGATTGTCCTTTTCTTTCTTTGTTTCACCTTATTCCTCGGCAGTTGCACTAGAGAAAAGCTAGTGTTTTTTACGGACCCGGTATGGTGGGATCTCTATGCCCGGGAAGAAAAAGGCCACTCTCCTGTAGATAGGGCGGCCGAGGCGGCAAGAGTGAGGGTAAAACCCATACGAGGGGAGTTTAGGGATACGAGTATATATTTTTCTGAGAGCATTGGGGACAGGGTAGACTGTGTTATTGCCACGCCCCTGTCTGCTGAAACCCTGATAGGGAGTGAACACTTCGCGGAAGGTAGATTTCTCCGGGGTATTCTCCTCAACTGGTATGCTCCGCCGCCAAAGGGGTGGAAAGTGGTACGTTTTGACTATCAAGAAGCCTACTTTGAAGCGGGGGAGCTCCTGGCGGCAGAGCTTATAAAGAGTAGTGGTAGAGAGGGCGGTATCAGCCTTGGAGCAGCACTTTTCCTTTCTCCCGGCCCATCCGATGCTGGGGACTCGGTAATGGAAAGAAGGATCAATGCCTTTAAGAGCGGGTTCGAAAGCGGAAAAAAAACGCATCGGGAAAGCGAAGACCCCATACTTCAAGTTGAAGCTCTTGGACCCAAGACAGAACGGCAACAGTTTCTGAACGCCCTGGAAGAAATCTTGAAATACGAACCTGATGGGCTGCTTATTTCGGGCTTCGATTTCACCAGATTTGCACTAGAGGAGCTGTTAAAGGGGGAGGAGAATAAAAATGTACTAATTATTGTGGAAGAGGGCTTGAAAATTCCTAATTTTATTGAATTAATAGATTATTCGATAGAAACAGACATTTACGCCCTCTTAGAAGAAGCGTTCAAGACTTGCGCCGAAGGGGCGGAAGGGACCGAAAGTCGGATTGTTACCGTTCCAGCAGTGCTGAAAAGGAATAGGAACCCCTAGAATACCGCAATTGGATGTACAAAAAAGGAAAAAGGTTTGACAAAGAATAGCGATAGAAATATAATTCAGATAAATAATAAGATGATTTCACTAGTTTTAAAAAACTGAGGAGTTGATAATGATGAGACGCCGTCTATCCATTATGTTATTGGTTCTGCTCTTCTCACTCCTGCTTACATTACCGGCAGTTGCCGATAGGACGACCCAGAACCTTGAATCGAGGATTATTGAATGTTGGGACAATCCCGATGATCCTGAAAACTACGAGTGGAATTCCAGTAAGTGGATCGTTCGAGGGTCAAAATTCGCAACAAAGATCTACGATGAGAACGGAGAGGTAACCAAGAAATTTCCAGAAAAAGCCTATATTGAATCGTGGCCTAAGGCGCTCTTTGGGACGAACCCTGAAGAAAAGCCCCTTAAGGTCCTCGGTATTCACGGGCGGTTCGACAGAAAGGGTTATAATTACATCGAGATCATCCCTGCCGCGGAAAACCAGGAAGGCAAGTTGGTCCCAAGGCAGCCGGACATGACCGATGACGAGGGAAACATTATTCCCGGCAATGAGATCACCCTTCCCGGCAGGACACAGAAGATAGATCTCTGGGTCTGGGGGTCCAACTACGATTACTACTTAGACATACATATTAGAGATTATAAGGGTATAGTTCATACTCTGCGAATGGGTAATTTGAAGTACACCGGATGGAGGAACCTTCAGATAGGAATTCCTAATTACGTTCCCCAAGAGGGAGGGCATGTAACCTCCGGGGGATACCTGAAGGAGCTCAAGCTGGTGAAACTGGTACTCTGGACCAGACCACACGAAAGTGTAAATGACTTTTACGTTTATTTTGATCAAATAAAAACACTGACAGATGTATTTGTGACCCGCTTCGATGGTGATGACCTCGCGGATAAGCAAAGAATTCAGGAAGTCTGGAGCAACGGGGAGGGCGAATAGTGACTAATACAGTAGTAAAGAGGATATGTGGTATTGTCTTTGTATTTCTGTTGATCGGTGGGTTCCTTTTCGCTCAAGAACAAGAGAATGAAGACCAACCGGTGGGGGAGCCTAATCCCAATGCAATCGGGGTTGATTCCGCGCAGCAGAACCTTCAGGAAATTTCGGTTAATAAGTTCGAAGATACGGGGTTTTGGAACGTGTACATGGCCAGTGACCAAGGTGTTACCGCTATGCGCCGGTTTCCCGGCGGCCCCATGGACAAAGAGCCTATCGAAGGAGAAGAAGCGGCTGGAATAGAGGAACAGGATGAGCATGTTCTTGGTTTGAAAGTTGAATACTTCTTCCGGGGGCATAAAAACATTGTTATTACACCGGCGAGGCCCCTTCCCATTGAAGGAATCTGTAAAACCATTTCGGTTTGGGTCGTTGGAAGAAACTTTAATCACGAACTTTCGATAATAGTCTCTGATTATTTCGGGAAAGTTACCTATTTGAGGATGGGAAAACTGAACTTTTCAGGCTGGAAAAAGTTGACCGTTGCAATTCCACCGAGGATTAAACAGAATGACTATCATTACAACAGCAAGAACGGAGTAAAATTCCTTGGTTTTAGAATCGAAACGGACCCAGCTGAATCTTACGGACAGTACTACCTCTATCTCGACGATTTAAGGGCGGTTACCGATCTTTTTCCCGAACAATCTCGTGATGAAGACGACATGATCGATTCATGGTAAGCCTGGTAAGTCGATGTTGTACAGAGGTTGTACAGCGATCGGCCCAATAGTGGGCCCCTGAAAAATGATAATGTTGCAAGAGGTCCAACGGAAAAGGAAATAAAATACGGAGAAAGGGTGTCTTTCTAAGAGGAAGATCACCCTTTTTTTATTATGGTTAAACCCACATTACGTATCTATATCCGTTTTCGTATGGTGTTGATACTCCCCATTTTTTTCTTTCTTTTCCCTGTTTTGTTTGGACCTTTCCAATTGAATGCTGAAGAGGGATATACCTGGGCAGTACGAGAAAACTTTAGGATCTACGAAAACGGCATCTACAGGGGGCTTATGAACCGTCAGGGAAAGGGACAGTTTAAGGCCACCCCCCTTAAAGAGGCCTTGTCTGTTGCTGGAGAGTACTACCTCTTAGGCGAAACCCGCAGAGATAACAAGCCGGTAGCGGCCAAAGTCGAGGCGGTGGTCCCCGTTGCCTATACCATCAATCCTGAGGGAAAAATTCACCAAGAAGAAGGTGGTGCATTTCCCCTTTTTCGGGGCTTTCCCATAATCCCGGAAAATAAAAAACCCTTGCAAGAAAAATCTGCTTGGACAGACTACGCGACTTACGCGGCGGAACCCCTCGGAGACGGGAATGTTCTTCTTCTTTCCGTATATATACGATACAGGGTCCTCGGAGAAACCGTATCTATGGGGAAAAAAGGGCACTCCTTGGCAGCTGATTACGCAATTCGATACGATCAGGCTCGGGATATGGAAAGTGTGCAATTTTTTCGGGGTCAAAATGAACCTTCCTCAGACGTGGCGTCCGGATACCCCCTTAAGGATTCCTTAACACATATCAGAGGTAGACATGAAGCCTCACTGTTCTTGGCGGAAGACGGTTCGCAATTTATCAAGATTGATGTACAAGAGGAGTACTCATTTAACGAGGGGCCTTCCATTACCAAGAAGGGATTTGTACTCATATGGAAGGATGTCTCCCTTCCCATGGACAAAAAGAAAGTGGCAAAGGATGTGGGAGGAGACCCGGAGGTTACCGTTGAAGAAGACCCGCGGGGCCTAAGGGTGGTGCTGAAAAACATTCATTTCTACCCGGATACTACAATAATTCTTCCTGAGGACCTTCCGAAACTGAAGAAAATGGCCGCTCAGTTGCTGCAAATTCCAGAACGCAGCTTTCTTGTAGAGGGCCATACAGCAGATATCGGTACCGCGGAAAGTCAGCTTGCCCTATCCGAGGCGAGGGCAAAGCGGGTGGGAGAAATCCTTGTGGAAGCGGGAATAGAACCCGACCGGGTTATGTACAAGGGGTATGGGGGAAAAAAACCGGTAGCCCCCAATGATACTGAGGAGAATATGGCCCTAAACAGACGGGTTGAAATTATTATTCTGGAATAGGTGTGGGTAATACGTTGCGCACTGCTTATCGAGTTTTCTCAGTTTCGAGGCTCTTTCTAATAATTCGGAATAGGTTTTCCCGGACCTGGTCAACTAACTCCTGGGGTTCCATTGAAAGGAGGTCCGCTAAGAACTGATAGGTGTGGAGGATCCTTCCCGGGTTATTCGGTTTTCCCCGATGCGGATGAGGTGAGAGGTAGGGAGAATCTGTTTCTACCAGCAGTCGGTCCTTTGGTACCGCCAGGGCTGCGTCCCTTAAGGGTTCCGCGTTCTTGTAGGTAATATTCCCCGCAAAGGAAATATACAATCCTGCCTCAACAAATCGTACAGCCCATTCTCTTTGGGAGGAGAAACAGTGAATAATCCCGCCGCGTTTAGGAGGGTGTGTTTTCAAGGTTTCGTATACGTAGGAGTCGGCATCTCGGTTATGAACGATAATGGGAAGGTCAGCATCATTCGCAACTCTTATACAATCGGCAAAAAAAGCTTGCTGTTCCTCAGGTGGTGCGAAATCATGATGACAGTCGACACCTATTTCCCCAAGAGCGACAACGGGAAAGGATTCGACATTCCTCTCCAATTGCTTGAGAAGGCTGCTTTGGTTGTTTTCTCCAGCATATCCCGGATAAAGACCAGCAGAGAGGTAGATATCCGGAAAACCATGCAAGAGTTCGTAACGTTCCTTCACATCATCCGGATCCACTCCTATGTCGATTCCTCCGGCAAAGCTGGATTCACCTAGTCGGTGGTAAAGTTCATGAATATCCGTACCTTTTTTCATCATATGGAAGGAATGAAAGTGGCTATCCACGTAATTGTATAATACATTACCTTTTGCCTTCATAGGCACATCCTAAAGTTGATACTCCTAAGAGACAAGAGCGGGCGAGATATTACAAGGAACTCAGGGGATTTTGCAACCAAAATTTCCTTGTATATGGTCGTTCTAAATAGTATCCTCAGATCATGAAAGTAGAAGTAACTTTAGAGTTGGATATTAATCTGTTAAATGCGAGCATTCAGGATGTGAGAAACCTGATTGAAGAAATGGTAAACCCGAAAGAGTATAACGCTCTCGAATCGGTTACGGTAAAAGACGTAAAAATTGGGCTCTAAGTTTTGAATGAGAATCCCCGTCTCCAAGTTCTGCTTTTATCGTCTTCACGTTACCAGCTGAGCAGACTTGACCAAACCGAGCTTCGTAAGTAGTATACTTTACACCGGAAAATCAATACCCGGTAATAAGGACATATGGAAACCGCCGGAGTGGTGGAATTGGTAGACACCGGGGACTTAAAATCCCCCGCTTATAACATAGGCGTATCGGTTCAAGTCCGATCTCCGGCAAAAAAAAGAAAGAGAGCTCCCATCGGGAGCTCTCTTAACGTTCAGGAAGGAGATAAGGACTTGAACGAAGTCCTAGGATTCCCTGGAAGGGAATCCGGAGTCTGAGGACCCGAAAGGGGCCGAAGGTCAAGTCCGATCTCCGGCAAAAAAAAGAAAGAGAGCTCCCATCGGGAGCTCTCTTAACGTTCAGGAAGGAGATAAGGACTTGAACGAAGTCTGAAGTGAGCCCATCTGCCAAGACAAAATCTTTGGCAATTCAGCCACTTTCAAAATTATCCTTTTTTGAAAGTGGCCCTACCTTTAGATCCATCTGTAGGTTTTTATTCGCGATTTTTATCATTTTTTGATAAAGTTCGCACACAAAAACCCATTTATCTTCTTACTTTAAGGCCAAGGTGTTCTTCCAGTGGGTCAAAATCTTTATCATTATGTATAAGCTGATATTCGTTTTCAATACAGAATGTAGCTATTATTACATCTATTGTTTTTCTTACTGTTATTCCGTTTTTCCTTACATATCTATAATTATTTGCTGTTTTCGTTGCTATTTCTTTTCCTACAAAATCTCTATATTCAAGGTTCTCTATTATTTTCTTTGCTGTATTATATTCTTTATCTGTTTTGAATCCTTGCA
>CAYXSD010000032.1:0-26634 GCA_964466335.1 uncultured Spirochaetales bacterium
CTAAAGGTAGGGCCACTTTCAAAATTGGTTAATTTTGAAAGTGGCTGAATTGATAAAACTGTTTGACTTTCCCTAATTCCTGAACTAGGATAGAAGGGAGAGTTCATAATGGTAGTTCAGTTTTTAGCACGTTTCGCCATTCCTATTCTTCTCGTGCTCATCTTCTTCTTTCTCCTCTTTATTGTTGTTTTTCTTCTGCATCGGCGTTCGAAAAAAAAATTGGAGGAGGACCCTATAATCACTTCTTTGGAAAACAACAATGTGGACTCCTTTTTAAGAGCAATTCATGAAATAGATCAACCTGAAAGTGGACCGGAAGGGCTTTCACCTAAACAAACAGAAGGTGATGAAGACACCCTAGTTCAATATGTGTCGGACAGTGATTCGGAAGACGAGGACGAAGATAGGGACGAAGATTAAGAGAGAAGGTAATGTGCCGCCCTTTTCATCTCCTCCCGCAGGGTATTCCCTGTCGAGTGCCCCTCCTCTATAAGCGAAAGAATCTTCTTAATGAAAAAAGACCCCACTACAACATAGTCAGTGTAGGAAACTAGGGCATTTACCTGTTCGGAAGACTCAACACCGAAGCCGGCGAGGACCTTTACCCCCGGTTTCTTACACCGCTTAAGGTGATGAATATGCTCCTCCCCTATGCTTGTATGAGTGCCTGTAGTCCCCCTCCTCAGGGTGGTGTAGAGATATCTCGGACCACCTAGAATGACGGCTGAAAGGCGTTCATCAGATATTCCGGGAGAGATAACGGGGACCGCCTCTATCCCGAAACGGCGGCAGCTTTCATAAAGCCCTTCGTCCGCCGGCGGTAACAGGTCCGGAACAATGAGCCCTTCGGCGCCTGCTTCGTTCGCATCTTTGCAGAAGCGTTCAACTCCTCTCCGGAAGGGAAGATTTCCATAGGTCATGATAAAAAGAGGTGAAGAAATCGTCTGAAGAAGGGACCGGACCCACTCAAATCCTCGGTCAATCGTAAAACCGGCATCAAGGGCGACCTGGCTTGCCTTTTGGATCGCCGGGCCGTCTGCCGTAGGATCGCTGAAGGGAAACTGCACCTCAAGAGCGGCGGCCCCTCCCTCCGCCAATCCTTGGGCGATTGCTAACGACTTCTCTCGGTCGGGGAAAAAGCAGACGCAGTGGGCCATAATAGATGGGGTACTCTTATTCATTTCTTTCTCCTTCCGCGGGGGAATCGGCTTCCTTCCTGAGAAACCCAAGCCACGAGTCCCTCTGAATGGCTTTGGCGGTGATAAAGATATCCTTGTCTCCCCGGCCCGACATATTAACCACCACTGCTTTCTCCTTCGGCAGGGTGGGAGCAATTCTAAGTGCTTCCGCGGCGGCATGGGCGCTTTCCAAGGCGAACAGTATCCCCTCATTTTTGGCAAAAACCTTCAAGGCTTCCAGGGCTTCTCTATCGGTGGCGGAGGTAAAGCGTATTCTTCCCCTGTCACCATAGTATGCCAATTCAGGGCCTATTCCCGGATAGTCCAGTCCTGCCGAAATAGAGTGTGTGTTCTGAAGCTGTCCGTCCTCGTCCATAAGGAAATAACTTTTGTACCCCTGTACTACTCCCAGATCTCCTTTCCCGTTCATCCTGGCTGCGTGCTCTCCCGACCCGTTGCCGATACCACCCGCTTCAACCCCTAGAAGGACGGGAGATTCCCGATCGAGGAAGGGCGAAAAGAAGCCGAGAGCGTTGGAGCCTCCTCCGACACAGGCAATCAGCGCGGCCACGTTCGTTTCCGGAGAGATCCCCCGTTGGAGGAGCTGGTCCTCCGTTTCCTGTCCTATCACCGACTGGAAGGTCCTTACCATGTCCGGGTAGGGGGAGGGCCCTAAGGCGCTCCCGAGAAGGTAATGGGTATCGGTGAAGGATGAAGCCCAATCCCGGAGGGCCTCGTTAACGGCGTCCTTCAGCGTTCTGCTTCCGCCAGTTACGGGGGTGACCTCCGCGCCGAAGAGCTCCATAAGATACACATTGGGCCGCTGACGGTCCATGTCTACTTCGCCCATGTAGACCCGGCAGGGTATGCCGAATTTCGCGCAGACCGCCGCGGCGGCGACCCCGTGCTGTCCCGCCCCGGTCTCCGCTATTATCCGCTTTTTTCCCATCTTTTTAGCCAGCAGGACTTGTCCCAGGGCGTTGTTGATTTTATGCGCGCCGGTATTGGCAAGTCCCTCCAGTTTAATATAGATTAACCCTCCCCCTAAGGCCAGGGTGGTATTTTCCGCAAAGAGAAGCGGTGTAGGACGGCCGACGAAGTCCCTCTGCAGCTGTTGTAGCTCATTCTGAAATGTGCAATCGTCTTGGGTCTTTACAAAAGATGATTCCAGCTCTTCAAGGGGCGCGTGGAGCATATCTGCTACATAGCGTCCCCCGAAGTGACCAAAGTAGTTGTTGTAGTAGTTCATTTTTTTCTTCCCTTCGCGATGTCTATAAATTCTCTAAGCAGATTCACGTCCTTCTCTCCCGGTTTGCATTCCAGGCAACTGGACGCATCGACCAGCTCAGGATTATGGGCGCGTATAATATTGCCGATGTTCTTCGGCCCAAGTCCTCCGGCAAGCCAGAGAGGTCCCCTTCTACCGGCCTCAGTTACCAGGGTCCCATCGATCAGCCTGCCCGTTCCCCCGGATTTTCCCCGATAGGAGGCATCGATCAGGACCCGGGGAGAATAAAACTCCCCTATCCGCTCTATATCCTTCGGCTTTTCCACAGAGAGGGCTTTGTAGTAGGGAAAGGCCGCAGCCGCGCATTCCGCTGGGTCCTCTTTGCCGTGAAACTGGACAGCATCGATGTTCCCGTCTTCAAGCAGGGAAGAAATCCTTAATTCTTTCACTCCCTCGGTGCCGACCAAAACGGCAACCTTTAGGGCATCAGTGGCCGGGATGCTCCGGAGGAAATCCGGTGTTGTCCTGCGAGGAGAAGGGGCAAGAATGAACCCGAGGATATCCGCGCCGGCCCTGTCTGCCGCGAGGACATCTTCCTTCCGGGTGAGTCCGCAGATTTTCACCAGCGGGATCCCGCTCTGTACACGGCGGAGGAGTTCATTCCAAAAGAATCCTTTCGTCCCCCTCTCTTTCTGCTTCCTTTCATCCTTCTTATGCTCCTCCTTCCCCAAGCGAAATCCTTTGATTATTTCGGACACCCTTTCCGGGGCCTTTACGATTGTTTCTCCCACGAGAATACCGGCAAATCCGGCCCGGCCGGCGAACCTGGCGCATTCCGCTCCATTGATCCCGGATTCGTAGACCACTTCAGTCTCCCAGCTTATTTTGGATGTAAGCTTTACCGGATGAAGAGGGTCCACGGTAAAGGTCGAGAGGTTCCGAGCGTTTATGCCTACGAGTCTTGGTTTTAGGGATTTCACTTTCTTTACATCATCTTCGGAGTGAAGTTCTATCAGAGCTGTTAAGCCCAGGGAGAGCGCCTGCTGGTGCATTTCCCGGAGGGTCTTTTCTTTGAGGACCCGCGTTATGAGAAGGACCGCGTCCGCGCCGGCCCTGTAGGATACATCGATGTCTTCAACAGAGAGAAGAAAGTCTTTTCTCAGGACGGCCAGGCGGGGAAAGGCCTGCTTTACCGCCATAAGGTCTTCCAGGGAGCCTCCGAAAAAATCCTCCTCGGTGAGGACGCTGAGGCTTTTTGGCGTAAGGGCCGCCTCGCCGGTGCGGTAGGAGGCGACTTTTTCCACCGGGTTAAAGAGGGGGTCGATATTGCCCCGGGAGGGAGATTTGCGTTTCAATTCGGCAATGAGAAAGGGCTCCCGATCAAAGGGGACAAGCGGGAGCTCCCTCTTCCGCGGGACCGGAATTCCCAGGCTGGGCCCCTCTCTGCTAACCCGGGCGGCCCGATTCTTCACGATCTTTTCCAGTACGCTCACGCGCTCACCTCACCAATTCCGGTGATAATTTCTTCCACCTTCTCCGCGACCTTTCCGGAAGTAAGGGCCTGCTCCGCTTTCTGGTATCCCTTTATAATCGACTCCGCCGCGCCGTAGACGAAGAGCGCCGCCCCGGCATTTAAGAGGACCGAGTCCCTTACCGCCTCTTTTCCCCTGCCGGTAAGGAGTTTTTTCGCTTCCTCGGCATTCTCCTCTGCCGTTCCGCCTTGAAGGTCCTGTAGGGCATAGAGGGGGAAACCGTGGTCTTTGGGGTTGAATTCACCCTCTTCTACTGTGCCCGTGGAATCAGCGTAGACTGTCTTCGTCGGAGCGGAAACGGAGATTTCATCCAGTCCGTCTCTTCCGTGGACGACCAACACCCGTTTTACCCCGAGCGTTACCGCTGCCTCTGCCACAGGTACACAGTAAGCCTCGTCAAAAACACCGATCAGCTGGTAGGCCGCCCCCGCCGGATTTACCAGGGGACCGAGGAGGTTCATAATGGTCTTGAAACCCAGTTCCCTTCTTACAAGCGCGGCATGCCGCATGGCACCGTGGTAGATGGGGGCGAAGAGAAAGGCAAAGTTGGTCCTCTCCAAAAGTTTTTTGGAATCGTCAGGGCTAAGATCGATGGATATTCCCAGTTCTCTGTAAAAATCCGCGCTTCCGCTTAAAGAACTCACCGCCCGGTTCCCATGTTTTGCCACTGTTGCGCCGGAGGCGGCAGCGACAAGAGCGGCCATGGAAGAGATGTTAAAGGTCCCCGCGCCGTCTCCCCCGGTGCCGCAGGTATCGAGAACGGGGAGGCTCGATTTTAGAAATGTTCGCTTTTTCTGAAGAACTGAAGCACAACCGGCGATTTCATCCGCTGTAATCCCTTTGGCGTTGAGGGCCACAAGAAAACCGGAAATTCTCGCCGGGGTCAAATTTCCCGCGGTAAGCTCCTCCATAAACCCCTTTGCTGATTCAAACGTAAGATCTTCTCCGTTGATTAAGGAGACCATTCTTTCTTTTATGGGAAAGGGTTCCCGCTGATACTCCAGAAAATGTCCCAAGAGTTTCTTTCCGTATTCGGAGGCTATAGATTCCGGGTGGAACTGGATTCCCTCCATTACATATTTTCTATGCCTCACTCCCATAATTTCACCGTCCTCGCTCTTAGCAGTAATCTCTAACTCCGCCGGGAGGGTGTCTTTTTCGGCAACCAGGGAGTGGTACCTGGTGAACACCGAAGGGGAGGGAAGGGTCCTGAATATTCCCTTTCCGTCGAGCTGAATTCTTTCCGCCTTCCCGTGGACGATATGTTTTGCCCTCTCTATCTTTCCGCCTAAAGCGTGGACAATGGCTTGGTGGCCGAGACAGATTCCCAAAAGAGGCACTTTCCCCTTGAAGAAGCGGATAATTCCCTCGGAAATTCCTGCCTCTCCAGGTAGACCCGGACCGGGACCGATAATAATTGCCTCCGGGTCCATGCGTTTTATCTCATCCAGGGTTATTCTGTCGTTTCTTGCTACTCGGACCTCCTGAGAGGTTATTTCTTTGAGATACTGGAAAATATTGTAGGTGAAACTGTCGTAATTATCTATCAGGACGATCATATTACCCCTCCACTCCTACGGCCACCGCTAATGCCCGTATTTTTTCGTTGGTTTCCTCGTATTCCCTTTCCGGGACAGAATCGTAGACAATACCCGCTCCCGCCTGCAGTACAAGGAGATCCCCCTTCTTCAGACCGCTCCTAATGGTAATGCAGGTATCTACACCACCGTCCGGTTCCATATATCCCACCAACCCGGCGTAAAAGCGGCGCGGTTCGGTTTCTATTCCGTCTATCACCTCTACCGCTCGAATCTTCGGAGCTCCGGATACGGTCCCCGCCGGAAAGGTTGCTCGGACCGCGTCCGCTCCGGTTAATCCCTTCTCCACATCACCGCTGACTTTAGAGACGATGTGCATGACATGGGAAAAATGCTCTACCTCCATGTACTGATCGACGGTAATGGAACCGGGGACACAGAAACGGCCCAAATCGTTCCTTGCCAGATCTACCAGCATCAGGTGTTCCGCCCTTTCCTTCTCGTCTTCCAAAAGTTCCTTCTCTAATTCTATATCTTCCGCGGGAGTGGCCCCTCTCCTTCGGGTCCCGGCAATAGGGTGGATTTCCGCCCTGCCGTCTTTTACCCGAACATGGACCTCCGGGGAGGAGCCGAAGAGTTGGTAATCTCCGAAATCAATGTAGAATAAATAGGGAGATGGATTGGTGGACCGAAGTTTCTTATAGGCTTCCAGGGCCGGAATGGCGGAAGAGATGTACAAGCGTCTGGAGAGGACCCCCTGAAGGAGGTTCCCCTTAATGATTTCGTCTTTTACCAGTTCTACTCCGCGCTGATATTCTTCTTTCTCTCCGTTCTGTTCCTTTTTCACTCCCTCGTACTCATGCTCTTCCGCTGCCAGGTAATTGAAATTGAGGTCATTCAACTGGGCTTCTGTCTCCTCCATCGCCCTCTCTAAATCTATTTCATGCTCTTTATAATTAAGTCCCATAAGATAAATAATGTCCGTGTAGTGGTCGAAAATGATAAAGATGTGACCGAAGATAAAGGCCGCATCCGGGAGTTCAAGCGGGTCTTCCTTTTCACGTATCCTGATAGTGTCGCAGAACCGGGCAAATTCGTAGGAGAGAAACCCAATACCGCCGGCAGGCATGGGTATGTCCTGGTGGAGGGGAGGATGCTGCCGGGCGAAGTAGTAGAGTACGTCCAGAATGTCCCGGGCAGCCGCTTTGAGCCTGTACCGTTTTCCCTCCCGTTCCATGTAGAGGTCGTTTCCCTCCTGTATTACAGAGAATGCCTCCCGAACGAGGAGGAGGGAGTATCGCTCTCTTCCTTTTTTAAAGGATGAAGATTCCAATACGACCCGGGCTTTCATCTTTTTAGCCAGAGCGAAGGGGGTGAACCTCTCTCCCGCGAGTATTTTAATAATTCCGTCCTTCCTTCCCGTCCCCTCTTCCAGGTTAAAAAAGGGATGTGTTGGTCCCTTCTTTTTTTGTTCTGTTTTCATGTTATATCTCCCTTATTTATCGAAAATGCCGTTTCTCTTTTGGTCCCGCGGTGTTATTGGAACAGGACCCGCAAGGGTCGGTATAAAAAAAAGCCGTCCGGGAACTTCTCCCAAACGGCTTATCTTCCGTATGGCCGGCCCCATTAAAACCAGGACCGGCTTAAGAACATGGATTCATAAGAATCCTTCTTTTTTCCGGTCCGAGGAATATAATCGCCGCCACCAAGTGTTTCTACGCATAGATACAGTCATGGGTCAACTATACTTAGGCGAGAAAAAAAAGTCAATACGGGGAGATCAAAATTCAGAGACCGCAACGCCTAATTATGGGTGTTTACAGGAAATGTAATATGAAATACCGCACCGCCATTACGGGAGAGTTCCAGTTTCCCCTCCATCTGGTTAGTCAGGGTCTCAACTAGGGTTAGTCCTAAAGTGTTCAGAGAGGAAATCGAGAAGTCCTGTGGAAGACCCACCCCGTTGTCACCGAAAGTCAACCGGCATTGGTTGTCTTGGCAGGACACGGTGAGAAATATCCGCTTTTCTTCTTTCCGCTCTTTTTCCCGCTCCCATTCCGGTGGAAAACCGTACTTGATAGCGTTGGTGAGGAGTTCAGAAACAATCAGTGCTATGGGTACTACCTCGTTAAAGGAGACCTTTATGGAAGGTATGTCCAAATCGATGTTGATGGAGTCCGCGGGTTGGGCGGTAACAGAAAAGATATTGTGGACAAGTTCCTTTAGGTATTCACTTAAATCGATGGTGGTCATGTCGATACTATGGTGGAGTTTCTCGTGAATAAGGGAGATGGATTCTATTCTGGATATAATGTCCCTAAAAATGGATTTATCTTCCTTCGTGGAGAGCCTTCCCGATTCAAGGTTTATAAGACTTGCAATCATGGTAAGGTTGTTCTTAATACGATGAAAAGTCTCTCTAAGGAGGACTTCCTTTTCTTCTAAGGACCGGGTAAGGTCCTGTTCGATCTTCTTATACGCTGTAATATCCCGGAGGACAACAATGTAAATGGTAACTTCATGGTCTTCCACATAGATCACATTGACTACAATATGCCGGTCCTCTATGGCCAGGATGTAATCCACCGGCTCGTTTTCACGGACTTCAACGGCCTTTTCGAAGAGGTCATGCATTGGTCCTTTTGCCCCCTCCGGTAGGAGTGTAAAGAAATCAGTTGCCAGGATATCGCTCTCTCTTTTGTCGAAGATGTGGAGGGCCTTTGGATTGGCGGAGAGGATTTTTCCGTCTACAGCTATCTCTAAAATGCCGTCAGAAATGTTGGTAAGGACGATGTTGTTATGTTTTCCGCTTACCAGTAGTTCTTGGGTAATTTCCCGTTTGTATACATCCTCCATTCCTAGGATGGTTCCCTTCGTTAGGTTGTTTTTCTCTTTTATGACCTTGAGAAGATAATCCTGCATCTTCTTAAAGGGACCTTTGGCAATGCAGGCATCTGCGCCGTAGTCGTTACAGCTGGAAATGTCCTCCGCGGCAATACCCGAAAGGATTACTAAAAAGATGTCCTGGTAATCTTTTTTACTTTTAATGATATTGCAAAGCTTCTCACCCCTTAGTTTCGGCATAACGAGATCAATAAACATATAATCGGGGTGAAATTCCTCAAGGATATCCAGGGCTTCTAATCCATCGGTTGCGGTGCGTACTTCGAAGCCCTCTGAGGAAAGGAATCGGGAAATAGGCAGCAAAAAAGCTTCACTGTTATCGACGATAAGGACTTTTTCATTCATACCTTATACTATTATGGAAAAGATTTGCAATTACAAGGAAACTGGATTAATTTTTTGTATCCTCTTTTTCTTAACTAATCGGCTCCTGAAAGGGAAAAACCACTGTAGATTTTGCTCCCGGGTTGTTGTTTATTTCAAATGAACCGCCTAGCTGTTCTGCTAAGGCTTCCACCAATTTCAATCCTAAACTTCGTACTTTTCGGATCTCCCCTGCTTCAGGATACCCGGGACCGTTGTCCTCTACCTCTATCCTCATAACGCGGTCTTCTCTTTCGGGATAGCATCTGACCCATATCTTTGTATGTTTGCCCTTTTCTCTGCCGTATTTAATGCTGTTGCTAATAAGCTCATTCACGATAAGCCCCATGGGGATGGCCTGGTCGATATCCACGGACAGCTCTCGTATTTCGTAGATTATGGAGAGATTCTCCCGCTTAATGTGGTGGGACTCGGAGATGAACCCGGAGACTGCCTGAAGATACTCCTCTATTTCTATATGGGCGATACTCTCGGATTGGTAGAGCTGTTCGTGGATCAAGGCCATGGATGTTATCCGGTTTTGGCTTTCTATAAGGGCATTCTTCGCCTTCTTGCTCCCTATGGTAGCGGCCTGCATGTTAAGGAGGCTCGAGATAATCTGCAGATTGTTTTTTACCCGGTGGTGCACCTCTCTTAGGAGGACCTCTTTCTCTTTTAAGGACTCTTTCAGCTGGTTTTCCGCTTCTACCCGTTCGGTTACATCTATAATGAATACGGTTACGCCGATAATGTCGCCCATATCGTTTTCCACCGGGGCGGATATGTTTTCGTAGTATTTTATCTTTCCCTTGCTGTCCAGGAAGGTGTCAATATTTAACCAGGTTTCTCCGGAGAGGGTCTTATCGTAGTGGGTGCGTACATCCTCTTTGTATTCGGGATCGGTAAGAAAGGTTAAAACACAATCGCCGATTTTCGGTTCAGCTCCCCAAAACTCCATCATTGCTTCCCTATGGGCATTGTTGAAGAAGGTATACCGATATTCTCGGTCTATAGAGAGGATAATGATGTCCGGTGGGCTGTTCATAATCGATTGGAGAAGAGCTACCGTTTTCGCAAACTGTTCCGCTATGGTTACTCTCTTTGTAACTTCCACAGTAAAGATAGTACCGCCTGCAACCTCGCCTCGGATGTCCCGAACGGGGCTCCCGTAGTTTTCAAAATGCTGCGTTGTGCCCTCGGAATTGGTAAGGGTGTCTGTACTTATTAGGGGTTTTCCCCTTAAGAGCGTATCGTAGGAATTCCGTACCTCTTTTCGATATTCAGGATCGGTTATTTTATCAAGGATACTGTCCCCTATGGAAATATCCTGGTCCCACACCTCTTTCATCCCCTTTTCGTGGGCCCTATTGAAAAATGTATAGCGATACTCCCGATCGAAGGACCAGATATTTATATTGGAAGGACTATCCACCACCGATTCTGTCAGAGATTGACATTGCCGAAGTTCTTTTTCGAGGGTCCTTCTCTCCCTTATATCTTTTACTATAAAGACATTTATTTCCCGGCCATCAATTACTGCCACTTTGCTCAGCACTTCTAATTCCAGAAGCTCCCCGTTTTTAGCGGTGCACTCCGTTTCAAAAATTCTCTTTTCCCGGAGGAGTCTTCGGTTGACCTCTGTCTGCACGAGGGGTTGGCTCTTGCCATAGGGAAACAGGTCCGCGAGATGCATAGAGGGGAATTCATCCCTGCTGTATCCAAAGAGGGTTACCGCGGTTTCGTTTACATCAAGGATGCTGTTGTCTTTTAGGTTTAGAGCAATTACCGCGTCCGGGTATTCATGAAAGAGTGATTCATACAAAAAGTTGTTAAAAGGTGTGCTGCTATTATCCATTGGTTTTGCTTTTGCTAGCTATCTTATGTCCTGCCCAGCAGGTCTTTCAGTACAGCTCTGTAATCCTCGGCTTTCATTGGCCGGGGATTGTGTATAGAACTGCCGTTAGCTGCAGATTTTTTTGAAATTTCTTCCAGATCTTCCTCTTTTATACCCAAGGTCTTAAATGCTGGAATGCCGGTTTCCCTGACCAGTTCTTCTATCCTTCTAAATGCCATCTGGGCGCCTTCTTCGAAGGATGAAAAAGAAAAACCCATGGCCCCAGCGGCCCGGGCATATCGATGAGTACAGAAAGGCGCATTATACTCCATTATTGCGGGAAGAACAACCGCGTTACAGATATACTGCGTTACAGATATACTTTACTTTTTCGCTATTGACGAGAATTCGAAAAGAGATTATGCTTAGGGCAACATAGAGTATCGGCACCGGAACTAATCGTTTCGGGTATCGGGGGGAAGTTCGGTGAGAAACCGGCGCTGTCCCGCAACTGTGAGACCTGAATAATATTGGGTCAAGCCAGAATACCTCGGCTGATGCTGCTTGGAAACGCTTCGAGGAAGGTTGTTTCGGGTAATGATCGGAAGAGATCGAGCATAAGCGAGATCGTGCTAAAGCGCACAGAAGATTTTTAATCATCCTTCTTCCATTCAATTCCAGTTACATGCTGAATCTTCCCTCGACGTTGCGAAAACACTGTTATAGGTCCGGCTTGATTACCGTAAGGCTGCTGAATTGGTCGTGCTTCCTTAAAGGGAGGTACGACAGCGGTAAGAAATAGGTGGACCGACGCCGTGGTTTTTGGGAGCACTCGGGGATGGTAACATCAATGTATTGCTTTAATACAACGGGTCCCTCGGTCTTTTCCCTCCTAACTGAGGGACCCCTCCGGCTCCCGAGGCCGCGGAACAACAGTATTTTTTCCTTATCCCCCCCTTTCCCGATAATTCTTCCTTACGTATAATACCAGAGATAAAGGATGAATATGAAAAAAACAACCAACCATGGAGGTGATCTCACCTCCCTCTCCGAGACATATGCTCTCCCAAAAGAAGCAATCTTGGATTGCAGCGCGAATATTAATCCCCTGGGAATGCCGGAATGGGTGCGAAGAAAACTGAACCGGGTCATGGAAGATCTGGTCCACTATCCTGATCCGCAGTGCCGCGAGTTGAGAGCGGCCTTAGCGGAGGCGGTCTCTGAAGAACTGGCCGGCACCCTAGAGATGGAGGCTGTTCTTCCGGGGAACGGCTCAGAGGAGGTAATGTTTGCCCTTGCCCGGGTCGCCGCGGACCGGGGTATGCCTCGGGCAATCATTCCCGTTCCCAGTTATAGCGACTACGTAACCGCCTCTAACCAGGCCGGATTATCGGTGAATGCCTTGTCCCTCAAGGAATCCGCCGGATTCAGGTTAGAAGGAAGTAAGGAAGATCTTGAGAAAGCCTTTGAGGAGGCCTCAGCTGAGGGGGGCGCCTTGGTATTCCTGGCAAAGCCTAACAATCCCACCGGTTTGATCCCTCCAAATGATCTCCTCCTTAGCTTTATACAAGAGTATCCCCGCTGCCTCTTTGCTCTGGACGAGGCCTTTATCGATTTCTGTGAGAATGAAAAAAGCTTGCTATTCGATGTCATTGGAGGCGGTTCTGCTAAGGGCATGAAAGATATGCCGGAGAATCTTCTAGTCCTTCGTTCCTGCACAAAGTTCTTTGCCATTCCAGGGCTGCGCCTCGGATTTGCTCTGGGAAGGGAAGAGCTCTTAGACGAAATGCGGTCCTACATACCGGAGTGGTCCGTAAACCATTTCGCCCAAGAGGTGGGAAAGGATCTCTATCAGGACAAGGAATACCGGGAAGAGTCCAGGAGGAGCTGCCGGGAGTACCGGAGAGACCTCGCCGAGGGATTATCTTCAATTCCATCGATCCGGAGGGACGGAAAAATATATCCGGGACAGGCGAATTACCTCTTCCTCCGTCTGCCTAAAGGGGCCCCGGATTCCAGGGTCCTGACAGATACCATGGCAAAGCGGGGTATAGCAATCAGAGACTGTTCCACTTACGACGGACTCTCTGTCCCTAACCGGTTTATCCGGGTTGCCGTAAGAACTCCTGAGGAGAACGAAAGGCTTGTCCGGGTATTGAGGGAGAGCCTGGAAGGGTCAGCGGGAAGCAGGGCGGAGGAAAGCAGGGCGAAAGGCGCAAGGACCCGAAGCGGGAAACGACGGGCAAAGACGATAATGTTTCAAGGGACCTCCTCCAACGCGGGAAAGTCCGTTCTTACCGCTGCCCTCTGCAGGGTCCTCCTGGAGGACGGTTACCGGGTCGCTCCCTTTAAAGCACAGAATATGGCCTTAAACTCCTTCGTTACCAGAGATGGAGGAGAAATGGGCAGGGCCCAGGTAACCCAGGCGGCTGCCTGCAGGATAGAGCCGGATGTTAGGATGAATCCGGTACTTTTGAAACCTTCCTCCGATACCGGCTCCCAGGTAATTGTGAACGGAAAGCCCCAGGGTACTATGCAGGCCAGGGAATATTATCAGCAAAAGAAAAACTTGGTTCCAGTGGTCCACCGCGCCTTCGACGAGCTTGCCTCGGAGTACGATGTAATTGTTCTTGAAGGGGCGGGAAGCCCGGGAGAGATAAATCTTCGACCCCACGATATTGTTAATATGAAGATGGCCCGATACGCTGCAGCGCCGGTGCTCTTAGTGGGGGATATCGACCGGGGCGGTGTCTTTGCCTCCCTTGTCGGTACCATGGATGTCCTCCTGGAGTGGGAGAGAAGGCTTGTGGCCGGGTTCATCCTAAATAGGTTCAGGGGCGATGCCTCTCTCCTTGCTCCGGCTAACGATTATGTTGCTGAGTACACCGGTCGAAGGGTCTTGGGCACTGTGCCTTATCTGGAGGACCTCAATATCCCCGAGGAGGATTCAGTGACCTTCAAGGAATCCTTGGGATCAAGGGCCAAAGACAGGACGGATGGCCGCGCCGGCAGTGGGGAGGCCGGAATCACCATCGCCCTGGTCGATCTACCTCATATTTCCAATTTTACCGATTTCGACGCTCTGAGGTCGGAGAAGGATGTGGAACTAAAGGTTATTTCCCGCCTGGAGGAGCTTAGAGGTGTAAGGGAATCCGGTTTGGACGCGGTGATCCTGCCGGGAAGTAAGAATGTCGCCTCCGATTTGGAGCATCTGAAGGCGAGGGGGATTGCTGAGGAGGTAATTACACTCGCTGGGGAAGGGGACTGTACTGTCATTGGAGTGTGCGGGGGATACCAGATGCTGGGATGGGAAATTCTCGATCCTCAGGGCATCGAAACAGCGATGAAGAAGGTCCGCGGGCTCGGTCTCCTGCCCATTCGAACGGAGCTAAAGGGAGACAAGATCCTCTCCCAGGCAAGAGGTGTGCATCTCCCTTCGGGAGAAAGGGTAATCGGGTATGAAATCCATCATGGGGAGACAAGGCTTATCAATAATGCTGACCTGGGAGAGGCTGCCGGCGGGACAGCGACTTCCGTTGCAGCCGTGATAAAAACTGAAAAAGACGAGAGTATCGGGTATGCCGCGAAGGACCATTCTGTGTGGGGGACCTACCTTCACGGTATCTTCGACGCACCGGGATTCCGAAGATGGTTTATAAACGGACTTCGGAAGCGGAAGGGATTGGAGATCCTTCCCCAAGAGGGAAATAGTCCGGGTAACGGGGATGTGGACTTTGTTCTGGAAACTGCCTTCAACCGGATTGCCCGGATATTCAGGGAAACAACGGACCTTGAAGAAATTTACAAGGTGATGGGGTAGGCCATACTGATGATCATTCTCACAGCCGCGTTTTTTCTTGATCTTCTTATGGGGGACCCTTCCTGGTTTCCCCATCCGGTCCGGGGAATCGGATACATAGTTAGTCTTTCCGAAAGGATATGGAGAAGGATTTTTCCCGAGAATGAAAAGTGGAAGCAACGAATCGCGGGGTTTTTTGCGTGGTCGTCGGTTTTACTCGTGGTCGGCGGGATTGGTTTCGGGTTGCTCTGTATTATCAATCCGATTGCCCGAATAGCTGTATCTGTGTATATTATATACTCATCCATGGCGGTGAAAGACCTAATGAGACATGCCCTTCGAGTATTCAATGCCTTAGAAGAGGGGAACCTGTTAGAAGCAAGACGCAGGGCGGGATACATGGTGAGCAGGAACACCGCGGAATTGGAGGAGAAGGAGATTGTCCGCGCCGTAGTGGAGAGTGTTGCGGAAAACACCTCCGATAGCATTACCGCGCCTCTCTTTTACGCGGGGATATTCGGGCCCCTGGGGGCGCTAGTGTACAGAACGGTAAATACCATGGATGCCATGTACGGCTACAAGAATGAGCGGTACCGGGATTTTGGATTTTGGGCCGCTAAGAGCGACGATGTAATAAACCTTCTCCCGGCTCGTCTATGCGGGTTATTGTATGGAGTGGCTGCCTTCTTTCTGGGAGACAGGAGCGGCAATAGTTTCCGGATTCTCTTAAGGGACGCGAAAAATCATGAAAGCCCTAACGGGGGATTCCCTGAAGCAGCTGTCGCCGGGGCTTTAAGAATACGCCTAGGGGGACCATCGAGGTATTTTGGAAAGCTGGTTGCTAAACCGTATATCGGCGATGAGAAGAAAGAACTGGAGCGAGGGGATATTAAAAAAGTGGTCAACCTTATGTTGGTTGCCGCTTCCATTTCTCTTCTGTTTTCTCTCATGCTATGGAGTATAATGTATTTCAGTTTTGGGATTATTTTCAATGTACATCTACTGTGGGGGTAAGAAATGGAGAAAGGATATGTTCACATATACACCGGGAATGGTAAGGGAAAAACAACCGCTGCTCTTGGGCTTGCGTTAAGGGCCGTCGGCGCCGGTCTTAGGGTCTATATCGGTCAGTTTATTAAGCAGGGCGATTATTCGGAAGTGTTAGCTATCCAGTTTTTAGGGAGCAGTGTAACATTGGACCAGTACGGAAGCGGTTTCGTCTTCGGGGAACCCACTGAGGATGATACCCGGGTAGCCCAAAAGGGCTTGGAAACGGCGGAGGAGATACTACGAAGCGCTGCCTATGATGTGGTAATTCTGGATGAAGCCGTAACAGCGGTGAAATCAAAACTCATAAAAAAACGGGCCCTCATCAACCTAATGCATAATAAACCGGAGGGTGTGGAGCTGGTCCTCACCGGACGCGGGGCCACGAAGGAACTAATGAAAAACGCGGACCTTGTTACGGAAATGAAAGAGGTAAAGCACTACTATCAGGAGGGGGTAAAGGCGAGGAAGGGAATAGAGAAGTGAGTCTCCCTGCTATTTTCGGAATTGCCCTCAGCTTGGCCATGGATGCCTTTGCCGTTTCCGTTGCCAACGGCTTCATGATTAAAGAACTCAAATTTTGGCATGCTCTGCGTATTGCCTTCTTTTTCGGCTTTTTCCAGGCCATGATGCCGGTTATCGGATGGGCGGCCGGAAGGGAGTTTGCGGGATATATCCTGGCCGTTGAGCATTGGGTCGCCTTTGGGCTCCTCGTATTTATAGGAGGAAAGATGATCTGGGAGTCTGGGACACTGAAATTCACCAGACCAAAGGCGGGCCCTGCGGCGGAGGCTGCCTGTGCCGATGATAGTAATGGCAACAGCAGGAAGACCTGCCTTCATTTCCCCACCCTGCTTCTTCTATCTATAAGTACCAGTATCGATGCCCTGGCTGTGGGTTTGAGTTTTTCCTTTTTAGGAGTAGCCATTATAAAACCCATTCTCATAATTGGGATGGTCACTTTCATTATCTGTGTTGGGGGTGTCTATATCGGAGATACTGTTGGACACCTCTTTGAGGACAAGCTCGAGTTAATCGGGGGGCTTATCCTTATCGGAATTGGAACGAAAATACTTTTGGAGCGTCTCTATTTGGGCCTCTAAGCTTGCGTTATTGGTCTTCCATAGACTACACTTGTAGAGCAAGGCTAATACACAGACTATCCTTGTTTTTGGTGTTTTGTAGATGAAAGAAGAAAGTTATAAGGCCTTTTTTTTAGAAAGTCATACCATCAATCTCCTCATAGACCCCGATAATGGCAGGATTGTCGATGCCAATGCCGCGGCCTGCGCGTATTACGGGTACTCCAAAGACGAAATTACCGGGTTGAATATTGGGGAAATAAATGTGCTCTCCCCGGATGAGATAGAACTGGAGATGCGGGCCGCCGGAGACGAAAAGAGAAACCATTTCAATTTCACCCATAAGTTGAAATCCGGGAAACTTCGAGAAGTGAGCGTCTACAGTGAGAGAATAACTCTAGAGGGAAAAGAGTATCTCTACTCGTTGGTGTTTGACAGAGATTACGTTGACCGTATGGATAACGCTTCAGAAAATGCTGATGTGGGACGAAGGCATGACACTTTCATGGCGCGGGAGAAGGCAAAGAACATCCTGCATGGGAATGGGCCTGATGCTCTTATTAGGACGGTGGAAAAGGAACGGTCCCAATTTTTTACTATTCTCGACGGGATTCCGGAACTAATTTACGTATCCGACTTTGAAACTTCTGAGATACTCTTTACAAATCGGAAAATGCAGGAGTTAATTGGGCGGGATGTGACCGGGGAGAAGTGCTATTGTGCTATTCAGGGCAGATCTGATGTATGCGAGTTTTGCACAAACCAAAGAATCCGTAAAACGAAAAAACCTTACCATTGGGAACATTACAATCCTCTCTTACAAAAGCATTTTTACATTATTGATCAGGTAATAACGTGGAAAGATGGGAGAGACGTTCGCTTTGATTTGGCTATTGATATTACCCAGAACAAAGAGTATGAAGAGGCCTTTAAAAAGAATGAAGAAAAACTAAAGCACAGGCTTCGCTATGAGGAAGGTCTCGCCAGTTTTTCTTCCGCCCTCCTTTTAGAGGAGGATGATTCCATCGAAACGGCCCTCCCCTATATTTTGGATTGCTCCGGGGCCTCCCGGGTGTATATCTTTGAAAACTTTCTCGATGATGAGAATATCCTCTCTATGAGGCAGACCCATGAGGTATGCGCGGATGGTGTAGAGGCACAGCTCCATAATCCGGAGCTTCAACATGTGCGGTATTATGAAGACGGATTAGGGAGATGGAAGGAACTCCTCTCTCAGAATAAGATAGTGGCCGGCTATGTGAAGGACTTTCCAAAGGAGCAGCGGGTCGTCCTGGAACCGCAGGGGATACTATCAATCTTGATTATTCCGGTGTGGGTGGAAAGGGCTTGGTACGGGTTCATTGGATTTGATGATACTAAGCAGAGAAAACCCTGGGATCATGAGGATATTAGTATTCTGCGAACAGCAGCGGAGATCCTCGGTACATTTATTGAAAGAAAAAGATACGATACCCAATTAAAAGAGAGCAGGGAGCAGTTTGCTCTTGCAGTCGATGGTACAAATGACGGCATCTGGGATTGGGATATAACTACAAATGAGTTGTTCCTCTCTCCGAGGTGGAAGGAAATCCTTGGTTATGAAGACTGGGAGCTCATCAATGAATTTCCAACCTTCGAAGGAAACATCCATCCTGATGATAAAGAGGATTTGTTCAATCATCTTGACCTGTATTATAGCGGACAAGTGCCCCGTTACGACACTGAATTTCGTATGCTTCATAAAGACGGCACGTACAGGTGGATCCAGGCAAGGGGAAAGGCCTTATGGGACGAGAATGGGAAACCTTATCGTATGGCAGGCTCCCACACGGATATTACCGAGCGAAAGGAAGTGGAGAACAAACTTCTGGAAAGCAGGGCAATGCTTAAGTCAAGTATTATAGAGTTACGGGACGCGAAGACAAAGGCCGAAGAGGCAAACAAGGCAAAGTCGGAGTTTCTAGCAAATATGAGCCACGAAATAAGGACACCCTTAAACGGTGTAATCGGGTTTACCGAACTCTTAGGGGACACGGAACTCTCCCATGGCCAACAGCAGTACGTTGAGGCGGCGGCCACCTCCGCCAGGTCTCTTCTCGCTATTATTAATGATATTCTGGATTTTTCTAAAATTGAAGCGGGGAAGTTGGAGCTTGAGTATATAGAAACAGATATTATCGCCCTCTTGGAAGAGAGCATAGATATCATAACATTCTCCGCAAACAACAAAGGTCTGGAATTGCTGCTCAATATTGATCCGAGACTACCCCGATATGCCCGAGTGGATCCGATCCGCTTAAAACAAATTATAATAAACCTTCTTAGTAACGCTATTAAGTTTACTGAAGAAGGCGAGGTGGAGTTAGAGGCACATTTCTCAAAGGGGAAGAAGAAAAAGGGGGAATTCCATTTTAAAGTAAGGGACACCGGAATCGGCATCGGCGAGGAGCAGCGGAAAAAGCTCTTTAAGGCTTTTTCCCAGGCAGACACCTCGACAACGAGAAGGTTCGGCGGCACCGGTTTAGGATTAGTGATTTCCCATTCCCTGGCTGAGAAAATGGGGGGTCGACTCGATTTCGACAGTGAAGTCGGAAAGGAAACGGTGTTCCATTTTACTATAAACACCACTTATACCTATGGTGACGCTGATGTTGCTAAGGGATTGGAAAAGATTAAAAAAGTTCTGGTAATCGATGATACTAAAAACAATAGGAGTATTCTACGAGATACCTTCGAAGCCTTGAATATTGAATGCGCGGAGAGCGATAACGGGTACTCAGCTATAAAAATTATAGAAGAAAAAGGTCCTTTCGATGTCATTATTGTCGACTATCATATGCCTTACCTGGACGGGTTGGATACCATTAGGGTGTTTCAAGAAAAACTGGGACTAACCCCGGAAAGGCAAGCTATTATTCTGCTCCATGGTTCCTCCGAGGACGCTTTTATTCAAGCTGAGTGCAAAGCTTTAGGTATTTCCCATGATTTGGTAAAACCGATTAAATTGACCGAGCTCTATAAAACCTTGAACCGGATATCCCTTACTGAGGAGGTTCCCGAGAATGGGGAAAATGAATTGTTGGAAGGCCGAGAGGTAATCTCGGAGAAAGACACAACCATACTTATTGCCGAAGATATTTTCTTGAATCTGACCCTTATATCTACGCTCTTGCAGCGGATGCTGCCCAAGGCGACCCTCTTGGAAGCAAGAAACGGCGCGGAAGCATTAAAGCTCTACAAAGAGAAAAGACCGGATCTGATATTCATGGACATTCAGATGCCCGAGTTAAACGGAATTGAAGCCACCGAACGGATCAGGGAATTAGAGAAGGATGAAAAAGCAGCAAAAAGGGCAATTATAATTGCCCTTACAGCCGGGGTGGTTAAAGAAGAAAAGGCCAAGGCAAAGGAAGCGGGAATGGACGACTTCCTCTCCAAACCGATACAACGCGGGGAGTTGAAACGGGTACTAGGGGAGTATGTGGAAAAGACAGCTTCTCAAAACTCGAATACATCGTTTAACAGGCAGAGGCTCTTAGAGAATATCTCTCATGATGAAGAGCTCTACAAGGAGTTAATCGAAACCGCGCTGGACCAGTTCCCCCGGTTTCTCGATAGCCTGAAAACGGCAGTGAAAGCTGAGAATGAGGAGTTAGTTGCTAAGGAGGCCCACTCACTGAAGGGCGCGGCCTTAAACATGGGGTTTGATTGGTTGGCGGAGTTGTGCAAGCGGACCGAGGAACAACAGAAAGAGGAAAGTGAAATCAACTCTAAAGACGGAACGAAGTCTAAAGACGAAACGAAGGCACTCTTAGAAGAAATACGCTCGGAGTGGCGGAAATTAGAGATACAGTTACAAAGTGATAATAAAAGAGCATAACAGCGATAAAAAGTATAGGAACATAAAACCATCCTATCTGAGTCTTTACAAGGAGGGAAGGCTTCAGAGGAAAGACTTCAGAGGAAAGAGTGCATCAGCTTTCTATTAAGTCAGCTCCTGACCTAACCATTTCACAAAACTCTTTAATGTTCTTCGGGCGTTCAGATAGGCAGACCCCTCCACGCGCGGCATCCTCGGGAAGGTGGAAATCCGAACCGGAGATCATAAGGAGGTCGTTTTGCCGGGCCCATTCTTTTGCACGCAGGTTTTGCGAATCGTGTCTCATATTCCCATTGTACACCTCCGCTCCGTGAAGAAACCGGGGGTCGATTAGTGTCACGGTAGGTCGAAAGGGATGGGCCTCCACAAGGAGGAGATCGGTCTTATCGGCCAAAGCTTTAAGCTCGTTAAGAGAAAGCTCATATAGACGAGGGTGGCTGTAGAGAAAGTCCTCCGTTAGTCCGTATATAAGAATATCTGCGGCTACTTCGTTTGGGGTAAGCTCAATGCCTAAAAAGACATCGAAGTCGTATCTTTTTCCTGCCTCTTTTGCCAGGCGGTAGCCGGAAAGATACCAGTCCATAGCTCGCTGCCAGGATTCTTCCCGCCGTTGCCGGTTTCTCCGGGTTCCCCCGGGATGGTTTTGAGGCTTTAAATTTCGGGCGTAGTAGTGGTCTGTAATAATACATCCCGTATAACCGGCCGATACGTAGATCCGAATAACCTCGTCAGCGGGCACCTTCCCGCAGGGGCTTACTTCAGCTGTATGAACATGGGGTTCGTAGAGATAGGACCCCCTCCCATAACTATTCATAAAATTGAAAACTCCTAGGCCGTATTGTACATTAATTAATCATTTAGAAAAGGGAAAAGCGTATACGAAAAAAGTCCGCTCCCTGGAAAATCCTTAAAAGGAGCGGACGTGGTGGAAAATCTGAGGTACCACTTTAAAAAAAGTTTCTGAAGCTATTCTTCTTCTGTTTCCAGACCGCCTAGACGGTCCTTAACCGATTTAAGCTGACTTTCCAGGTACTCTGCCTGGTCCTTTAAGAAGTTCACCTCGTCTTCTTTGTTGTAGGGTCCCCCGTAGGGTGCGGCATAACCCGGATAATCATATCCGGGGGCGGCAGGGGGGGCTGCGAAATCTGCCCTTCCAATCCCCGGTCGGCCCCAGGCCCTTCCTCGGCCCATTCCGTACCCGAGTCCTCGTCCGAATCCCCGGGCGAGACCTCTTCCTCCACCCATAGGATTCATGTATCCCGGGTTGTTGTATCCGGCACAGAATCCCGCGCCTCTTCCTGTCATTGGTCCCATTCCGTTGGGACCTGTTCCGTTACCGTATGGCATAATCTACCTCCTGTAAAATGATATCTTTATTTCATCCGTCTGATTGCGGTAACCGCAATCTCCGATTACTATCTTGTGCCCTTCCCTTTACCTGGTCCCCTGCCATGGCCGTACCCATGGGGACCTCCTGTTCCGGTACCAGGGTTTTGATTATTCGCCTGGGGCGGTCCATGATGACGACCCCGATTGTGGTCCCCTATTCTGACCTCGCCGCCTCTTATATAAATACCCCTTCCCTGGACCAGAGCCCGGGCAACCTTTTCCCGAGCAGCGGTAATAATCCTCCCAAAGGTCTGGCGGGAAACATTCATAAGGGATGCCGCCTCTCCTTGATGCATTCCCTCAGCGTCAGCTAACCTCAGCGCTTCCAATTCGTCCAGGGTAAGTTCGTAACTCCCCGGACCCGCCTGGTGTGGTCCAAGCCCCGGCTGGGGACCGAAATAACCGCCGCTATGGTGACGCTGGAGCCATCTTGGTTTTAATGGTCTCGGCATCATTCCTCCTTCTTATGAGCATATGCCCATAATTAATATACAACAGGCACGCGGACCTGTCAACTGGTAATGATAATTTTTTTCAATTAAATTTCTTAGAAACAGTAAACGAGGCTTCAGATTAGCTATTTCACCCTCTTTTTCCCCGGGCTCTTGCTATCTCTTTTGCAATAATCGCCTTCTTTCTGCTGCTTCCCCAACGGTAGAGATGAATCTTCCCCGACTTTCTTATAACCCGGTGACAGGGTATGAGGAGGGCCACAGGGTTAACCGCTATCGCGTTGGCTGCCGCCCGGTAGGCCTTTGGTTTGCCGATGAGGAAGGCTATATCCTGGTAATTAACGAGCTGTCCCTCCGGAATGGAGAGAAGGGCCCGCCATACCTGGATCTGAAAATTAGTACCTTTTACATGAAGGTGAAAGGGCCGAGCTTCAATTTCTCCCTCTCTTTTCCTTTTTTGCGGGTAGTAGGGGTTGAAGATTGCTGAAGCTATTGGCCCCGTTGTTCCGCTGTTCTTAATAAAGTTGGCCTTTGGCCATTCCTCTTCCAAGATCAAGCGGGCTTCCCTTTCCAGGGCAGCTTTTTCAGCCGGAACAGTTCTTTTAAGTGGTCCTTGAACGGGTCCGGTTTTCGCGTTTTTTTCGGGATAGTTTTCAGAAGAGCCTAAAAAAGAGAGATGACAAATCCCTCGGACCGTTTTGGCAAGACAGCATGGCCCGAAGGGGCTGGAATGCACACCGTACTCGATGGTTATATTTTCTGCTTTTTCCTTAAACTCCCCCGGAGTAATAGCGTCGAAGGTAACGAAGAGGTCGTGGAGCCTGCCCGGCCCGGACAGGCCGCTTTCATATGAAGCATCGAGGACGCTGGCAGAAGAAGCTAAGAGATTTTTCGCGTGTTCCAATGTGAGGATTTGGACGAATTGCTTGGGTGTGGTCCCCGCCCATTCTTTGAATATCCGGGAAAGATGTGAGGTGCTTATACCGATGGCCCGAGCAATTTCTGTGGTATTCGGCTGTGTGTCAAACTCATGTTCCAAATAGCGAATTACGTTCTCTACGATTCGGTAATGGGTTTCGTAATTGTCCATGTATATAGTATGGGGCAATTGAATCAATCCATCCACCCGAAATCTGCTTTTCCAGTTGCTCAGAGATGGGAAAACGGGAATAATAATGAATACAGCAGGAGGCAACCATGATAAAAGTATTTATTGAAGCAGCGAAAAAGAGAGCGGCGGAAGATTAGAGGACTGGGTGTCTGCGTCTAGCAATCTCTACGCCTGTACGTAGGCATTACACCCTGGGTATCTGGGGGAGATGATCAAAATGACTGTCTCTGGAGAAGAGGAAAAGATCGTGTTGTACCGCCAGGGCAGAAAGCCAGAGATCGTTGACGGGGATAGGAGTGGCCTGGGTTTTCAGTTGTTTGTAAAGATAGGCGTAGAAACGGGTGGTGTTCTCATCGGCATAGAGTAGTTCTACCCTGCTTTTGTTGAGAAATCGGATCAGTACTTGTTCATTTTCCCTTCCCCTTCTGCCAACTGTGAATCCCGCCCTCAGTTCTCCCAAAACCACAAAGGGTAAATAGATTCGTTCCGCTCGTCTTACCACCTCCAATGCCTCAATAGCCCCCTCGCAGAAATCCCTATAGCGGTTCGTGTCAATGATGATTCTCACGTATTCTGTTTCCCATTTTCCCAGAGGCTTTTGTCGATTTTTTCAAAATCCTCCAGGGCAGATTCGGTATCCGGATCGTGGATCCAAGTTCCCGAGAGATCATCCATATCGTTGTAGACAGGCGCTTTTTCCTCCACCCCCAAGCCTCGGGAGAGGGCATCCAGCAGTACGGAATTGAGACTTTTTCCGAGTTTCTTGGATTTCTCTCTTGCTGTCGCGTCAATAGTTTCCGATATTCCACGGACTGTATACTGTTTCATGCATGCATTGTATATATATTTTGCATACATGTCAAGATTTATTTGTTTCCCCCACTGCCTTTTCGATAACACGCAGGCAATCCTCCGCGCCCCTGCGGTAGTACTCTTCCCGGGGATACATGGTGATGTGTTTCATGTGCATTTTCAGGTTGTAGATATTGACCCGGAGCTCAAATCCATCATCCGGTTCGTGGGCTTCCGTGTAGCGGGCAAAGAAACGCCGGTCCGCCACACCGAACATCAGCATGAAGGAGAGTTCCCTCGCGTAATCGGCGCAGAATCCGGGGACATCGATAAACCCGCTCACCAGGTGGAGCTTTTTGTGATTCCGGTGCGGAGGTTCCTCCCCGGTAATGCTCTCCCCGTTGGGTCGCTTATGAGCTTCTGTATCAATCATTACATTTCCCGACCAAATGTCGTAGTGGCATATGGTGCTCTCATTCCCGATCTCGAGGAAGCGGGGAAAGTGTTTTCGAACCTGTGAAACTCGGTCAAGGAAATCCTGTTTGAGGAATCCTGAATCGACAACCTCTTTTAAGACCTTGTCGAAGCGGGGGATCCAAAAATCCGGCCAGTTCGCGTGCCGTTCCTTTTCCGAAATTTCTACCCCGCCGAAACCAGTGCACTTGTTTTTGTGAAGGTCCCGCACGTAACAGCCGATTTCATCGCTTATACCTTCTCGCGCGGAAGGGTCTAAAAACCGATAACTGTGGTGCATCACCTTACCGGGGAGCTTATTCATTACCAGGACTGTACCGGGTATGTTCTCTCCGGATGAATCGATAAGATGCGGCTGAGGAACGGGTATTTCCGTGTGCTCAGCAAAGTACCCTAAGACTTTGAATTCCCGCTCTATACCGGGGTTTCCCTTCTCCGGATTAATTTTAAATACCAGCTCTTCCTCTTCCGGCCCTAAGCCTACTCCGATGACCCTGTTCCAACAGCCTCCGGTAAGTATTTCCGCCCGGCTCGCGGTGACCTCCCGCCCCAGCGCCCGGCTGGCTAAAGCACTCAAATTCCTCACCGTCAACGTGGGATCGATTTTGTCCCTGAGGACCTCTTCCATAACGTTCATACCCTAAGGGTAGCGGTTTTTTTTGGTGTGTGCAAATGGGATAAGCCCCTTTGCGGCTGGTCAGAAAAAAAGAGAAATTGTACACTCTCTCTAACAGGAATGCTGGAGGGACGTAATGAATATCGGAAAGAACATGCTGGGTGCGTATGGGGACGGATTACTAAAGGATTTCGAAGATCGAGAGTTTCCCCTTTCTTATTTAGATTCTCGATGGGAGGATGTAAAAGCCTGGCAAAAGGAAGTTCGAAAAAAATTTACCGAGTATGTCGCTCTTCCTAAGCGGGAGTTCCGGACGGAGGGGCAGCGAGGAGAAGTACTCTTTAAGCCTATCGACTTTCGGGAGGAGAAGTTCTGGGAGTACGATGGGCTGGATATTTCCCTTTTCTCGTGGCAGCTTCCCTATGGTCCGAGGACTGAGGCGTATTATTTGAGACCCGCCGGTGAACCGGGCGTCCTGCCCGGGGTTCTTGCCTTCCACGATCATGGGGCCTTTAAGTACTTCGGAAAGGAAAAAATTACCCGTGTATCCGATTCTATTCATCCCCTCATGCGGGAACATCAGGAGCTGTACTACGGAGGGGTCGCATGGGCAAACGAAATCGCCAAACGGGGGTTTGCCGTGCTGGTCCCGGAGGCCTTCCTCTTCGGAAGCAGGAAGGTACGTGCCTCGGACCTCCCCGAGCTGGTGGTAAAGAGGATGATGATGGCCCCCACGGAAAAAGAGGAACTAACACCGGAGGATATGAAAGCGGGGTATGATGCCTCCCAGTGGGACAGGGCGGAGATGCTTGAAAAAGGAGAGGCAGGGCAGGCGGATGCGGAGGCGGTACTCCGTTACAATGCCTTCGCTGCTGTCCATGAGGACATTATCGCCAAATCCCTCTTCTGTGCCGGGACCACCTGGCCCGGAGTGTTCTTAAACGATGATCTTACGGCCCTGGATATCTTTTCGTCTCTACCGGGAGTAGACGCTGAGAGGATCGGCTGCGGTGGACTATCCGGCGGGGGGCTCAGGACTAACTATGTTGCCGGTATAGATGACAGGATACAGTGTGCCGTAAGCGCCGGATTTATGAGCACCTGGAAAGATTTCCTCCTCTACAAGAGCCATACCCACACCTGGATGATGTACCTTCCCCTCCTTCCCCGCTTTATGGACTATCCGGATATCCTCTCCATGCGGCTGCCTCTACCGACAATGCTCCTCTACACTGAAGAAGACCCCCTCTACACATTGGAGGAAGTGGAACACGCCGCTGAAAAGATCGGCAAGGTGTATAAAAAAGCAGGCGCCCATAAACACTGCCGGTCCCTCCGGTATCCGGGACCGCACAAATTCGATCTTCCCATGCAGAAGGACGCTTTCGAGTGGTTTGAAAAATGGCTTTTGTAAA
>CAYXSD010000033.1:0-4660 GCA_964466335.1 uncultured Spirochaetales bacterium
AGAAGCAGCGGAAAAGTTGAGAAAAAGGAGAAACACCAGGAAATAATCAGATAAAACGGCGGAAAAGAAAATCGGAGACATTGCTTCCTGGACATGATAAGCACGGGAATGTACGAAAAGTACGTTCTCCTGGTAAAGCAATACTTCATACCCGAAATACCACCCCGAAATAAACACACCCCGAAATAAACCGTTGACTTCTCCACCCGGTCATTGTATACTTTCCGGCAGTTTTGTTGTGCAATCTTCTCGGCAATTTGCCGGGAGGATTTGTTCAGCAAAGAACAACAAAAATAAAAAAGGACTGCCATGACCTCCCGGAAGAGAATCTACAACACCGTACATAGAAAAGGAACCGACTGCGTTCCCGCAGCACCCTACATGGGAAATTTCGGGACGGTGGCGGCGGGATATTCCCTCGGTACGTGCTACAGGGACGGAGTCGCCCTGGCTAAGGCGCAGCTTGCCGCTTGGGAGCTCTTCGGCTCCGATACCTTGGTAATCCAGTCGGACAACTACTACATGGCCGAGGCCTTCGGATCAAAAATCCGGTACTACGAAGACAGCACTCCCACTCTGGAAGAACCGGCGGTAAAGGAGATCAAAGACATTGCTTCCCTTACACCGGCTGACCCGGACCGGGATGGGCGGATGCATGTCTACTTGGAAGCGGTGGAGTACACCGCGAAAAAAGCGGGGCCGGAAGCAGCAATTCGGGGCTGCGGCACCGGTCCCTTTGTTATGGCGGGACATCTCATGGGTAATGAGAAGATGCTCATTGAATTGGCCAACACTTTTTACGGAAATGGTAAGAACGATGAAGCCTTCCATCATCTTTTTATGGTAACCTGCGAAACCCTTATTGCCTTCGTTAAGCGCCAACTCGAACTGGGGGCAAGCATCGTGCAACTCGCCGATTCCACCGCTTCCCTGGACATGATAAGCCCGGAAATGTACGAAAAGTACGTCCTCCCGGTGGAGCAGTACTTCTTTAATACGGTAAATCCCGTCTGCGAAGAGTACGGCGCGGTCAGTCTCCTCCACATATGCGGAAACAACACCAAGGTTTTCCCGCTTATCAAGGAAACCGGCGCCATGATCTTCGAAGTAGATCACAAATCGGATATCGGGGAAGCCAGGCGTGTCATGGGGGACAAGCTTACCGTAATCGGCAACCTGGATCCCACGGGTGTACTCTTACAGGGTAACCCGGACCTGGTAAAGCAGAAGGCAGAGGAGTGCATAGAAAAGGCGGCATCTCCCGAGGGAGGTTTTATCCTGGGAAGCGGCTGCGAAGTCCCTATACACACACCCCACGAAAACATCCGGGCTATGATCAAAACAGCCCATGCCCACCGCTGGGACTAAAGGGTTCCGATTAAAGGGCTACCAGAGGAGAGTGCAGGTATCGAGAAGAAGGTTCATGAATTCCATCCTTGAAGTTCTTCCTCCGGAAGCTCATGAAAGAAAGATTCAGGTACATTCTCTCTATACCGTCCTGGTTGTCGGTCCTCCTGCTCTTTTAGCGGCAGCAGCCGAGCATAAGGCTTTCCCGCTTTCGCCAGAATAATTTCCTCCCCGGCATGAGCCATGTCAAGAAATTTTGAGAGGTGGGTCTTTGCTTCATGCACATTCACTTGAATCATACTAGTATAGTAGTCTTACTATTAGACTTAGTCAACTTAGTACTCATACATTAGGGAAAGAAAATTCGGATAAAACTCGAAAAATCTTTGGAAAAAAATGCAAGAATGTACTACCTTTCTAAGTAGAATAATGTAGAATAACGAAAAGGTAATTTTCGAGGAGAAAACGAAATGAAAAAAGAAAAAAAATCCAATTATTTAAGGACCGCGTTGGCCCTGATCATGCTTCTGAGCTTGGTTATCGCCTTTGTTTCCTGCGGTGGAGCACCGGAACCTGCCCCCCAACCGGAACCAAAAGAGGAACCAGTAAAGGAAGAGAAATCGACAGGTGGAATGGATATTCCCAGCTGGTATCTCAATCCGCCGGTAGTGGAAGACGCCTTCTACGGTGTTGGCTCCGCGAAGATGTCGAAACTGGATTCTTCAAGAAAAATGGCCATTGCCCGGGCACGGGAGGACATTGCCTTCCAAATTAACGCCACGGTAAAAGCGGCCATAACCGACTACGCCCAGGAAGCCGGTGCGGACGGGGAATCCCAGACCATCAACTTTGTAGAGACTATCTCCCGGCAGCTTACAGAAACCACGCTAACCAACACAAAAACGGAAAAGATAGAGGTTGATTCAGAGGAACGGGTCTACGCCATGGTTTCGTACAATGTGAATGAATTCAAAGAGTCGGCAGCCAAAGAGTTCCAAAGAAACGAAGATGCCGCCTTTGCCGAATTCAAGGCCCAGGAAGCCCTTAAAAAACTGAACCACGAACTGGAAAACAATCCGCCTAAAGCGGGGGAATCTCCGGCATCCAAGGAGAAGTAGGGTCTTCACACATACAACATGAAATTGAATAGGGGGGAAAGTCCTTCTTTCCCCCATCATCTATCTCTCCATACAAGGAAAACACATTTCGCTTCTCCCCGGTCCTCTCCGAGAAGACAGAGCTGCCCCGTCCTTCTTGCTCCGGTCTTGGCAGTACTCTTGGTGCTGTCGCTACTTCTTTCCTGCGCCGGCCAAGAGGAAAGAAAGGCCGAAGGAAACAGAGAGAAAACAGAAGGGCCGGCCGGCGAAAGCGGAACACAAAACATCGGGACAGCAGTCGAAACCGAAGCGGCCGGGATGATGTGGAACACCTTTCCGCGAGGGGGGAATCCCGTCTTCTTCGCCTCGGCCAATCGGAAATACGACAGGGAGGAGGAACGCCAAGAGGCGCTGCAAAACGGCGCGGAACAGGCTTCCAGATATGTAGAACTTCTCGGAAAAGCTTTTTTTCTTAAACAGAAGACCAATACCGAGATCGGGTATCTCCAGGATATACAGATATCCTTCGATGAATCCCTGGCAGGTAAATTGACGGAAAAGGTCACCCCGCTGAAAGAGCATCGAGACAACCGGAACACCTATCTTCTTCTGGAATTGGACAGTCCCATACCGGGACCCGGCCTGCCTATTACTCCCGAAGAGCTCCTTAGAAAAGACGGCCGTGGTGTCCCTCAGTGGATCTCCTCCCCGCCGAAGCTTCCGGGATTCCTCGTCGGGGTGGGTGCCGCCCAAAGGAAATTCCGCTTTCCCGATTCAATTACAGCCGCCGACGAAAAGGCCCTGGAGGAGCTCCTCGCGCAGGTATCTTCCCGCATTAAGGCACTTCACCGGGAGCATAGTATCGACCGTTTTGGGACCCTCCAGGAAACTACATCCCTCCAGACCACCGAGGCGAAGATCAACGGTTTTTACATTCTCTCCCGCTGGACCGATGGGCAGTACTTCTATTCCCTGGGGATTTGCAACCCAAACAGACCATAGTTTTCAGTAGTTCTCAATCTGAAAGGCCTTAGGTCTTTCAGACTTCACCTTTTAGAATTGCCGCATAGGTTCCCCCGGCTTAGAGAAATATCCCCGTTTGAACAAGCACCATATAGAGAATGGTCCCGCCGAATATACTTACCAGCGGGTTCTTAAACAACCAGTGTAACACCACCACCGATAGGATAGCGAGGACCTCCGGAATTCCGTGGGGCTTTTCAAGCCAGTTCACCTCTCCAAGGGAATAGACCACCAGAATCACCATTACCATGGGGGGAATGTATCGCCCGATGAACCGGACAATCTCCGGCGGGTCCCGCCGCGCAAAGAAAAGGAAGGGAAAGAGGCGGGTAAAGAAGGTAACGGCAGCCATAATACCCACGGCAGCCAGAACGTTAATGGTTACCATCGGCAATGAACCTCCCCTTGCCAAAGAGCACAATCGCGGTGGATGCGAAAATGGCCCCGATGAGCATATTCCCCGGTCCAAGAAAGACAAGGGCCGCGACACCGCAGAGAAGAGCAATGAAAAAGGGAAGCTTTTCCTTACAGACCTTCCACTGCTCCATGAGGAGCACCACAAAGAGAGCGGTCAGGGCAAAACCCAAACCTTCGGTACTGAAAGGGAGCATCCTGCCTAAGAAAAACCCAAGGACACTGCCGGCGACCCAATAGATCTGGTTCAACAGAGCAATGAAAAAGAAGAAGCGAGGTCGGTCCACCTCCTTAGGGACCTTCATGGAGGTGAGAAGAGCGTAGGTTTCATCGGTGAGGGCAAAGATAAGATACGGCGTAAAGGGCTTTGCATCTTTGAATTGTCGTATAAGAGAGAGACCGTATACCATGTGTCTTGAGTTTACCAGCAGGGTCACCGCGGCAAATTCCACAAGCCCCGCTCCGGCAGCGAGCATTCCAATACCAATGTACTGCCCGGCTCCGGCGTATATGAAAGCACTCATAAGAAAAGCAAGATACCAGGGATACCCAGCATGTTCCACCAGCAGGCCGAAGGCAATGCCGATGGCCAGGTATCCTAAGAGGACGGGAATGGTGAGGGGAAAAGCCTTTTTAAAAGTGTCATCCTGCAGGGTTTGTTCGCGTTGGTCCACGGGGCCGGGTCTTCTCCTTAATGCATAAAAACTAGTAGCGCCTGAAACTGCCGGCAGCAGAGGTGGTTTCCAAGCCGTGTACAAGACAGCTTTCCAAGACAGCTT